>DAOSJS010000089.1:10033-12458 GCA_035367355.1 Candidatus Hydrogenedentota bacterium
GCATCCGCCTCGCCCTGCCAGTCCCGCATCTTCACAATAAACGGCTCGCAGCCGAAATCCCGTTGAAATCCCTCGCGCACTTCCTGAAACGATTCAGCCGATTGTGCCCTGGCAAACGAGCCCGCATACAGGAAGACAATGGGTTTACCGTCAATCCGCGCCCATTTCTCCGGGGGGATCATGCTGAAGAAATCGCGGATACAGGTGTAAAGCCACTCCCGGCCGAACGGCGTCGTGAGGTCGACGTGGTAATCTTCGCCCGCACGGGCGTAACCGTTGAAACGCAGAATGCTCGTGTCGAAGAACATACCAATCCGGGGCGGCTGTTTTCCTTCAGAGAGCAGGGCGTCGTGGGCCTCTACCAGCGGCGGTAATCCAGCGAAACTCCAGCCCGTATACTGACCTGGAACGCCCCAGAACACCGGCATCAAAAAGTCGATGCCGGCGTCAAGCATGTCTTCCATCTGCATCCGGTGCCACGATGCGCTCCGGTAGCTTAACCCGGTCATGTCCGCGGGGTGGGTGGTCAGCGCATCGGAACCGTCTCCATTCACGATGTGCGCCTTCGATTCTACGTCATACCAGTAGAAGTAGGTGCAGCCGGCCACGGGCTTTCCAAATGCGAACGAATGCGCACCCGCGTGCGCGGCAGCATCGAGGCCGGCGAAGGGTCCTGGCGCCTTGACCGGCAGCGGAGGGAGATCGGCTTCAACGGACAGCGCCGTGCTCGCAGCGACCATCCACAAAACGACAACAATGGCGAGTGAACGCTGAAAGATCATGACGCGCGGGCCTCCCAGACAGCTGATTATGGCTTGTGTCAACGCGCTGTACCGCAAACCCGTGCGGCAGCCGCGCCATTGTAACGAATTCGGGATGCCCTGCTCGAAAAGTGGAAGGCCCCGCCGCATGAAGCAGGCGGGGCCTCGTCCTCCCCATCACCACGTCCCGGGAATTGATCACCCTCCCCCGAACACCAGTGCATCGCTGGGCGCTGACGATACCAGGCCCGCGTTGTCTTCAGCTTGCACGAAAAAGAAATAGGCGTCATCACCGGACATCTGGTTGAAGCTGAACGAACCATCTGCTCCGGTGCTGCGCAATCCGCTGTCCCGCCACACGCCGCCGTACCCTTTTTTGAACCAGAGGCGGACCTGCTTCAGGCCGCTGCCGTCATCGCTCGCGCCGCTGTACGTCACCGTGATGGGCCCCTGGCGGGAATACTCCGGTGACGCCATGTTGCCCGGGTTGGGCGGGGTGGTATCGTAGATAGTCTGTGTATCTCCGCCGCCCGATTGTGGGGCCGGGGTCAGCATGCCCTGGGTATTTTCAGCCTGCAGCGCGAAGTAGTAAGTTTCGTCGCCGGAAAGTGCATTAAAAGCAAACTGGCCGGACGTGCCGGACGCGCTGAGGCCGCTGTTTGTCCAGGTTCCGGACAGGCCCTTCTTGTACCACAGACGGACAGACTTGATGGCGCTGCCCTCAGCCCGCGCGCCGGAATAGGTGACCGTAATGGGCGCCGCCTTGGCGTATTGCGGCGAGGATGCGGTTCCCGGGCTGAACCGTGTGTCGAAGACGGTGCGGGCGGCGCCGTCACCCGATGGAGCCGCCGTGATGTTGCCGGCTTTGTCTTCCACACGCAGGGCGAAGTAATAGGTGTCGTCGCCGGTCATCCCATTAAAGGCAAAGGAGCCTGCGGTGGCACTCGACGCAAGTCCGGAGTTTTGCCAGGCGGCGTTGCCTTTTTTGAACCACAGGGACACTGTTTTCACACCGCTCCGGTCGTCCTGGACGCCGCTGTAGATGACGGAGATTGGCGGCGCACTTTCGTGAGAGGGAGCAGACAGGGTCCCGAGCGAAGGCGCCACGGTGTCGTAGATCGTGGCGGCCTGCCCTGCACCGGCGGGAAGCGGGGACAGGTTGCCCGCGTTATCTTCCACACGCAGGGCATATTCGTAGGTGCCGTTCTGACTGGGGCTGCTGTCGAACGCGCCCGAGGCGGATGTCAGGGTCAAATTTGAATTCTGCCAGGCCCCGCCGTCTTTGCGGAACCAGAAGTAGACTTTTTTGAGCCCGCTGCCGTTCCCGTCAGATACGCCGCTGTAGGAGACCTTGATGGGCGTGGCTTTCGCGTATTGCGGCGCGGTCACCGTGCTGACGGCAGGCGGCGTCGTATCAAAGAGACATGGCGCGCCGGCGCCAGAAGGTGCAGGCGACATATTGCCAGCGTTATCCTCCGCGCGCAGGGCAAACTCGTAACGTCCGTCGCCCGCGGAGGGGGTGTATGAAAAGCTGCCCGACGCCTGAGTGCTGGACAGACCGGTGCTCAGCCATGAACCTCCGTTCACTTTGGCCCACAAAACGACACGCTTGAGCCCGCTTCCTCCCTCATCCTGCACTCCGGAATACGTGATGCGGATGGGCG
>DAOSJS010000090.1:0-12391 GCA_035367355.1 Candidatus Hydrogenedentota bacterium
TCGAGCGGCGGTTCCGCTGCCGCCATTGCGGCCAGCGAATGCGCCCTCGCGCTCGGAAGCGATACGGGCGGTTCCATCCGGCAGCCGGCTGCCTATTGTGGTTGCGTGGGTATGAAGCCCACGTACGGCCGCGTGCCACGCCACGGTGTGGTCGCCTTTGCGTCTTCGCTGGATCAGGCCGGCCCACTGACCAGAGACGTGCGGGATATGGCCCTGGCGCTCAATGTGTTGTGCGGACAGGATCCGCGCGACTCGACGGCCTCACCGGTGCAGGTACCCGATTTCGCCAGAGCGCTGCGGGACGATGTCTCTGACATCACGATTGGCCTGCCCCGCGAATATTTCACTGATGCCCTGGCAGACGACGTCCGCGCGCGCGTGGAATCCGCCGTGATCGTCCTTCGCGGGCAGGGTGCGAGAATAGTTGATGTTTCGCTGCCGCACACCGACTATGCGGCGGCGGTATATTTCATCATCTGCTGCGCCGAAGCCAGCGCCAACCTCGCCCGCTTTGACGGGGTGCGCTACGGCCATCGCTCCGCCAATGCCAGCGATGTGCGTGACATGTATGTCAACTCGAAAAGCGAGACGCTGGGCGCCGAGGTGAAGCGGCGGCTCTTGATGGGCACGCACGTGTTGTCGGTCGGCCATTACGATGCGTATTATCTCAAAGCACTGAAAGTCCGGACGCTTATTCGTCAGGATTTCGAAAAGGCGTTCGAGCGCTGTGACCTCCTCCTGACGCCCACGTCGCCCACGCCCGCGTTCAAGCTCGGGAGAAAGACGGCCGAGCCGGTGGAGATGTATCAAAGCGATATCCACACCGTTTCGGCAAACCTGGCGGGCATTCCGGCCATGAGCGTGCCCTGCGGCCTGACAGGCAGCGGATTGCCCGTTGGCCTCCAGCTGATGGGCAGGCCTTTCGACGAGGAGATCCTGCTCCGCGCAGGCTACACGTACGAACAGCACCGGGACGTTGACATGGGCGTTCCGGGCATTGGTTGAAAAACGGCGCACGCCGCCGGTCAGGAACCTGAAGCAATGGAATACGAAGCTGTAATCGGGATGGAAGTGCACGTCGAATTGAGCACGGCATCTAAGGTCTTCTGTCCGTGCAGCACCCGGTTCAACGCCCCGGCAAACACCAATGTATGCCCTGTATGCCTGGGGATGCCAGGAGCCATGCCGGTGATGAATCGTAAAGCGGTCGACTATTCAGTGGCAGCCGGGCTGGCCCTCAACTGCACGGTCTCCCGCTGGTGTAAGATGGACCGTAAGAACTACTTTTATCCGGACTTGGCCAAGAACTACCAAATCAGCCAGCACGAATTGCCGTTGTGCCATCACGGCTGGATCGATATCCGGGTAGACGGCGTCACGAAGCGCATTGGAATCACCCGTGCCCATTTGGAAGAAGACACGGCGCGCAATGTCCATACTCTGAGCGGCGGTGTCAGCGGCATCGATTTCAACCGGAGCGGCATGCCTCTGCTCGAAATCGTGACTGAGCCCGACCTGTCGAGCGCGGATGAGGCGTTCGCCTATCTCACCGCACTCAAACGCCTTCTGCAGTATCTCGAAGTCAGTGACTGCAACATGGAAGAAGGGTCGCTGAGAGCCGAAGCCAACGTAAGTCTGCGCCCCAGGGGAAGCTCCTCGTTTGGCACCAAAACCGAGGTCAAAAACGTTGCCTCATTCAGCGGCGTTCACAAAGCCATTGAATACGAAATCGCGCGGCAGCGCCAGGTTCTCGAGAGCGGCGGCACGGTTGTGCAGGAGACGCGCGGCTGGGATGCTGATCGCGGCGTTACCGTGCCGCAGCGGACCAAAGAATCGGCTCATGACTATCGCTATTTCCCGGAACCCGATCTGATGCCGCTGGCCGTCGATGAAGCGTGGGAGGCCCGGATTCGGGCGTCCCTGCCCGAGTTGCCCCAGGCACGATGGCATCGCTTCCAGGAGACCTACGGGCTGTCGGCATACGATGCCGACGTCTTGACGGCCTCCCGCAGCATGGCCGATTATTTCGAAGCTACGGTACAGTCCGGAGCAGAGGCCAAACCCGCCGCCAACTGGATCATGGGCGATTTGCAGGCCCTGCTGTTGAAAAATGGTTTGCCGATCGAGGAATGCAAGGTGGCCAGTGGCAACCTCGCCGCAATGATCCGTCTCATCGACAATGGTACAATCAGTGGCAAGATTGCGAAAGATGTCTTGCTCGAGATGTTCGACACCGGCGAAAACCCCAAGCGGATTGTGGAAGCCAAAGGCCTGGTCCAGATCAGCGACGAGGGGGAACTGGAGCGGATTGTCGCGGACGTGGTCGCCAGCAATCCCGGGCCCGTGGACGACTATCGCAAAGGCAAGGAAAAGGCCCTGGGGTTCCTCGTGGGCCAGGCGATGAAGGCGACGCGAGGCAAGGCCAACCCCAAGATGATTAATGAGATGCTGTTGAAAGCTTTGGAGAACTAACCAGGAGCGTTGGCGTCATTGGCGAAACTCGTTCGTAAAAACAAAGCGGCCGCCCCCGATTTTTTGCCCGACACCCTCCGCATCGCGGAGCTCGCCGCCAGGCATAAGGCAAAAGATATCAAGGCTTATGATCTGCGCGGCCTTACGGTGATGGCCGATGTGTTCATCATCTGCAGTGCTTCCAGTGAACCTCAGGTCAAGGCGATCTATGGATCCATCCATGAAGGCATGAAAGAGGTCGGTGTCCACCCCCGGCACGCGGAAGGGACGCCCGCTGCCGGCTGGCTTCTGATCGATTTTGGCAACATCGTTGTTCACGTGTTTCGCGAAAAGGCCCGCCAATTCTACGATCTGGACGGTTTGTGGGGCGATGCGCCATCGATTGACCTGGGACTTGACGTGTAAGAGGGAAGAACAGTATTGCGCCACGAACCACCGGATAGATACAAACTCTATCATTTTCGCATCGATCTGTTGCTGGGCCGGGGCGGAACGGGGGTAGTCTACCGCGCCGTGGACACGCAGTCAGGTGAGATCGTTGCCGTCAAGCTGTTCCACGCCAATTTCTTCCGGAACAACACCCACGTGCGCGAGCTGGCCAAGAGCGTCAAACGCTTCAAGAGATTCAACCACCACAATGTGGTGAAGATCTTCGATTTTGTGTCAGGCGATGAAGGACATTGCCTGGTGGAAGAATACGTCGACGGGCCTGATCTGCGGTGGTACATCGAAAACCGCCCCTGGAACCTGCCGGAACGAATGGTGGTGGTCGCGCAGGTGTGTAACGGACTTCAATACATCCATGACCAGGGCTTCGTCCACCACGATCTCAAACCGGCCAACATTTTGTTTACCCGCAAGGGTATCGCGAAACTCACGGACTACTCTCTGGCGCGGGAGAAACTGTTCAACCTTCTGGACACCGGCCTCAAGGAACAAGTCACGCCCATGTTCGTCCCGCCTGAAATCATCCGTGGAGAACGGGCCACCCCGCGCAGCGATATCTACTCACTTGGAGCGACATTCTACCTGATGTTTGCGGGCCGTGTGCCCTTTCAGGTCGACAGCCTGCAGCGCCTGTACGAATGCCATCTGAAGGTGATGCCTGATCACCCATCGTATGTGAATCCACGCTGCCCCCGCGAACTCGGTGACATTATCATGCGGATGATGGACAAGGAACCGGACGCGCGTTTCGAGAACTGCGATGAGCTGCGCATCCGGATGTCCGACATCGGACGCAGCCGTATCTGACCCGCCAGCACATAGAAAAACGCCCTCGCGTATAAAACGAGGGCGTTGCAGGGTAACGCTTCTTATCCTGGACACGCCGCAGACGCAGAGGGGACGCCTCCACATTCAGAGCGGCGGTTTACTGGGGACACCGTGCATCTCGCAGTGGGCAGGCCGCTGCTGGCAAGCCAGAGCCCGCCGCTGCCCACCGGTGCTCCGGTGGGCGTTATCGCCTCACCAATAAATACCCCAGGGCTTGGAATGGCGAGCGGCGACGATGCGCGATGTCAGGTCTTCCGCAAACTGCTTCAGGAGCTGAAAATTCGTGGTCTGCGCCTGTGCGGGCGTTTTGGTGATGAGTTTGCAGTGATTCATTAACGGTTCTCCCTCGATGCGGCTGCTATAGCGCTCCGCTCCGCATTTTGTAACTGACGTATTCAAGTCCGCTATCCACATAGAACAAGATAGAGTCCAGCTTGACCTGGAACACTGTCTGTTGGGCGGGCTTGGGCTTACAGGAAACGACTCTCAAGTGCTTCATTCGTTGCCATCCTCTCCCTGTTGTCCAGCGTGAGCCGGAATTCTGGACATGTATCGGGGCGCCCTTCGTCAGGAACTACCCCCTCGAATACCAGCAGGCATCAAGCGGCCCGAATCGTCGGGCAAGTTGAGCGCGTCTGGTCTTGGGGCGCCCGGCTACCCATAAAGTTACACAAAACAGCTGCGAAACGCAACTGTCAAGTGTTATTGCCCGACTGGGCAGGCGGGAGCTCAGCCCAGGTTACCCACCGGCTTCCGAATCGCTGAAGTTCACGCTGCGTCTTCTTCAGGAGCTGGATTGCGACTTGATGGTCGCTACAAAGGCGTTGAGCTGGGTGAGAATGCTGGCATACAACCTTATCAGGGTTAAAGCGTTCTGGGCGTCCCTCGAATCGGCCAGGCGGGGCTTCGTTATAGCTTTCGTGTGCAGGTTCATTTCATTCCCTTTCGTACCGGCGGCAGGCCTTTTGCCGGGCCTGCCAGCACTTAACCTACATTCTTAATACCTGTTACCGGGCAAAATGTTCCATAGAGGTGCAAAAACCCGTGCAGCGCCTTTGCCCCAGCAGTAAATGCGGCAAAGAAAGGCTTTTTCGAGCCATCGCGCGACACACAGGTCCCTGTGAATGGAATCCTTTGTTGCAACAGCGTATGATAGCGCCATTTGATTCCAATGCGTCAAAGCAGGGGAGAAATCCCAGCAGTAACCGCCACCTGGCGTTTTGCACCTTTCCGAAGGATGTGACCGTAGAAGCATGTTAGACGGGTATCGATACCTGTGCGACTCAGGGAAAAAGGCGTTGCTTCGTGCTGATTGTTCGGACACGGTGGCGTCTGCCTTGCTTACCAGAGCAGGCGCTGTCGCCGACAGTCAGTCTGGCCGGGCCCCAGTCTACCGCTTTGCGTTTGAGCGGGGAGAGGGGATCGTGCGTGATTACCGGCGGGGCGGCCTGCTCGCCAGGGTAAATCGCGACCTTTACCTGGGCAATCGTCCCCTGGCCGAGCTGCGGATAGTGGATTTCCTCTGGCGGCAGGGATTTCCCGTGCCGGAGCCTTTGGGGATCTGCTGGTGGCGCCAATTGGGACTGCTTCGGGGGCGTATTGCTACTAAAGCTTTGGATGCCATACACTTGCAGGATTTTTTGAAAACTGGATCGCCATCGCCGGACCTGCTGAGGCGCGTGGGGGAGACCATCAGCACGATGCACGGGCTGGGCGTCCGCCACGGCGACCTGCAGGTGCGCAATATCCTGGTTGCGGGAGACGATCCCTACATCATTGACTTCGATAAGGCACGCCGGCAGGCGCATTTATCATCGCGAGGCCGTGCGGCAAATCTCTATCGATTGCGACGGTCATTTGAAAAGAACCGCCTTGAATCTCAGTGGTATGATGCGATTGTTGCGGGTTACGGTCCCGTGGAACATCATGCGCTCATCGCGCTGGCCTATGCCGTGCGTTCCAGTATATCCGGCCCGCGCCGGGGAAATAGTACATAGACAATGCAGACATTCCCGTTGCCAGCTGAATTGACGATCACGGAACACTGCGGTGACGCCGTGGTGCGGCGCCGCATCGATGTTCCCTGTGCGAGACTCCTGGAATTGATCGCAGCCGAGGGGGATACTCTGCAGATCTCCCCAACGACCATAACGCGCCGGGTCGGTCAGTATGTGGTGAAGGCCTGTTCGCGCGAGCCGGTGCTGGGAGTGCTGAAACGCACTCTGCGCCGTGAGCGCTACCGGCGGGGCTGGGTGGCCGGGCTGTACCTGGAACAGCTGGGCATTGGGGCGCCGCGTGTGGACGGGCTGGTGGAACAAGGACGCTGGGGCATCATCCGCGCCAGTTACCTCATCATGGAGTATCTCGAGGGTGCGAACAATGTGGAGCGGTGCATGGCGGAAATGGTTCAGGACGGCGCGCCGGAGGAACGGCTCCGCACTTTTCTGCATGACCTGGCGCAAACCGTAAATGCACTCCGGGACGCGGGCGCGTATCACCGGGATTTGTCAGGAAAGAACATCTTCACGCGAAACGGCGAAAAGTTCTATTTTATCGACCTGGACAGCATTGTCCCAGTGAAGCGATACTCTCGCGGCATGCTGTACGCGAACCATGTCCAGCTCTATGATTCATTCTGCGACTTTCTGGGGGATGACCTCTTGGATTCCTTCATAGCGTTGATGCTTCCTGACGAAGAAGACTACGCAACCTGGGTGAAACAGGTTCGGCGTGGCCAGGCGGAACGCCGCAGCCGCCAGCTCGCGATCTGGCGAAAACAAGGCCGCTCCCTGTAGACCACCGCATGGATCGGCCGGCGTGTCCGAGCAGGCCACGACTTCCCGGACAATCCACGGCACCGCTTGAATCTCGAGGTGACGCATCTGAAGAATGTGCACCGGCTGCCTGGAATTCATACAATGAGTGTCCAGTTCAGCGCTGCGACCGGGTGGCTGGAATCGAAGGCTGCGTTTATTCTCAGGGGACTTCTGAAGAAATGCCCAAGCCCCGTATGCCTCATAATTTTTTCAGGGGATTGACCTTGGCGGTTTTTGCCGCTGTCAGTGTGGCGCCTCTGGCCGCGCTCGGTTGGCGTTCTCTGTTTGAAGGCAGTGTCTGGCGCTTCGAAACCTGGCGTGCTGTCTTCGCAGAACCCAGGCAGGCGACCATACTCGCCAACACCCTGGCGGTGAGCCTGGGTACGTGCCTCACGTCACTGTTGGCGGGGGGAGGCATTGCGCTTTCCCTGCAGTATTGTCCGCGTATTTTGCGGGCATTTTTCACGTTTCTACTGTGCGTGCCGGTGCTGATCCCGCCCTGCGTCTTTTCGGCGGCCTGGCTAGATGCCCTGACGCGCATGGGGATCCTGGCGCCGCAGTTTACAGCAGAACCGGGCGTGCCATTTCCATTCCGCCTCCTGAGCGTCATCCTGGTTTTTACGTTGTCGTACTACCCGTTCGTGTTCCTCTGTACCGTTGCGGCATTGCAGCGCTTCGACCGGCGGATGCTGGAATCGGCCCGGCTGATTGCCGATCCGGTTCAGACTTTTTTCGTGGTGCGTTTTCCATTGTGCGCGCCGTGGGTCTTGACAGGGGTGGGACTTGTGTTTTTGTTAACGCTCACGGAACCTGCCGTTCCGGCTTTGTTTCAGGTGAATACCTGTTCGGTGGAGATTTTTACTGAATTGAGCGCCTTTCATGAAACAGGCCGGGCGGTCGCGCAGGCATTGCCATTGCTCGCGGCAGGAAGTGCCATCCTTTGGGCCTGGGGCCGCTGGGTCCGCCCTCGCCAGCAGTGGCTGGCATCCACACCCAAACCGGCCGGCCGGGTGCCGGTGGGCTGGAAACGGGCACTGCTCGCGTCTGGCGCCTGTTTGTTTCTGGCGGCTCTGGCAGTCGGCGTGCCTCTGTCCCTCCTGGCGGGGCGGATCGAGAGCTGGGCGCAGCTGATGCTCGCGTGGTCGGATGCACGGCGTGAGATCCTGACGAGTCTTCTGCAATCCGCCACCGCAGCAACCGTGCTTACCGCATTAGGGTTCGCCATGGCCTGGTTTGCCAATGACAGTCCACGTTTGGGGCTGCTGTTCCGATTGAGCCTCATCCCGTTTCTGCTCACGGGGCCGTTGCTGGGCACAGGTTTGAGAGCCCTTTGGAATCATCCCGGCCCCACCGGGTTTGTATCCCGATCGTTTTTAATCCTGGTCCTGGCCAACACCGCCAAATACCTTTATTTCGCATACCTGAGTGAACGCATCGCCTTACTGGCACTGTCCCGTCCACGTCTCCCGGCGGCACGAATTCACAGGGCAGCGCCAGTTCACGTGGCCGTCTGGGGCATCGCATGCCTCCTTTCCCTTCAGGAACTCGGGGCGGTGGTAATGGTCGCTTCGCCCGACGTGATGCCACTCCCGGTCCGTGTTCATTCTCTGATGCATTTGGGGCCCAGTGCTGCCGTGGCGTCGCTGTGCCTCGCAATGGCAAGCCTGCTGTTCGCAACGGGCT
Source organism: Candidatus Hydrogenedentota bacterium (assembly GCA_035367355.1). Classification (GTDB taxonomy): domain Bacteria; phylum Hydrogenedentota; class Hydrogenedentia; order Hydrogenedentales; family SLHB01; genus UBA2224. The sequence goes on from DAOSJS010000090.1 coordinate 8,247, forward strand.
TGTGCACGGCGGTGTTCTGCTTCGCGTGCGGGCGGGTGCTCCATGCCTACCGTTAAATTCGACAGCGTCACAAAGGTCTATCGCGGCACGCCGGTGTTTCAGGGCATCTCCGCTACACTGGCTCCAAACGAAGGGCTGTGCCTGTCCGGCCCGGCCGCTTCGGGCAAGAGCACGCTGTTGCGGCTGGTAGCCGGACTCGAACTCCCCAGCGCCGGCAGCGTCACCGTGGACGATGTCCCTGCGGCAGCGGGCGAGCTTCACACGCGTGCAATCGGCATGGTATTTCAGGAACTTGCTCTCTGGCCGCATATGTCGGTCGAGAAGCACCTCCTCTTTGTCCTGCATGCGCAGGAGATCTCGCGGGAAAAGCGGATCGAACGGGTGGAGCACATGCTCGCCTTGAGCGGACTGGCCGGCAAGCGCCGCGAGCGGCCGGGGTCGCTTTCTCTGCCGCATCAGCAGCGGCTGGCGCTTGCGCGCGCCCTGATCGTGAATCCGCGCCTCCTGCTTCTCGACGAACCGTTCACCTATCTCGAGCGTGCCGCTGTGCAGCAGTTTACGGAAGAGATTCTGAGGCGCCGCTCAGCTGAGCATCTCACAGTCATCATTGCCACACAGGGGTGCCGTGAAGCATGGCCGCTTGTCGACAGGCTCCTGATGTTGAATGAAGGGCGATGCCACTATGGAGCCATCCAGCCGCCCCTGTGAAGCGGCCCGGAGCGAATCAAGTTTGTGTTGGCCGGGCACAGGTTTTTCATTTCCGGCGAACCTGAAGTACTATATGCGCCCGTTCAAATACGGGCGCGCGGCCTGCAGACCGCTGGAGCCAGGGGAAGGAGCCAGAGCGATGACACCGATCAGACGAGCCATCATCAGTTGCCACGACAAAACCGGGCTGGTTGAGCTGGCTCAATTGTTGGCCGAATTCGGCGTGGAGCTGATCAGCACGGCGGGCACTCTGCGTGTCCTCGAGGAAGCCGGGATCCCTGCCTTGAACATGGCCGATTACACCGGTGTGGAAGAAATGATGGACGGGCGGGTCAAGTCTCTACATGCGAAGATTCACGCCGGTCTGCTGGGCATCCGCGATAACAAACTGCATGCCGAGCAGCTCCAGGCGTACGGTTATGAATGGATCGACCTCGTGGTAGCCAACCTTCACCCGGTTGAGGCCCTGATCGCACAGCCCGGAGCGATGCCGGAAGAGGTGATTGAGCAGATCGATATCGGCGGCCTGTCGATGATCCGTTCGGCCGCAAAGAATTTCCGCTACGTGGGTGCTGTGGTAAATCCGGAGCGCTACAGCCTGGTCATGCACGAAATGCGCGCGCACGGTGGAGCGCTGACGTTTGAAATACGCCACCGTCTCGCACAGGAAGCGTTTGCGAGTGCCGCGCGCTACGATCACGCCATTGCGGAATTCCTCAAGAACACACAATTGGCCTGGAATGGCGGGTGATACGCGCTGACGCTGGGAGGTTGCACAGGTGAATGTATTGATCGTCGGAAGCGGGGGACGTGAGCACGCCCTGGCGTGGAAAATTGCGCAAAGCCCGCAGGTAGAGCGCCTCTTCTGCGCGCCCGGCAATCCCGGAATGGCTGCGCTCGGGCGCTGTGTCGATATCGGCGTAAATGATTTCGAAAAGCTGGGCGCCCTGGCCCGGGATGCCGGCGTGGGGCTGGCTGTTGTCGGACCGGAAGATCCACTGTCACGGGGGTTGGTGGATTACCTCACCGCGAATGGTATCAAGACATTTGGTCCGGTTGCCGCCGCCGCCCGCCTCGAAGCCAGCAAGAGCTTCGCCAAGAATGTCATGAACCGCTGTGGGATTCCCACCGCCCGCTCCGCGGAATTCATGTGCCCGGACGAGGCCATCGGCTATGTGCGTAGCACCGGCGCACCGGTGGTGATCAAGGCTGATGGGCTGGCCGCGGGCAAAGGAGTGACGGTTGCCCGGGATCTGGACACTGCGGTCTCAGCGATCCGGGCCGCCATGGAAGACCGGGCCTTTGGCGACGCCGGAAATCGCGTGCTGGTCGAGGAATATCTCGAAGGGGAAGAGGCGTCAATACTCGCCTTCTCCGATGGGAAGACGGTTATTCCCATGGCGTCGAGCCAGGATCACAAGCCGGCGTTTGACAACGACGAAGGGCCGAACACTGGCGGGATGGGGGCCTACTCGCCGGCACCCGTCGTGACCGATGCGTTGCAGCACGAGATAATGAACACGATTTTGAACCCATGCGTTCAGGCGATGGCGGAAGCGGGCACACCCTACACCGGCGTCCTTTATGCCGGCCTCATGATTACGCCGGATGGCCCCAAAGTGATCGAATTCAATTGCCGTTTTGGCGATCCGGAAGTGCAGGTCGTGTTGCCTCGAATGAAGAACGACCTGATCCCGATCTTGGTCGCCTGCTGTGAGGGTACGCTGGAACATGTGTCCCTGGAGTGGGAAGAAGGCGCGTGTGTCACGGTTGTGATGGCGTCCGGCGGATACCCGGGCGCGTATCAGAAGGGCAAAGCGATTTCCGGCATCCCGGAGGCAGAACAAGAGGCTGGTGCGGTGGTGTTCCATGCGGGCACCGCGATGGAAGGGAGCACCCTGGTTACCAACGGCGGCAGAGTGCTTAACGTGACCGCGACGGGTTCGGATGTGCCGGCGGCAATCGAGCGCGCCTATGCGGCCGTCCGCCGGATTCATTTCGAAAACGCCCATTACCGGACAGACATTGGGATGAAGGCGCTCAAGCGCCTGGGCGGGTGAATTAAGCCGGAGAGACTGGTGACGGTCGCTCAGGGGCCGTCGGAAAGATCGCGAAGACCGACCCGCTTATCTTTGGCGCTCTGGGCGGCCAGGAGGCTCTGCATGGCTTCGCCCAAAACCGCCTCTGCGCTGCGTGCACTTCCATTTTTGCACGCGACGATACCCGCGCTCAAACGGGTTTTCGAGGGATAGCAGGGGTCGGCGAAGGTGGTGTCTTCCACTTCGTTTAGAATTTTCTGGGCATATTGCACAGCCTGGTCGCGATCCACGTGGGGGAGCACCGCCGCGAACATCGTACCGTCATACCGCGCGAGGATGTCAAAGGTGCGGCTGTAGTTGCGCATCGCCATGGCCAGCTCCACCAGGAGATCATCCAGAGAGACCGTGCCCAGCTCATCATCGAGCGCTTCCACTTCGCTCACGTCAAACACCACGCAGGACACGGGAAAATTGTACCGGTGAGCTTTTTCCACTTCTTCCTGGAGCCGCTCCAGGAGATAACGGCGGTTGCGCAGTCCTGTGAGCTCGTCGGTGTACGAGCTGTCGCCGAGTGGTTCTTCTTCAGTTTTAAGGCATTCCACCTTCCGGCGTTTGCGGAGGAGGGTCTCAATTCGGATCATGAGCATCGGCAGGTTGTACGGTTTTGTGATGTAATCATCCACGCCCAGGGCATCTTCGATCGAAAAGCGCTTCTGGGCCTCCCGATCAAGAGCCAGCAGCAGGATCACGCCGGAGGTTTCGTGGTCCGTTTTCAATTGCCGGGCTAGAGCAAGCCCGCCCATATCCCCCAGGGCGGCATCCAGCAACAAGACCTGAACATCCCCCTGACTGCATTCCCGGCAGACGTCCTCGGGTGTGGTGGCTACACGCACCTCATATTCATTCAGCTTCAGGCCATCGGCGAGCAATCGAGCACTGGCTTCATCGCTGTCGGCCACGCAAATACAACAGCTATGCACTTGGTTTTCCTCGGCTTTCCAACTTCTGCGGGTCGTCCCCTCTCACAACATAGAGTGTACCTGAACAGGTGCGGATCCGGCAAATGCCGGCGGCAGATGATCCTGGGTCACATCCCTTTGGTTCGAGCACAGCGAAGGAGCGGCCTTCAAAAATCCCGGACTTGTATTTCCGGCGGAGCGTTCCTAAAATCATGCCGGGCAGTGCACTACGGGCCACACAGCCCCAGCCGGGAAAAGAGGCTGGATGTTCTGGGCCGATTTCACGCACCATTCCCGGTGCGACTCCATTTTGCCGTCTGGATATGGGGGTTATTGAGAAAGGCAGTCATGAGTTCAGCATTTGGCGGACGTTCCAGACGTCGCCCAACCATCAACATCACCTCCCTGATTGACGTGATGTTTTTGCTCCTTATTTTTT
>DAOSJS010000091.1:0-12289 GCA_035367355.1 Candidatus Hydrogenedentota bacterium
AGGCGCTGGGGGTCCGATGCCTTCTCGTCGCCCAGGGACATCAATCGGAATCACGGCTGCGCGCCACGGGCGCCCCGGTCGTCGCGTCTATCCGCGACGTGCCGGCCTTTTTACGCCAGTGACCGGCTCCGGCGGGCGCGCCGTCATCCGTCAAGCATGCTGCGCACCTCTTCCGTCAGAGAGTGTACGGTAAATGGCTTTTGCAGCAGCACGGCATCCGGGCCCAGCGCCACGCAGTCTGAGACCAGTTCATTCGCATAGCCCGACATGAACAGCACCTTCATCCCCGGCACGCGAGGCGCAAGCTGCTCGTAGAGCTCCAGGCCGCTCATGCGGGGCATCACCACGTCGGTAAGCAGCAGATCGATGGCGTTGCCGCTGGATTCCGCCACACGCAGGGCGTCTTCTCCATCCTGGGCCGTCAAGACTGTATAGCCGTGCTTTCGAAGCACATTGCTGGTGAGATTGCGCACCATTTCCTCATCTTCAACGACGAGGATGGTCTCGTTGCCCCGCGCGCTTCCGGACAGTGGTTTTGGACGCGGCGGCTCTTCCGGCGGTTTGTCGATCGCCGGCAGATAGAGCCGGAATCGGGTTCCCTTCCCCGGAATGCTGTCCGCCCAGATATATCCTCCATGCTGTTTGGCGATGCCGTACACCGTGGCCAGCCCGAGGCCCGTGCCTTTGCCGACGGCTTTGGTGGTAAAAAACGGATCAAACACATGCTCCAGCACTTCCGGGGTCATGCCGCATCCGTTATCCGACACCATGATGACGCTGTAGGTCCCGGGCGCGGGGCGCGAGGGTGGATGGCGCACCTCATGGTCTTCCACTTCGACCACACGGGTTGCGATCGCCAGGACGCCGCCCTGGGGCATGGCGTCGCGGCCGTTTACGGCCAGGTTCATCATGATCTGTTGAATCTGGGCGATGTCCGCCTCAATGGGGCGGACCTGTTCGTCCAATTCCAGTCTCAATTCAATGCCTTCACCGATCAGCCGCCCAAGCATGGGCGCCATGTCTCTAAGCACGGCGTTGAGATCGATGACCCGCATTTCCATGACCTGCCGGCGGCTGAACGCAAGAAGTTGATGAGTCAAATGCCGCGCCCGCTCCGCGGCACACGCAATTTCATGAATCATCGCGTATTTCGGCTCGGTGGGCTCCAGGCTCTCGGCCGCCATGTCCGAATACGACATAATGACCGACAGGATGTTATTAAAGTCGTGTGCGATGCCCCCGGCCAGCAGGCCCACCGATTCCATTCGCTGGGCAAGCAGCAGCTGCTGCTGCAGCTCCGTGCGTTCGGTGATGTCCTGCACCGTGCCCCGCACCTTGGTGAGCCGTCCCGCTTCATCTTCGACCACCTGTGCCAGGGAATGCACCACCCGTGCCGCGCCATCGCTCTGCCGGGTTATGTGGTACTCCACATCGTAGGTATCGGCCTCGCCCCGAATGAACCGCCCGATGGCCGTTGCAACGCGCTCTCGATCGACCGGGTGGAGCACTTCGAAAAACTGGTCGAGCGTGACCTCCGCCAGGTGCTCGGGAAATCCGAAGATCCGGCCGGTCTCTCGCGAGCCCCGAAGCTTCTTGTCGGCGACGTCGAATTCCCAGTTGCCCACATGCGCAAATTCCTGCGCGCGCTCGAATTCTTCTCTGGCCCGCTGCACCGATTCGACGAACCGGGAGCGGGCAATAAACATGCCGATCTCCGACGCGACGACGTTTTCGGCGCCTGCCGCGCCACGGCTTTCCGTACCGCTGGGCATTGCCAGAACCAGGTACCCCACAACCCGGTTACGCCCAGCGCAGGGCGTCAGAAGCGCGCTTTGATATTCGCCCAATTCAGGCAGGGCCTGCGAATCCCAAAGCAGCGAACCCAGCGTCCGGGATCGATCCAGGGGCAGCGCGGCCCAGAAGTCGTCTGCCTGGTCAGGCAGCGCTTCCAGCGCGGTTGCGGCCGCAAGGGGCAGGTTCTGGCGCGCACGCAGCGACAGCCGCCCCTTTTCGAGCACGTAAATTGCCCCCGCCTGGCTGCCGGTGACTTCCAGCGCGGCGTGAAGAGCCTCATTTAATCCCGCGCTGAAGGATTCTGCATCATCAAGCGCTTTCGCCAGCGTTCGCATCCGTTCGTACAGGCCGGCGGCACGTGCGAGCTGCTGCTCTTTCTCTTTGCGTTTCGTGACATCCCGCAGCGTCCCCATCACGCTGCCGGGAATGCCGCGGGAATCGCCAACCAGCGCGGCGGATACCGCGAAATCCCCTTCACGGCCACGCCCCAGCCGCAGCCGGACGTCAAAATCGGCAACGCGGCCTGTCTCTCGGATGCGTTGGCACAGGCTCTCGCGCTGTTCGTTCGAGGCGTAGAATTCTTCCACGCTCCGGCCAATGACTTCCGCGGGGGACAGATCCATCACGCGCTGCACCACGGGGCTGACGTCCAGAATACGGCCTTCCGGACTCAGCTCGAAGTAAACGTTGTCCACGTGCTGGAAGAGGCGCGTGTAGCGGCCTTCGCCGGCGTGTCCGCCCTGTTGCTGAAATACCGCTTCCATCATGTCGTGCGCAAGTGCATGGTCGGCCAGGAGGACCATGCCAAAGTAGCAGTACTCCATAATATAGATGAATTTGTACGTACCCACGGTGATCGACATATCATTGATCGCCCCAAGCACGAACAAGGTCAGAGCCCACAACAACACACGCGCCCTGCCTTTATCGCCTGTCCGGTAAAACCGCAGGCAGGCATACAGGATGTAGACAAGAAAAACCATGCCAATTGCGCTGGTGATCTCCACCAGCGGCCCGGGCGCCATCTCTTGATACACCACCTGCAGGCCAAAGGGCAGATCCACTTGTTTGATCGACGGGCGATCCATGGGCCAGGAAAAACGGCTGCGATCAAGCCACAGCACCACGCCGCTGATCGCGTAGTAAATGGAAAAGGTGTTGCGGACATAGACCGAGAGCTGCCCCGTATACAGCCAGATGAACCACACGAAAGCTATGGCCGCAAAGACCGCCGACGTCATCTGCAGGCGCTGCCAGAATTGGCCGTCCAGGGGCGTGGCCGCACTGTACAAACCGGCCGTAGCCGCGGCGTAAAACGCGACAAACACGCAAGCAACTGCAAAGGCCAGGTGCACTTTCCGCTCGCGAAGCCGCACCCAGGCTATGGCGTTGTGGGCGCCGATGCACAGGAGCGCGCCCACCATAAGCATCGCTGGTAAAGATGTAATCTTCATTCGGGTCCGTTTTCCTCGGAGCCAGGCCTTCCCGCCGCCATACTTCCGGGTACGGGCACGTCATATACGAAGCCATTATGCACCAGACGTGTGAAAATGCGCATCTTCCGTCAAGGACAGCCCTTATACGCCTCTTTTTCAGGCCGCCGCCCAATAAGCGCTCTTCGTGGAATTTTGTGGCGCACCGCAAGCGGAGTATACTCCAGGACAGTGTACACATGGCCTTTCATTCCGTATCGTGAACCTCATGGAAAGGCCGGAGGGAAGTGAAGAAATGACAAGTGTAGTGATAGCCCTTCTGTCCGGCGTCGGGTTTATCGCCGCCTACCACACCTACGGGCGCTATCTGGCGCGCAAGATTTTCTGCATAGACCCGAATGCCGCGGTCCCCTCACAAGAGCTGGAAGATGGCGTGGATTACGTGCCCACGCGCAAAGAAGTCCTGTTTGGACATCATTTTGTGTCGATTGCCGGCACGGGGCCGATCGTCGGACCGGCGATTGCGATCTTCTGGGGCTGGCTGCCTGCGCTGTTATGGGTCCTGCTGGGCTCCATATTCATTGGGGCGGTTCATGATTTCGGCGCTCTGGTGGTGTCGCTCCGCTCGCGAGGACAATCGATCGGCGACATTGCCGGCCGGATGATTTCTCCGCGGGCGCGCGTCCTCTTCCTGGTCGTCCTGTTTTTCGTGTTGATGGTCGTGATCGCGATCTTCGGACTCGTGATCGCCGTCATCTTCTCCATATATCCCCAAAGCGTGTTGTCGGTGTGGGTGGCGATGCCGGTCGCGGTCGGCGTCGGCTTCTGGATCTACCGGCGCGGCGGGCACCTGCTGGCGCCGTCGGTCCTGGCCCTCGTGATCCTGTACGCCGCAGTCGCCATTGGCGTTTACTGGTGCCCGATTGACCTGAGCGCGCTGCTCCGAATGCCGTTGTATGCGGGCAATGAGGCGGGCTTCTTCAGCGGCCTCGGTTCGGTCGTGGTCATCTGGACCGGCGTCCTGTTGGTCTATTGCTTCATCGCGAGCGTCCTGCCCGTCTGGATGCTGCTCCAGCCCCGGGATTACATCAATTCGCACCAGCTCCTTGTGGCCCTCGTCTTGCTTGCTCTGGGCCTGCTTGTAGCGCGCCCGGACATGGTTGCGCCGGCCATCAACGGCAACGTGCCCGCGGATGCGCCTTTGATGTTCCCGTTTCTGTTCATCACGGTCGCGTGCGGCGCGGTCTCCGGGTTCCACTGCCTGGTTTCATCGGGCACCTCGTCGAAACAGCTCCGCAACGAGGCGGACGCTCAGTTCGTGGGCTACGGCTCGATGCTCGTGGAAGGCATGCTGGCCGTCATCGTGATCCTGGCCTGCGGCGCGGGGCTCGGCCTCGGCGTAATGGAGAAAGGCCAGACCATCACCGGCGCTGCGGCGTGGTCCGCCTACTACGGCGGCGAATGGGGCGCAATGAGCGGACTGGCGCGCAACGTCGGCGCGTTTATCGAAGGCGGGGGCAACCTGATTGCCGCCACCGGCATCCCCCCTCGCCTGGCGGTCGGGATCACGGCCGTCATGATCGCCTGTTTTGCCGCAACGACGCTCGACACCGCAACCCGTTTACAGCGGTACATCGTGCAGGAGCTGGCGGACGTGGTGCGGGTGCCCGCATTGCACAACAAGTATGCGGCTACCACCGTGGCCGTTGTCACCGGGGGCGCGTTGGCCCTCCTGCCGGGACCAAACGGCCCCGGTTCGGGTGGACTGATCCTGTGGCCGCTGTTCGGCGCCATCAACCAGCTGCTTGCGGGGTTGGCGTTCCTGGTCGTCGCGTTCTATTTGATTCGCCACAACCGCCCGGCCTGGGTGCTGGCCGCTCCGCTGGCCATCATGGTGGCTCTGCCTGCCTGGGCGATGGGCATTAACGTGTCCAATTGGATCGCGAAACACAACTGGCTCCTGGCCGCCATCGGGAGCGCAGTTCTGCTGCTTGAGGGCTGGATGGTCGTTGAAGCAGCGCTCATGTGGAAGAGTGCCCGGGGCGTGCTGCCCGAAGCATTGCCGCCGCTGAAACCGGCAACCGCTTCTGCGCTCGACGAACGTGAGCGCTGCGGCTGAAAGTCCGTCAACACACGAGCGTTCCGAAACGGAGCACCACAGAAGGAGCCTTTATGAAACAGGCCGCCGTTCTCATCTCTTTTTTGCTCCTGAGTGCCGTGGCCGGTGCGGCAGCGGATGCGCCCCAGCGCACCCTCGTGCTGGATCCCGGCGAGGGCAATCCACGCAATTCCGAGGGCGATTTTATCCAGTTGAACGACGGACGGCTCCTCTTCATCTACACCCATTTCACGGGGAGTGCGAGCGATCACGGCGCGGCGTTTCTGGCGTCGCGTGTCTCGACCGACGCCGGAGCAAGCTGGTCAGCCGAGGATGCCGTGGTGCTTCCCAACGAAGGCGGCATGAACGTCATGTCGGTCTCATTGCTGCGGCTCCGTACCGGTGCGATCGCCCTGTTCTACCTGCGCAAGAACTCCACCAGCGATTGCCGGCCCATGATGCGCCTCTCGAACGACGAGGCCGCGACCTGGAGCGAGCCCGTGCTCTGCATCGAACCCGTGGGATACTTTGTCGTGAACAATGATCGGGTCATCCAGCTCGAGAGTGGACGGCTTGTGATCCCCGCAGCGCGGCACAGCCTGCCCGGAGAGAGCTTCAGCGGGCGCGGCCAGGCCATGTGCTACCTTTCGGACGATGACGGCGCCACCTGGTTTCCAAGCGAATCGATCCTGGACGCACCGGAAGATAGCAAGTCCGGCCTGCAGGAACCCGCTGTGGTGGCGTTGAACGACGGACGCCTCATGATGCTCTGCCGCACGGATCAGGGATGTCAGATGCGTTCTTTCTCCGGCGACGGCGGCATCACCTGGTCCCCGCCGGAATTGACGGACATCGCCAGCCCGGTGTCCCCCGCCACCATCGAACGCATTCCATCCACGGGTGATTTATTGATGCTCTGGAACGACCATCGCGCGATCGAACCCGCCCTGGCGGGCAAGCGCACCCCCTTCGCCGCGGCCATCTCGCGCGACGAAGGCCAGACCTGGGAGAACGTGCGCCTGCTTGAAAGTGACCCGGACGGATGGTACTGCTACACCGCGCTCGAATTCGTGGATGACGCAGCCCTGCTGGGCCATTGCGTCGGCGATTCCACCGTGGGCCATCTCAACCGGACTCAGGTGCTGCGCGTACCCATCGCGTGGTTTTATGAAAACTGACCCACAACGGCGCTCCGCACCGGGATTTTTCTGTATCCGGGCTGAATCTGCGTAATCCAGCCTCAAAAGCAAAGCATCCATCCCGAATGGGTTGACAAAGCGGACGCCGTTCGCTCATAACACGGCCGCCGGAGCGCCGGGAAGAATCTGATGGGAAAGGCGGTTACTGCATGCCCGTGAAATGGATTGTCACTGACCTGGACGGATGTGTGAGCCCCGAGGAATCCGTAGCGTGGGATCTGGGGCCCTTTGTTGAATTTGCACGGCTTTCGCGCGCGGCGTCTGCGGGTGAATCTACGCTGGCGCCGCTGACCCTCTGCACAGGCCGCCCCCAGCCCTATGTCGAGGTGTTGATGAAGATACTCGACATCCGCGCACCGGCGATTTGCGAAAACGGGGCCGTGTTGTATTCGCTTCATGACAATTGGGCTCGATTCGGACCGGGGGTGACGTCAGAGAAGACCCATCGGTTGCGGGCCGTGCGCGATTTCATTGAAACTGAGTTGCTGCATGAATATCCTCAGGCGGTGATGCAATTCGGCAAAGAAGCTCAGCTTTCGGTGTTCTCGCAGGACCCCGCAGTGTTGCTCGCGATGCAACCGCGCGTTGAACAGTTCGTCCGGGAAAACGGTCCCGAGCTCATTATCAACTGTTCGCATTTTTATCTGAATCTGTCGCTGGCCGGAGTGGACAAGGGAAGCTCGCTTCGCGCGCTGTTCGACGAGCTGGGCGTGCAGCCGCACGAGGTGGCCGGCATTGGCGACACAGTAGGCGATCTGCCCCTGCGCGATGCGGTGGGCTTTTTCGCCTGTCCGTCGAATGCGCAGGACGAAATCAAAGCGGTCGCGGACTATATCTCCCCTGAACCGACCGTTTCGGGTCTATTGGACATCCTGGCACTGCCGGAGATGCAGCGTGGGTGACAACTGCGTGGAGGGTGCAGTCATGTGGATGCGTGCACTGTGCATTGTAGGTTTTGGAGCCATGACTATGCCCGCGTGGGCGGGCGCAGGTGCCTCTATCCTGCCGCCGCCCCGCCATGGCGGAGTCTATGTGGTGGCGCACCGGGGAGCGCATGACGGCGTTCCAGAAAACTCCCTTGCCGCCTGCCAGAAAGCCATCGAACTGGGAGCGGATTTTGTCGAAGTGGATGCGCGGCAGACGCAAGACGGCCATTTCGTCAACATCCACAACAGCACCGTCGATGCGTATGCCGAAGGCGCAACAGGCGCGGTGCACGATCTCACCCTGGCCGAGATACAGGCGCTGGACATCGGCTCCCGGGTCGGTCCGGAATGGGCGGGAACGCGCATCCCCACCGTCGATGAAGTCCTCGCCCTGTGCAAAGGCAAGATAGGCATCTACATGGATTTCAAGGACGGATCGTGGGAGGACATCCTGGCCCTGGTGAAGAAGCACGGCATGGAACGGCAGGTGCTCTGGTATGCGTCGAACGAGAGACTCAAGAAGATCCGGGAAGCCTGCCCCAAATGCATCATCATGCCCGATCCGGGGCCGGGGGCGAACCTGAAACCGCTTCTGGAAGATCTTCGCCCGAAAGTGGTCGCGGCCGTGTGGAGGCACTATTCCGAGTCGTTTGTGAAGACCTGCCATGAAGCCGGAGCCATCGTGATCGTGGACGAACATGACCCGTCCAGCTGGGAGCCGGCCCTGGCCTGGAAATCCGACGGCATTCAGACCGATCACCCCGAAAAATTGATAGAGGCGCTGAAAAAACGGGGCCAGACTCAGTAGCGGCCTTGGGTTTCGACCAGTTCGCGCATGCGATGGATGCGGGATTCGTCGGCGCCGGGTGGGACCTGGTCGCCCGCGTTGGCGATGAGGCGCGGGCTGGCATGCCGCAGGTCCAGCCAGTCGAGGACGGCCCGGTCGAAGACCGCCACGCCAACGTCGGGCAGCCACAGGTGCGGAGGGACGCCCCCCGACAGGATCAGGCCCGGCCCGGCCTCGTCGCGGCAGCCGCTGGGCGAGAGATCGCCGGGCTGTCCGGGTGTCACCGCATCCGCGCAATCTGCGCCGGTATCACGGAACATGCCGAGTGCCCCGCGCAGGCGCCCGTCGATATGTACGGCAACGCATTTCCCGGCCCGGTGCAGCCGCGCGATGGCTTCGGTATAGAATGCTCCGGACCATTCCTCGAAAAAATGGGGCGGCTGGATGTCGCTGGAGAAGTTGTCGCCCATGAGAATAATTTCAGCGGGGGATTCTGCGAGCATGTCCACGCAGTCGAGGATATTGGCGTTTACGGCGTCGACGAACTCCCGCACCGCGGCCTGCATCTCGAAGGTGGCGTAGATCGCGCCTTCCACACCCATCCAGTAATTGAGCAGGTGGCCCATGGCGCTGTACCCCGTGGGCACGTAAATTACGCCGGTATCACCGACAGCACGAGCCCACGCGTGGTACCGTTCCCAACGCGGGGTGTAGCTGCGGCGGGACAGCGCGTACTGAAGAATGCCGAGTTCCCGCTCCGATTTCAGCGGCCAGCCGGTAATGCCCCAGGCGTAATTTTGCGGTTCCCAGCGCCGCGTGCGTGCCAGGGTCCCAAGCGGCGTATCAATTGCCCAGGTGATCGCGGTACCATCGGGGGACTTTGCAGCGGAAGCCGTGACATCGCCGGGGTAGCAAACGTCATAAAACGCCGAGAGCTGCGGAAGATAGAAGCCGGCCCCCACTTTTCTGTGGTACGCGATGAGCGCCGTCTCCGGCTCAGGATGTGCAGCGCTCAAATCCCAGGGCATCTCGTTTCGATGATAGAACCAGTGGGACAAATCGAGCATGAAGGGGACGGCGTCGGGTATGCCCCCCCGATAGACGGTCAGGATGCGCTCGCGCAAAGTCATGGGGCCGATTCTCCCGGTGTGGCCGCCCCAGCATACCTGAGTCGAAACCCGCTATCCAGTATCGCCGCGATCGCCACGGGGTTGATTGCCGGTGGGGGTTCTTGTTAGATTTTTCCCGTTCTACACACGTGTTCTGTCGATCACACACTGTTTAAGGCACGGAGCAGCCATTTGTACTGTTCCGCTCGCGCAGCCAGGCCGGGAGAGAAACCATGAACCGTACTTCGTCTGCCACAACGTACCGCATCGTGTCCGGAACCCTGATTCTGCTCGCCCTGCTGGCAGGACTGAGCCCCGAGACGGCGGCGGCTCCACTCCGGCTGCCTGCCGTGTTCGACGACCATGCGGTGCTTCAGCGAAACGTCTCCGTGCCCGTATGGGGATGGGCCGAACCCGGCGAGACGGTCGCCGTGTCCATCGCGGGCCAGACTGCAGCCGCAACGGCCGGCGCCGACGGGCGCTGGCGGGTCGACCTGGCCCCACTGGCCGCCGGGGGACCCTTTGAACTCACCGTCTCCGCGCCAAGCGGCTCCAGGACGCTCTCCGACATTCTGGTCGGCGAAGTCTGGCTCGCATCCGGACAGTCGAACATGCAGTGGTCGATCAAACTTTCCGACGGCTGGGACGCCGGACAGGCGCACTGGGCGAACGACAAGATCCGGATCGCGATGGTGTTCCGTGAACACAGCCCCGTTCCGCTGGATGATCTGCGCGGATGGACCCCGTGGGCCCCGTGTAATGCCGAAACGCTGGACACCTGCTACAACGGGGAAGGCTTCTCCGGAGTCAGTTACTACTTCGCGAAATACCTCCAGGCCGAGCTGGGCGTTCCGGTGGGTATCATCAACACGAGCTGGGGTGGAACGCGAATCGAGCCGTGGACCCCGCCCGTGGGTTTCGAGCCGATCCCCGCGCTGGCGGACATCACCACGCAGATTCGCCTCAACCAGCCCGAAACCGCGGAGTATCAGCAGGCTCTGAAAGATGCGATCGAGCAGGTCGAGGCCTGGCTTCCGGCCGCCCGGACCGCGCTCGCGAATCATACATTCGCACCGGCACTGCCCTCCATTGCCTCGGAATCGGGCCTGAACAACGAAGGAAGGCCCACGACGCTCTACAACGCCATGGTGGCGCCGCTCGTGCCCTATGCCAACCGGGGCTTCATCTGGTACCAGGGTGAATCCAACCGCGGCGACGGCATGCTCTACCGCGACAAGATGGAAGCCCTGATCAACGGATGGCGCAGCGTGTGGAACGACAATGCCCTCGCCTGCTATTTCGTGCAACTGGCACCGTTTGATTATGGCAAAGCCCCCGAAGCTTTGGCGGAGATCTGGGAAGCGCAATCGGCCGCGACGGCCATTCCGGGCACCGGCATGGCGGTCATCAACGATATCGGCAACGTAAAGGACATCCATCCCCGCAACAAGGACGATGTGGGCAAGCGCCTGGCCTGGCTCGCGCTCAATAAAACGTACGGAAAAAGTGACATCGTGTGTGAAGGCCCGGTTTTCGACCGGTTTGAGATCGTGGACAACGCCTTGCGCGTGTATTTCAAAAACGTGAAAACGCTGAGCACGCGCGATGGCGCCGCACCGAACTGGTTCCAGATCTGCGGCGCGGACGGCGTCTTTCATGAGGCGGCAGCGGTCATCGACGGGGCCAGCGTGGTGTTGACGGCGGCGGATGTGACCACGCCCGTGGCGGTGCGATTTGCCTGGGATCAGTGCGCAGAACCCAACCTGAAGAACGAAGCCGGCCTGCCGGCCTCGGCCTTCCGCGCGGGCAACGTCCCGGCCGGAGGAGCGGAATAAACGTCCGTGAACGCGAGCTATTGGGGCCGGTGGGTGTCATGAATTCCACCGGCCCCGCTCTTGTAAGGCCGTTTTGATTCCGACAGCAGCAGGCGCAGAGCCGTGAACGCCGCCCGTAGCGCCACGCTCCGCTGTGGTATACTGATTGTCAGGAGCAGTCATCAGCGCGATTAAAAGGAGGTACGGAGATGCGTTACCTCATGCCCATACTGCTTGCGTTCCTGGCCGCCGGCTGCGGCGTGGAGCTTCTCGCGGGCACCGCCATCCAGGGTGCACTGCAGAAAGAGGCGATCAGCGGGGCGAAACAGACCCTCGACTACACGAAAGATTCCAGCGCCCGCATCAGCATCGAGCAGGCGATCAACGCCTACGCGGCCGAAAACGGCGCGTATCCGGCATCGCTGGAGACACTGGTGCCCGAATGGATGCCCAGCATTCCCGCGAAGGCAGACGGCTCCCCATTCGGATACGATCCCGCAACGGGCGCGCTGCTTGACGCCCCCGTCGCGTCTGCTGCCGGCGCGGCGCCACAACCCGGCCCCCTCGACGCGCAGCTCCTTCACGAATCAAACCAGGAGCGGCTGATTCGAATCCACGAAGCCATTTCCCGCTACACCGTTGAAAAACGCAAGTATCCGGAATCGCTCCAGGTGCTGGTGCCCGAGTACCTGCCGCAGACCATCAAAACCCGCGACGGCCAGGATTTCGCGTACACCCCGGCGACAGGGATCGTGTCCACGCCGCCGCCATTGCCGCAACCGCTCAATGCCACCGCCCCCACGGCAGCATCGCCAAACGCGCACGCCCAACACCCTCAGCCGGCGCCGCGCGTCCCTGCGGCCGGTGCGGGCGGCCCTCTCGGAGAGGCGCTGACCGGCATCGGCATTCAAAATCAGCTCAACCGTTCTTTCGGCGGCGGTGGAGCAGCCAGCGGCGCCCGCCAGCACATGCGAAACCGCTCCGGAGAGGCCGTTGGCCGGCACAATCTCCAGCAGGAAGAGGCGCTGCGCGAGCTGGGCCAATAGGACGCAGGCTGTTGTTTGCGAAGAGTGCCGCGAATCGCGCCATCTAAGATCTTACCGGAGATGGTATCGTCCTGCCATTTGCG
>DAOSJS010000092.1:0-11866 GCA_035367355.1 Candidatus Hydrogenedentota bacterium
GACCGGCTCAAACTGGTGTTGTGGCGTCAGATGCTGAAGACCGTTCCAGGGATCGTACGCGAACAGGCGGCTTTTAAAATTCGCAATCAGATAGGCCATCAGTTGGCTACTGCGCATGGGATCTGCAGTCTCGACAACGACCGCCGTTGATGCGCTGCTATTTACGTTAGCCATCGCATCCTCAATCCAGCCAAAGTCCAATTGCATTCCCATTTTTTTCGCTCCCTCTTCTTTTGTATGCACCAGATGACGCAGTAACAGGGCAGGTCTTTGCCTGCCTTGGCCTAATCCTGACTTCCCGATTACACGCCTGCCCGCAGAGCACCCTTGTCTGTGATTCTGCGGTCAGAACCCGCCACAAAGCGTTTACGTATTTGCGCGCTCCCGAAGAGTGCGTAATTTCAATATCAGCTGTCTACATGTTTTATGTTAAGGAGAGGCCGACAACATTTCCAGCCATTGTTTCGCTCGATGGGCTTCTTCGGTATCAGGCGCTAACCGGATGGTTTGTGTTAATGTGGCTCGCGCCAGATCGTACGCTCCAAGGGCGGCTTGGCAGGCCCCGAGGTAGCTGAACGCGGGTTGATAATCCGGATAGCGACGGCAGATTTCTCCCAAATAGAGGCTAGCTTGCTCATAACGCTGGAGCATAAACAACTCTGAGCCGCGACGGGTAACATCAGAGGCGTCCATCTGGCAAATTACGTCAAGGAAGATTTGCCTGATGTACATGCCGTTCGCGGCCACTGCTGCAATCTCGTTGGCGAGCATCCATAGCGTGTCGTTCGAGTCATTTGAGCGAGAGGGTATGATGTCTGAGTCAAATGTAAGAAGGCGTGAGATGGTGACGAGGCTTTTTGCTGTGTTGGGCTGAGGCCTCCAGTCGTTTCTGCGATCGCTGCATTCGACATGGCATGCATACCAGCGATATGGCCCGGACTCTTGCACGGGCCCCGATGCCGCCATTTCCTGCTGTATCCGAAGGACTTGAAGAAAGGCTGTGGTTCCGGCGGGAACAGGGCCGCCATCTTCAATGAGGGGGATCCCATGCTGTTGGCACGCCTTGCCGAGGGCAAGTCTGAATTGGCGCTCAGCAACGGTATTGATTTCGCTTCGTGGAAACATGATGCAACCCTGAGGGCGCCAGGCATTATCCGAATTAACCGCGTGAGAAGGTGGGTCTGTTTCCGTGGCCAGCTCGCTATCGAATCGTGCGGGCATATTGCTTGCTGGAACGGTCTGGCAACCCGCGAGCGCTGTTACGAATAGTATGGTTCCACCGAGCTTCACCATGAGAGCATTCTTCATCGCGCGACATCTCCTTTGCATCAACGGAACCGCCGGCTACTTGGTGAGGGCAGCAAGGGCACTTTGCGATCGCTGCGAATCAATCCTGGCTGATCATAGACCGGAGTTTTTCGTAATTTCACAGTGGGAACCGGGCAGGCATAGTCGATTCCCAGCGCATCCTTCTGCATTGGAGTCAGGGTCTGTGCTGGAGACGGGTCAACCGGCGACGATGCAACGGCTTGGGTCCTTTTCGGGAATGTCGTAGCAGCGGCAGGGGGGGCAGACTCCAGGGGATCCATTTCGTCGAGGCCAGAGGCCGGGGAAGGCGGAACAGAGTCTGGAATGGAAGTGGCAGGGGTCGCGGGAGGTTCCTGCACTGTAGCCTTAAGCAGCTGATCCAGCTGCTCGTCGCTCAAAACCACTTCACGAGCTTCCATCAGCTCATGGACAAAGCTCTCGGTGCCCGTGTCCGCGGCGGCATGCACCAAATCCTCAAGCTGCTGTATGTTTTGTATGGTGTCCTGGACCCGCAACTCCTCCGCGGTTCCTGCCAGGGCAATCTGGTCCAGTCTGATGTTCGAGATGTTCAGCTCCAGTCTGCCCGCTTCCATCTGTTTGCGTTCATATTCTTGCCGGATGCGCTGCTTCAGATTCTCGCGCTGTTCCACTTGCCATTGAGCCATCGCGATTGCGCGCTTAAGCGCGTCCTCATCGAAAGTCACCCCTCCCAGCTGTACCGGCCATGAACCGGCATCCCGGGCGCGCACATAGGCTTTGCACATTCCCGTCAGTTCGCTTTGCGCCGATTTCAAGGCCGCGTCATTCTCGTGAGCCATGGCGCCCAATTCTGCCACCTGGCTTCGAACACGCCGCACATTGGCGTCAAATTCTTCAGAGAGAGTGCGGATTCGCTCTTGTGCATAGCGCGCGTATCCCGCGGAATCCGCGGCGATCCGCTCCGGCGTCCACACGGGCTCCTTGCCGGTCCACGGGGCGAACGAATCTTCAAACTGGGAGAACCTCTGTCGCAGGCGCGGAGAAGAGCCGGATTCGCGCAATATCGCCACCACGAGGACGAGCATCAGCCCCAACACCAACACACGAACCAGATTTGACATCGCAATCCCTCCTTCTGCGCAGCGGTGCCGGCTCCAGGTTACTCCAGCGGCATCGTCAGCAACTCGGTGAATTCCGCTTCTGTCACGGTGTGCTTGAGGCCTTCCACGAGCTGGTTGACGGTGGGCGTGCCGTTGTTGGCGAGCAGAAACCCCTCGGTATCGGCCAGACCTCTCACCTGTGCTTCAAGCTTGGAGAGGTCAGCCATCGCGGTGTTCATGCGGAGGACTTCCCGCTGGCGCGCGAATTCACTTCTGGCGGCCTGGGCATCAAAGAGCCTCTGCTCCAGTTCGATTGCGTAGGAGGACAGGCGGTCGTGAAACTCGGGAAGCCGTTTGTTTTCGGCCAGGCAGGCTTCGTAGCGCTGTCCCAGAGCCCAAACCTGGTTTCGCAGCTGCGTTTCGGAATAGGCGGTCCCGTGGACCGTTTTCGGCCAGGTTTGCTGGCTGTCTGCTTCCTGATACGCCGTACGAAATTCCGCGAACAGTGCCTTTACAGCAGCCAAGTCCTGCTCGCTTGCCGCCATTTTGCGTTCTGTGCTCCGCCGTTGCTGGGCCATCCCAATCTGTGCCGCCTTGAGTTTCAGCAAGATGTCATCGGCCGCGTATGTGGCATGGGTTACGAACCCCAGGGGGTCTTTGGCGATCGCCTCGGGCGTCCAGGTCGTCAGTTCCTTGAGCTTGGTGTCGATGTTCGTGCCCACGGGGCCTTTTGCGGCGTCACAGCCCATGAGTATCGCGAACATCACGAGGGCCGTGGCGAGGATGATAGCGATGGCAGGTTTCATGGCGAGCTTCCTTCCTTTTCGTTTGTGTGTTCGTGGATCGGTGTTTATCGAGTAAGCAACGATTGTGCCAATTCTGGCATGACCGGGGAGGCGGCCTTAGTCCTTCTGCCCGGAGATTTCCGGCGAGAGGCTCACCGCATGCCCTGGCTTCGCGGCGGCGCGCCAGTCGGGCTTTTCAACAGGTGAAACAGCCCCCATAACAGAAGTATCGGAATGGCGAACCGGCAGGATACCGCTGAAATCGCCCGGGCAAACGGATCGTTCGGAAACACCGTAGAAAGCGAACACAGGGCCATGCCGACAAGGACAGGGACTGTCGCGCGGCCCAGCATGATCCGGAGACCTGCCAGGACGACTGCGAACACCAGGACCGCTTCTACCAGCAGAATCAGTACTTGCTCGTTCATCTCGCGCTCCTCTCTGTCAGGTAATGTGCCCGCTGCTGTTCCCCGGCCCTACAGGATTCGGTGACCCTCCGCGCCGCCGACCTGATTCTCGGCGGGCTTCCGCCGTTGATTCCGGGTGCTGAGAACCAATCCGTATTCGGCAAGGTCCCGGCGGAAGCGCTCTTCCTCGGCCACGCATTCATTGCCTTCGAAACCGCTGAGGTCAGAGGTGACGTTACCCTGTTCATCGATTTCTGTGAGGATGACTTTTGCCATGATGTGATGCTCCCTTTGGTTTTGTAACAAGCCCGAGTTCTGCAAGGCTGCTTTGCAGGTCGCTTATCTCCGCCTCTGATGCCAAGCCGTTCATACTGATTTCACCAAGAGCGCCGACGCGTAATTCAAGATGGTTTGGGATACTTTCCAGTGCTTTTTCCAAATGGCGGTACCGCGGTGTCAAAAAGAGGAATTCCTGATTTCGGCTGCCCACCCAGGGCCGGGAGAAATCCTGTCTGTCCGCTTCGTAAGGTCCCGCCAGGAGCAGATCCGTCACCTTCAGTAGCGCCTGCCAGTGGGGCAAGTTCGCCAGCATCAGTTCCCCCAGGGTATACCCGGTGAACGTAACGACCGACAGGCCCTGAGTCTGGCATCGTGCCCCCAGGACGGCGAGTGGCTCGGCCTGCAGGAAAGGCTCCCCACCCACAAAGGTGACGCCTTCGATGTTCGGGGCCTCGGTGATCCAGGCGAAAAGCTGATCGACGGCAACCACGTTTCCGGCACTCGGATCCCAGGTGGCCTGATTGAAGCAGCCCGGGCAGTGCCGCTGGCACCCTTGCACCCAGAGGCATGCCCTTCTGCCCGGGCCCTCCGCCTCGGTCTGGGGGAGGAATCGGTGGATGCGCACGGTCCCATTCACGTGCTCCCCCCTTTCTTACGCGCGCACGGCGCGGGTCGACACACGGGTGCCATCGCCCACGCGTGTTTCGCTTTCCACGCTCACCTGATATCCGTGCCGGCTGCGGATCCGCAATACCGCAATGGTCGCGTATGCGCGCGCCAGGTCATTACAGATGGCTTGCATCTCGGCCCGGTTCGCGCCCTGCTGGTCGTAAACAAAAGACACCTTGCCATCGCGGCCCACCTGGACGCCGACACCGTTCGGGGCGGCGGGCGTGGACAGTCCCAGGAGGCAACGATGTTTCTTGCCGGTACAGTCCTGGTAACCGTTGGTTACGCGGCCTCCACGCTCCTGAGCGATCTTCTGGACTGCCAGGCCCATGATCTCCATGCATGGCGTGCCCTGAATGTTACCTGCGGCGGCCTGAAGCTGAGGCTTGGGTACGATGATCTCGGTCTTGTAAGATTTGGTGATGGACATTGCACTTTCCTTTCAGTTGACAACCGGCCTAGTGCGCCGAAGTTCCTGAATTACTGTCCGTTCCCTATCCACCTTGGCCTGAATCGCTTGCAGCTTCTGCTGCAATGACCTGACCATTTGTGTCTTTTTTCCGTGCTCTGCCAGCGTTTCCCGGTGCGAGCCATATGTGCCGCAGGCCAGCATTCGGTCCTGTACCTCGAGTCGCACCACTGCAGCCTCAAGCGTAAGCGGCATGCAGCGCGGGTCGGTTTCGGGCAGTTGCACGATCTCCCGATTCAGCGATTCACTCCGCTGCTTGAGGTCTTCGGTGCTCATAGCTTCATAGATGCCCTGCCACCGATACTTCTCGGCGCTGTAGAAGCGTACGTCACTCGTCTCTATCATGCGGCCCATCTTCTCCTCAAGAGCCTTCTGTTGCGCCATGAGCTTCTGATTTGCCTCTTCGTTGCGGGCCATCGCCTTCTCCAGGCCATGAAGAGCGCGCTGCGCCTTCCACAATTGATGACGCACGCCCGGAGTCTTCCACTGTTCCGCCAGTATGTTTCTGCGGTGCTGCCAGAACACCTGCCGGTACGCTTCGATTGCAAGGTAAAGGGCAGTTCCACAAAGTCCCAGCACCGTTCCCAACCACACCGCGCTCAACACGCTATTCGTGTCATGATGCCACCCGCTCGGCTCAAGCAGCGCCATCAGGATTAGCGGACTCACGAGCAGGCCCGCGCCAACTAACGCACAGGTCACCTTTTTGGCCTTTGAAATCTGGTACCGCTGGGTAAGGCGAGACCACCAGAAGACCCCGCCGGCAGGTGGACCCGCTACGAAGGCCACCATGAAGATTACCGCCAACACAAAGATGGCCACCGTGATGGCCAGCAAAGGCACAATGAGAAGGGCGAGGTTGGCGAGTTCATCGTCTTCGGCAGCTTTTCGTGGGAGCGGCGCAAGTGCTTTCATGGCGGACCTTTCTATCTCCGTGGCTCCGGTTCTTCTGTCGGACCATCCAGGTATTCCCGCAGCCGCTCGAGCCCTTGAGGTCCGAGTTCCCTGTCCAGGCAGGCCCGCAACGCCCGGGTGTCTCCCTGGAAATAGGCGCTTTCGATGGCCTCGTCACCGCAGAGCGTTCGCAATTCGCGTGCTGTTTCCCGTTCCCTGGAATAGCTTTCCCAGTCTCCTTCGAGCGGTTCCGCCCCCAGATTGTCAATTGCCAGCTCTTCTGTAATGCCTTCGTCCAGACCCTTTCCCAGCTCTCTTTCGATGCCCGGGGCGGAGAGTGTATGCAGCCGCTCGTGAAAGATTACGTGGGGGACTTCCAGGTAGTCGGTGGCAACTCGCGGGCTTTCACTCGCTCCGAATGAATAGCCAAGGATTCGTTTGCCTGGCTCGAGTCTCTTCCCTGTCTCGCGTTCGTACCTGGCGTCAAAGGCGTCGCGATCGCTCTCAAAGATGGTGTCCTGCTGGCGCACAGCCTCGAGACGTTCAGGAGGGACCAATTCCCTGTATCTCTCGGACAACTGCTCGACCGCAGCCCGATCGGTCTCCGACAGGTAGTGTTCCATCTGGAGCTCGCGCGCCCGGTCGACCGCTGGTTCGTTGATCTCTGCCATTTCATCGTTTGCGGATGTCATGCTTCCATCCTCCTCATTCTTATCAGGATTGGGCCAAGGCGATTACGCATGTTCTCGATGATCCCAGACTCGTATCCGGCAAGGGACAAGAGCGCCAGAACCACGCAGTACGCGGCGTCCGCTCGCGTTTTGTCGCCCCAGATTTCAGTCGCAACCCTTGCGCCAAAAGCCCAGATGCTCTCCGGGCCCTCCTGCACCGCATGAGCGAATGGACCGCTGTAGTCCTTGTTGAGCAATTGCCGGGCGATGTTGCGATATGTTTCGCACCCCGGCCGGTCGCACCCCTGACAGCGGGGGAGCTGCTGGCGCGCACGTGCACCTTGGCCGGAATCCGGAAGCGGCGCGATCTTGCCGTGCATCAGACGCTTGACCGCTTCGTTTGTAATCTTCGCGGCTCCGTACCCCTGCAGCCCCGCATGATCCGGAATCTGCACCAGGTACGGGGCGTTGCGGCCTTCGGCATAGACCACGGCCTGACCGCTCGGCAGAGCCGCCAGATGGCGCTTCTGGGGCTCCGACAAATTCATTGTCGTCCCCACCAGGGCTCTGTCGTCGCCCGCCACCAGCCGGTGGATGATCTTGAGGTTGGTATTTTTGATCGCGTCGGGCGCGAGTTTAGCCGGTACCTGGTCGACAACGATAAGGCCTTCCCCGTAGGCCCGCATTTCTACAAGCATCTGACAAAGAGCTTCGACTGCCTTACCTCGCGGATTGGCATATTCGGAGGCGATGGTCTCGGGCGCCGCTCGCAGGAGCCTGTGCGCCTCTTCAATGAGTGTGACATGGCGCAACTGTCCATCGCTTGATCCTTTAACCTGGCAGTACTCCGAGAGATGGAGCAGGAGAGACGCCATAACAAAGGCCTTGCTGTCGTCGTCACCGATGGCGCTCAACTCGAGCACCGTCGGTTTTTCCAAGAGGCGGTCCAGGTCTGTGGAGAGACCGCTGTTGAGCAACGCACCTTTGCCCCCCAGGGTCAGATTTTGCACACGCGTCAGCAAGCCCGCCCTGAGATTCCCCGTAACGTCCGCGTTGTAGCCCAACTCCGGGATCAGGTCTTTCAGGGTCAGTATCAAATCGGATAGGGTTGGTTGCGTTTCAAGCGCATGGCCTCGCGGGTTTGTCCCCTGGAGCAAGTCCCAGCCACGCTCGGTATAGACGCGATGGAGGGCCTTGTTCAGGACGTCCGGCATGGGCGTGACCATAGCGAAGGACGCGCCGAACAGGGAGCTCAGAGCGTCGATGTGCGTCTGGACAGATACGCCCGGCAGAATCTGGAGAGGATTCAGACGCAGGGGCGCACATGTCTCGTTACCCAGAGTATAGATTTGCAGATCTCGGAACGTTTCGGAAGCTGCCAGTCGGCGGTATTCGATCTTGGTCGACGGTTCGACCACCCACCAGGGAATCTGGTGCTCCCCCCAGAGCTGCGAGAGCAAATATTGACAGGTGCGGGTCTTTCCGGAGCCTGTTACTCCGGCAACAAAGACGTGTTTGGCCAAGTCTTCCACACGCACCTCAAACCAATTCCTGGTTCGGACGCCACTGGCCACGATGGTGCCTACGGCCACCGATGGGTGGTCCGGGGCCGGAGGTGGAGACACGGAAAAGGTGACGGCTTCCCGTAAGGCGTACCCGGGGAACTCCTGAGAAGGCAGCTGAGACAGTGCCGCTGCTTCCGCGGAGGTCAACACGGTTGACGGGGGGCGGAATCCAGCCTGAGCGGAACCGAGGCGGCACGACCGCACCCGGAACGGTTGAGGCAGACTGTCCCTCCCGGCGAAGCTGCCGGCCAAGGCTTGACCACCCCGTGCGAGCGCATCGTGGCTCTCTGCCATGAGGTAGGCCTGAACGTTCCACATTCCCGATTGCATCCCCGCTTCCATTCTCTGCCTCGCGGCTTGAAGCAGGGAGACATATCGCTGCGCCAGAGGATTGTTGTTTTCCTCCACAGTTCCGGGACGGAGGTAAGTGCTTCTGATATCCTGCTCCTCGCGTGCCAGTGTCTGGTTCATTTTCAGTATTTCAGATGAAGATACCGGGCGTGCCAGCACCAGGTATGCCCAACGCCTGCCGGACATCGCTCCAATAAGGGGTTCCAGGCGCAACAGAGGCTCCGCTGTCCGGGGATCGCCATCCCCCGTCGACGGATTGCCCGTTAGTGACGCAATCTGCGGCAAATGACGATAGGCATTGAGAACCAGGCGCGCCTCCGGTCCCGCCGAGAGCTGACAGCCCGGGAACACGGCCGACAAGAACTCCTGCCATCCCTGGAGCGCCGCCGCGCCGCCTGTCAGCGCAAGGTAAATACTGACGCCGCCAGGTTCTCCCAGAATTGTCATTCCCCACGGCACGGCCGCATTGGCCAGCCCGGCCAGGAACTCCGCCTGCCGCGCGCCCAAGTCACCATGTCCTGCCTCGGCACTCTCCCAGAAGCGTGTCAGACCCTCAATGCGGACGAGGCCCAGTCCCTCCCCCTGCGAGGGATCCGCGTCGAATACCGGCGTTTCGAGGTCGGGATGATCCCCTTGCAGCACGCTGATTTTCTGCTGTATTCGGCTTGTGGCGTATGAGCTCATTGTACAATCCCCCATTCGTGAGCACGGACAAAGAGTTGCGAAACCGGCCCGTAAAAATAGGCAATCAACAGGAGTACCACGCATGCGGTTATGGCCAGGGTCACCCACGTATAGGACCGCTGGAGTTCGACCCAGGCTTGTGTGCGGTGGCTGAACGCATACCGGGCATGCAGGACGCCGCGCCTCCAGCGCCCCCAGAATGAGACGAGGTCATCCGGCATGATGTTGCTGAGCGTCAGGGTGCCTTTCATCCGTACCACGTACTCCGTCTCCCCGTCCTCGCCGCGCACACGCAAATAGCGTACCGGCACCTGCTCGTTCTCGTTCCGGCGTCCCAGCGGATTGACCAGGGCCAGTAGGTGGTACATCGTGAACAGGTTGGTCGGCGAAAGAAATCGTGCCAGGAACAGCAGCCCGACCACCGCCAGGATGGCGGGAACCGCGCCCAGCATCACAAGCACGGCGTGCAGGAATATCAAAGGAGATACCACCAGTAGCATCAGCCAAAGAGTTCTCGTCAGAAAGCGGCATACGTCAAAATCAGGACGCTCGAGCAAGGGCGCATCCATCGCGATGACCCTGCCCGTCACGTCCGCGTGCCCGTGTAACTCCCCGGTCCGTGGCGCGGGACCCGCACCCGCGACCGTTTGTGCCGCCACGATGTACGGCCGGCTTGGGTTCGTGCCGTCCGGGTATGCGGAAGGCGCCGCGGCCCACGGAGCACGCTGTGAGGCCTGCCGGCGTGGGGGATCCAGCGGAGATGCCGGCATGGTCGGCAAGGTGTTCACGCCCCTGCCTTGGGTCGTTGTCGGCGACCCCAGGGAAGTGAAGCAGATCTGGCACGTGGTCCGGTTGTTCGGATTATTGTGTCCGCAATCAGGGCAACGCATGATTCCCTCCTTTTGTGCTTCGCTTGGCGGGGCCTCTTCACTGACATAACCAACTGACAAAGGCCGTATCACAGGATCTGAAGCGCGGCGTGCCGGCTCGCAATGTCTCTCTCCACTTCCTGGATATCTACGGTATAGCGTTTTCGCGCGTTTTCTATGGAACGCTTCAGGCCGCGCCCAGCGGGCGCAGTCTCGAACGGCAGCGTTTCGAAGACAAAGGGGCGGCTGGGGCACTGATTGACGAGCAATTTGGCAATAAGGTGGAAATCAGGCATATACTGAATGTCCTGAGAGCCAAATTCCGGCAGCGTGTATTGTTCGATGCGCTCTGCGTCCGGCGCACCTGTTCTGAAGCAGAGCAGCGTTCCGGCATTACTCAGAACCGTCTCCGAGAGGCTTGAGGCCTCGTGGCCTTCCCTCAGCTGGCTCAGATTCTGATTGGCCAGGGTCAGGTAGAGCCCAAATTTTCTCGCCTCGCTCAACATCTGAGCAACACTTCCACTCGTGAAATTCTGAAACTCGTCTATGTAGAGGAAGTGAGATTTACGGGGGGTCGCCGTCGGCTCCGAGGCTCGGTTCAAGGCCGCACAAAAGAGCTTCCCAGTAATGAGCATGCCAAGCAATTGAGTGTCCAGTTCCCCGAGAAGGCCTTTGGAAAGGTTCACCAAAATTATCCGGCCCTCATTTATTGCCTGATAAAAATCAATCGTGCTCTTCGCCTGCCCAATAATACAGCGCATTGTGGAATTATATATAAACATATTAAGTTTAGATGTGACATAAGCTGTCATATTTGCCAAGGAGTATTCTCCATTAGCCCGTTCCGCAGTTCTCCGCCAGAAATCCAGTACCGCCCGGTTGTGGCATTTGGCGAGCAGCGCATTCCGGAAATCGTCGTGTTCAAATAATCGAGGGATATCCAACAGCGTAGCGCCGGGAATCTCGTTCTCCATCACAAGTAACATGGCATTGCGCATATAGGTTTCGAAAATGGGGCCTTGTGTTTCTCTCATGTACAATCGCTTGAAAATACTCATCATCTCATTGACAAGGAGGTGCATTTCTTTCCGGCAACTGGGGTCTGCTGCTTCGAGAAAATTAATGCCGACCGCGCGCTCTGTGTCACACGGATTAATGAGAATGAGGTCATCCACCCGTTCCGGCGGAATGTTCTCCAGGATTTGTGTATAGAGATCTCCGTGCGGGTCCAATACACTGACGCCGTGGCCGTTGCGGATATCCTGGATGATCATGTTGGCCAGCAGAGTGGATTTGCCAGTACCAGTGCTTCCGAGAATGTAGACGTGCCGGGTACGGTCGTGGTGCCTGAAATGCACCGGAGTACTGCGCACCCCATCACGAATGCGGCCGAGGATAATCCCATCCGTTCCCAGGCGTGGTACCTCCCGGTTGTACTCGCGACGCACCTGCGCGCTCACAAGTTGCGCAGGCGCGGGAAAGAACGACGGCAGAAGACGGCCCGCCGGAAGGCAGTCCTGAAAGTCAATGCCGGTTGCCGTACACATCCCCGTTTCGTACGACTCTTCCGGCATGTCCTCGATACGGGTATTCTTTCCGTGAGTCAGGTCATCTGCAATCATGGTGAGGAGGGCGGGGGTCACAGCATGTTCAGAGGCTACCGTTGCAGTCAAGCGCACACCCCAGCCGTGATCAAGCCAGGCGTTGAGATACCGACAGGAATTTCCGATGTGCACCTGCTTCCGCTCTCCCAAACTGGCTAACTCATTTTGTATAACCTCTTTTTCTTCTCCGCTAAGCAGCCACTCCAGCGCGGCTGACGTCTTCAACACCGCG
>DAOSJS010000092.1:11876-12276 GCA_035367355.1 Candidatus Hydrogenedentota bacterium
CCAAAGTCAGCCGGAGCTCAATGAGCGTGGGGCTCTGTCTCAGCAGGGAGACGAGGCGATTGCAGGGCGCGGCCTGGCCAGGCGTGAGGTCAGGAAGCACGAGTCTCCCGCCTGTTTTCAATAACTGGGACCCGGGCGCAAAACCCATCGGGTTTCTGCCTGCTTTCTGGATGGCGACTCGCTGCCCCTGGATCCGGCGCTGCCAAGGATATTGGACATCGAGCGAAGAAAGCGCGTCCGCAGACCGAACAGGCGAAAAACGATAGGCCGCACTCTCAGTCCGCATGCTCGCGCAAAGGCTTGTGTACAGCCTTTTCGCGTTGGAGATGACATCCGTTTGGGTTTGACCGGAGACATGCCCAACAATCTGCCAGGTGAACGGCACGTCCTTACCGCAACG
>DAOSJS010000093.1:0-12228 GCA_035367355.1 Candidatus Hydrogenedentota bacterium
GGAGGAGCGGCGCTTGCTGGAGGTGGTGGCGCGCATGCTGGGGGAGGCGATCGCGCGCCGTGGCGCGGAGGCTGGCAACCGGGCCAAGGCGCTGACCCTGGCTCAGGAGCGCAATCGCCTGGAGACCATCCTGAACAGCATGGGCGAAGGCGTCGTGGTGACGGACAGCCAGGCCCGCATTGTGATGATGAATCCGGCGATGGGGGAACTGCTCAAAAGGGCCCCCGAGGCCTGCACGGGCAGGGATTTTCTCGATTTGATGCCGGATGGGGCGTTCCGGGCTTTGTGGAGGAAAGCCGAGGCAGACGCCCAGGATTTTGCCAAAGAACGTGTCGTGCTGGGCCATCCCGAGTCGCGGATCTGCTGGGCGACGCAGTCGTGCATACACAATATGGGTGCAGGCGAGACCTGGCGCGTGACGATCTTTCAGGACGTGACGCGCGAGCTTGAGATCGACCAGATGAAGTCGGATTTCGTCGCGGCCGTGTCGCATGAACTCCGGACTCCCATGACGTCGATCAAGGGATTTGTGACGACGCTGCTGGGCAAACCCAACGTGAAGCCGGAACTGCGCGAACGCTTTCTGACCATCATGGACGAAGAGGCGGATCGGCTGATCACGCTGATCGAAGAGCTGCTGCTGATCGCGCGGATCGATTCGGGCCAGGTGGTGCTGGAACGGGATCCCGTGGCGCTGGTCGAACTGGCCCAGTGCGTGTTGGCCACGCTGGGCCACGTCGCGGAAGGCAAGAAGCTGCGCCTCTCAATCCACACCGAGAATCCATTGCCCCCAGTCTACGGCGACGCGAAGCGGCTGCATGCGGTGCTGCATAACCTGGTCGAGAACGCCATCAAATTCACGCCGGAAGGGGGCTGGGTGCGCGGGCGCATTTTTGGACAGGGCGCCAGCGTGGTCCTGGAGGTGACGGACAACGGCGTCGGGATCCCTAGAGAGGCGCAAACGAAGATCTTCGACCGGTTTTACCGGGTGCATCGCGAAGGGGAAGTGGTTCCGGGCACGGGGCTGGGCTTGTTTATCGTGCAGGAGATGGCGCGGCTTCATGACGGCCGGGTGGAGGTTCAGAGCGAACCGGGGCGCGGGTCAAGGTTCCGGGTCTTTGTGCCGGCTGCCCCGGGCGCCGCACCGGAGTGATTTAGTCGCAGGGAGGCGGCCATGACTCATATGGAGCGGCAGTACTCGGCGCTGGTGGTGGAGGATGACGTCCATACGCGTGAACTGGTCGTGTTCAACCTCGAGGACGCGGGGTATCTCGTGCATTCAGCGGGGAACGGCGTGGAGGCGCTGGCGCTCCTGGCGGAGCGCGTGGTGGACATCATCATCTGCGACATCATGATGCCGGAGATGGACGGCTTTGCGCTGCGGGAGGCGGTGCAGTTGCAGGCGAGGCTCCGGGAAACGGGGTTCATTTTTCTGTCGGCGAAAGCACTCCCGGAAGATGAGATCCGGGGGCTGCGCTACGGGGTAGACGAATACATTACGAAGCCATTTAACCCTGATGTGCTGGTGGCACGGGTGGAGGCGGCACTGGCACGGCGGACGGTGCTCGCGAAGGCGGCGCGGCTGGATCCGCTGACGCAGTTGTACAACCGGCAGGCGGGCGAACGCCGGATCCGCAAAGAGCTTGAGCGCATCCAGCGTTACCCGTCCATTGGCGCTCTGGCCTTTCTGGACATCGACGGATTTAAGGCCGTCAACGATAGGCTCGGACACGCGATGGGCGACCGGGCGCTGCTCTTGCTGGCGGAAGTGCTGCGGGAGACTATCCGGAGCGTGGATATCGTGGCGCGGTTCGGCGGCGAAGAGTTCGTCCTGTTTTTCCCACAGACCGAGGAAGCGAGCGCGGTGCAGGTGATCGAGCGCATGCAGCGCCGGTTTCAGCAGTTGTCGGCTATCCGTACCGGCCTGCGGATCTCGTTCAGCGCCGGGGTGGTGGAAGCGCCACGCGACGGCAGCCAGTTTGATACGCTGTGCCGCCGGGCGGACGAGGCCATGTACTCAGCGAAAGAGCGTGGGAAGGCGCAGGTGACCCCCTGGCGGCCGGATATTCGAGGCGCCGGGCGGTTTTCGCGCATGCCATGAAGGGCGAACATCCGGGGAACCCGCCTGTGATTTTTCGATCGGAGCCGAGTATCTCTGCGTTCGGGCGGTAGCGCGTTGCAGCGCGGGCAGAGCGCCAGGGAACCGGTCCTTCTTTTCCCCGCCTGAGGCGGCAGACCTAAACTATGCTCCTGGTGCGGATTCTTGCGAAGCCCGGTGGAGCTGGATTAAAACGGCTTCGGGCGGGCAGTAGAACCGCACGGGGACGTCGGTAGTGCCGAGTCCAGCGGTGGTGT
This sequence comes from Candidatus Hydrogenedentota bacterium, assembly GCA_035367355.1. Classification (GTDB taxonomy): domain Bacteria; phylum Hydrogenedentota; class Hydrogenedentia; order Hydrogenedentales; family SLHB01; genus UBA2224. Next base: position 2,356 of record DAOSJS010000093.1, read on the forward strand.
AGCCGCGGGTGCGCCCGTTTTGCCACAGCCCAGCACAGTATTTCCGCGCTGCGCGCGCGTTGAGAAGGATGGGGCGGCCGCCGGGAAGGCATACCTGGCCGCCGTGCGTATGGCCGCAGAGATACAGATCGATGCCGTGGCGCGGGGCGCGCCGAGCGAGTTCGGGGCTGTGGGCAAGCAGGATGGTAAAGCTGTCGAAGGGGATGCCGTGCGTAGCAGCGGCCAGATCATCGCAGCGGAAACGGTGGGGATCGTCGACGCCCGCGATCCAGAGCCGCTCCCCGCTGCGATTCAGGGAGATATGTTCGTTCATGAGGACGGGGAGGCCCATGTCCTTGAACGGGCGCACGAATGCGGTGAGGTCGTGGTTGCCGAGGACGGCGGCGCGATCGCAGTGGGCTGGGAGGCTCTCGAGGAGGCGTTGCATGCTCTCAAAAACGTGGTCGAAGGAGCCGGTGAAGGCGTACCGGTAGTCGCCGGTGAAGGCGCAAAAATCGGCCTGAATGGGGGCGAGAAATTCACATAGTCTCTGGAGAAATTGGGGGTCTTCTTCGCGAAAATGCATGTCGCTGAGGAGAAGAACGCGGAATCCGTCGAAAGCCGGGGGGAGGTTTTCAAACGCGAGGGTGAGGGTGCGGAGCTGGAAATCACGGGCGTTTTGTTCTCCCCGGGCGCGCAGGCCCGTGAGCGTCACGAGCTTGTCGAGCCAGAATTCAGGATAGAACGGGCTGTTGTGGTAGAGATCTTTCCGGGTGCGCCGGGCCATGGCGGCCTCGCGCTCGCGTTCGAGCGCCAGGCGTCGTTCCCTGAGGACCTCCGGGGTGCGCTGCGGTTCTGTGGTCATGGACGAGGTTTTGGGTTCTTTTCTGTGCCTGTTGTTGCGCTCGATAGTACGAATGCGGGATGAAGGATGCAACGTGCGGGCCGGGTTGGGGCGCCGGGCGTGCCGGCGGGAATTTGGCCGAGACTTTGATCGTTGAACTACAGGGACTTACAATGACGGCGCGACAGGACGTGGGCACTGTGTTGCCGGCGGGGCGCGGGAATGGTTTTGGGATGCCGGAAGGCAGGGCGTTTTTTGAGAAAGCAGGTTGTAATGGAACCCATGAAGAACGGTCACCAGCCAAACGAAACAGTGGACATCGAAACGCGGGAATGGCTCGAATCCCTGGATTTTGTGATTGAGAATGGCGGGCCGGAGCGTGTTCTGCATTTGCTGCAGCATCTTCAGATCCGGGCCGAGGAAGCCGGCATCAAGCTTCCATTCAGCGCGAATACGCCATACATCAACACGATCCACGTCACGCAGCAGCCGGTCTATCCCGGCAAGCGGGAGATTGAGCGGCGCATCAAGAGCCTGATCCGCTGGAACGCGATGGCGATGGTGGTTCGCGCGAACCGGCTGGAACCGGGCATCGGCGGCCATATCTCGACGTATGCCTCGGCAGCGACGCTGTACGAAGTGGGGTTCAACCATTTCTTTCATGGCCCGGATACGCCGGGGCAGAGCGGCGACCAGGTGTTTTTCCAGGGACATGCGGCGCCGGGGTTCTATGCGCGGGCGTTTCTGGAAGGGCGCTTGAGCGCGGTGCAAATGAACAATTTCCGCCGGGAACTGGCGGAAGGCGGCGGGCTGTCGTCTTACCCGCATCCGTGGTTGATGCCGAACTTCTGGCAGTTTCCGACGGTATCGATGGGGCTGGGCCCGATCATGTCGATCTACCAGGCGCGGTTTAACCGGTACCTGGAAGATCGGGGCCTGAAGGAAAACACGGGGCGGGTATGGGCGTTTCTGGGCGATGGGGAATGCGACGAGCCGGAAACGCTCGGAGCAATTTCCCTCGCGGCCCGGGAGAAGCTCGATAACCTGACTTTTGTGATCAACTGCAATCTTCAGCGGCTGGATGGGCCGGTGCGGGGCAACAGCAAGATCATCCAGGAGCTGGAGGCGATATTCCGGGGTTCGGGCTGGAACGTAATCAAGGTGGTCTGGGGTTCGGACTGGGATCCGCTGCTGGCGCAGGACAAGTACGGCCTGCTGGTCGAACGGATGGGCGAGACCATCGACGGAGAATATCAGAAGTTCGTGGTGGAATCCGGCGAGTACATCCGGGAGCGGTTTTTCGGAAAAGATCCGCGTCTGCTCAAACTGGTGGAGAGTTATACGGAGGAGCAGATACGGCGCCTGAACCGGGGCGGGCACGATCCGCAGAAGGTCTACGCGGCGTATCACGCGGCAGTGAATTTCCGGGGCGCGCCGACGGTCATTCTGGCGAAGACGGTGAAGGGCTACGGGCTGGGCGAAAGCGGAGAAGGCAAAAACATCACCCACCAGCAGAAAAAGCTCAACGAGGACGAATTGCGGGAGTTCCGGACGCGGTTCGGGATCCCGATTTCAGACGAAGACGTGGCGCTGGCGCCGTTCTACCGGCCGCCGGAGGACAGCCCGGAGATGGTGTATCTCCGTGAGCGGCGCGAAGGTCTCGGAGGCTACCTGCCGAGCCGGAGCGTGCAGGTGGAGCCGCTGGCGCCGCCGGAAGAGAGCTTTTTCGAAGAATTCTATAAGGGGACGGGCGGGCGCCCGGTATCAACGGCGATGGCGTTTGTGCGAATACTGACCAAGCTGCTTCGCGATAAGCGGCTGGGACGGTACATCGTACCCATCGTGCCGGATGAGGCGCGGACCTTCGGCATGGAAGCGCTGTTCCGTGAGGTCGGGATTTATGCGCACACGGGCCAGTTGTACGAGCCGGTGGACTCGGCCAGCCTCTTGTACTACAAGGAAGCGAAAGACGGGCAGATCCTCGAGGAAGGCATAACGGAAGCGGGTTCGATGTCGTCGTTTATCAGCGCGGGTTCGGCGTACGCGACGCACGGACTCAACATGATCCCGTTTTTCATTTACTACTCGATGTTCGGGTTTCAGCGGATCGGCGACCTCATCTGGGCGGCGGCAGACATGCGCACGCGCGGCTTCCTGGTCGGCGGGACCGCGGGCCGGACAACGCTGAGTGGAGAGGGCCTGCAACACCAGGACGGGAACAGCCACATCCTGGCGCAGCCGGTCCCGAATCTGGTCGCGTATGACGCGGCGCAGGCGTATGAACTCGCGGTCATTGTCCGCGAGGGGATGCGGCGCATGTATGAAGCGCAGGAGAGCATCTTCTATTACCTGACGGTGGAGAACGAGAATTACCCGATGTCTCCGATGCCGGAAGGCGTGAAAGAGGGGATTCTCAAAGGGATGTACAAGTTCAAGGCGTCGGAGAAGCGCGATAGCAAGCTTCACGCACAGCTCCTGGGCAGCGGCGCGATCTTGAATGAGGCCCTGAAGGCGCAGGAAATTCTTGAGCAGGATTATGGTGTGGCCGCCGACGTGTGGAGCGTGACGAGTTACAAGGAACTGCGCCGCGACGCGCTGGATGTGGAGCGCTGGAACATGCTGAATCCGGGCAAAAAGCCGCAGGTGCCGTACGTCACCCGGTGCCTGAAGGGAGAGCCCGGCGTGGTGGTTGCGGCGTCGGATTACATCAAGCTGTTGCCGGACGGCGTCCTGCGCTGGGTCCCGCAGACCATGCTGACCCTGGGGACGGACGGATTTGGCCGGAGCGAGTCGCGGGAGGCGCTTCGCGATTTCTTCGAGGTGGACGCGCGGCACATCGCGCTGGCCGCCTTGACCGGTCTGGCCCGCGAAGGAAAAGTGAAGCCGGACGCGTTGAAAAAAGCTGTCAAGAAGCTCGACATTGAGCCAGATAAGCGGAATCCGCTGTATACCTGATCCTCAGCGGGATCTGACCGGATTTTCAGGCGGTATTGGGCAGTAAATCGCGGCAGTTGCAAAAAGGACAAAACGATGGCTACGGAATTCAGACTTCCCGAACTTGGCGAAAACATCGAATTCGGAAAGGTCACCAGCGTGATGGTGTCGGTGGGAGACTCCATCACGAAGGATCAGTCCGTGATCGAGGTGGAGACCGACAAGGCGGCGCTGGAGGTGCCGTCGAGCGTGAGCGGCACGGTCACGGAGATCCGGGTGAAAGAGGGGGATAACGTCAAGGTTGGGGCGGTCGTCCTGGTCGTTGAAGCGGGTGGCGCGGCGCCGAAGCCCGCGGCGCCCGCCGCGGCAAAGGCGGAGGAGCCGGCAGCTCCGGAGGTCAAACAGCCCGAGCCGCCTGCACCGAAGCCTGAACCGCCACAGCCGGTGGAAGAAGCAGCGGCACCCGTTGCCCCTGCCGAAACCGCACCTGCGGCGCCGGCAGAGACGGTCCCGGTGGAAGCGACGGAACGGCAGTTGACTGCGGCCGCGGTGGCGGCGTCGCCGAGTGTGCGGCGGCTTGCGCGAGAGATCGGCGTAGATGTGAACCAGGTGCCGGGCACGGGCAAGGGCGGACGGATCATGCCGGAGGACGTGAAAGCGTATGCGCGGCGCATGAACGTGGATGCGGGAGGCGTGGCGTCTCCACGCGCCCCGGTGGGCGATGCCGCGGGATTCCCGTTGCCCGATTTTGCGCGGTGGGGGGTGATCGAACGGCGCGCCATGAGCACGGTACGGCGCCGGACCGCGGAGCGGCTGGGGCATGCGTGGTCGCAGATCCCCCACGTGACGCAATTTGACAAGGCGGATGTGACCGGGCTTGAACAGCTGCGGAAACAGTATGCCCGGCAGGTCGAGGCGGCGGGCGGGAAGCTCACGGTCACGGCGATCCTGGCGAAAGTGGTGGCGGCGGCGCTTCGGAAATTCCCGCAGTTCAACAGCACGCTTGATTTCGCGCACGACGAGATCATTTACAAGCAGTATTGCCACATCGGGATTGCCGTCGACACGGACCGGGGCCTGCTGGTACCGGTATTGCGCGACGTGGATACGAAGAACCTGACGCAGGTCTGTGTGGAATTGAGCCAGCTGGCGGAACGCGCCCGGACGAAAAAGACGACGCTGGACGAGATGCAGGGCGGGTGCTTCACGATTTCAAATCTGGGCGGCATTGGCGGCACGGCGTTCACGCCGATCGTGAACGAGCCGGAAGTGGCGATCCTCGGCGTGTCGCGCAACGCGGTCGAACCGGTCTTTATCAACGGAGAATTCCAGCCGCGAACCATGCTCCCCTTAAGCTTGTCGTATGACCACCGGGTGATCGACGGTGCGGATGGCGCACGTTTTCTGCGGTGGTTGTGCGAGGCCATCGAGAATCCGTTCCTGGTTTTTCTCGAGGGCTGAGGCCGTGCACACGCGGAATCCGTGGAAACTCCAGTCGAGCCGCCTGGTCTACGAAACACCGTGGCTGCGGGTGATTGAGGATCAGGTCGTGCGTCCGGATGGCGCCGACGGCATCTACAGCTACATCGAGACCCGGCTGGCCGTGGGAGCTGTGGCACTGACACCGGAGCATGAGGTGTATCTAGTGGGACAGTACCGGTACCCCACCCGCGAGTATTCGTGGGAGATTGTGGAAGGCGGTACAGAACCGGGCGAAGAGGCGCTGGCCTGTATCCAGCGGGAGCTGCAGGAAGAGGCGGGCCTGCGCGCTGCGGCGTGGACGCCTCTGGGCGGCGAGATCCACTTCAGCAACTGCATCTCGGCAGAACGAGGCCTGTTGTATCTGGCGGAGGACCTCGAAACGACCGAAGTCTCTCCGGAAGGCACGGAAGTGCTTGAGATTCGGCGGGTGCCTCTCCGGGATGCGGTAGCCATGGTGGAGCGGGGGGAGATCAAAGATGTGTTCAGTATCGTCGGGCTGCTGCGCGCGCAGGCGTTTGTAAGGCAGCGGGGAGCGGATTAACCGTTTTCTCGTCCGTCTTGCTATGCTTTGCGGGCAAAGGTGCAGCAGCAAGGTAAGAGTTCAGGGGGAGGATGTGCTGTGAAGACGCGCTCTGTGGCCGTGCTCGACGTGGGCAAAACGAACAAGAAGGTCCGGCTGTACGACCGGCAATTCCAGCCGTTGGCGGAAGAACGCACGAGTTTTGAGGTGCAGATGCGCGACGGTCTGGAAATTGAGCCGACGGAAGAGCTGCTGGCGTGGTTTGAGGAAGCACTCGCGCGCCTGGGCGCGCAGTACGACATCCGGGCCATCGCCGTGTGCGCGCACGGCGCGACGCTGGCGCTGCTGGACGAGGCCGGAAAACTGGCCTACCCGGTGATCTCGTACACGAGCGAGAAAGGCGCGGAGATCGAGCAGGAATTTTACGACGCATTCGGCGACGAGAAGTCACTGCATTACGACACCTGCACGCCGAACGTGGGCTTTGCCAATTGCGGGAAAGTGCTGTTTTACGTATTCAACCGGATGCCGGAGGTCTGGGACAAGGTCAAGACGATCCTGTTCTACAACTCGTACCTTGGCTATGAGCTGACGGGCAATTTCGGGATGGAGCCGACGTATCTCGGAAACCACAGCTATCTCTGGAATTTTTTTGACGGGACGTGGAGCCCGGTGGCGATCCGCATGGGGGCGCACACGCGGTTTCCTGCATCGCTGGGAAGCCCGTGGCAGTCGCTCGGGCGAGTGAAAGCCGAGCTGGCGAAACGGTGCAACCTGCCGGAAGATTGCCAGGTGACGCTGGGCATTCACGATTCGAACGCGAATTTTCTGCCGTACCTGGCCAAGGGCCACACCAACTTCATTCTGAACTCAACGGGCACCTGGTGCGTGCTGATGAGCCAGTCGCCGACACCGCTGCTGACAGAGGCCGAGGTCGACGCGAAAGTGTTCTGCAATCTCGATGTGTTTAACCGGCCCGTGAAAACCGTGATCTTCCCGGGAGGGATGGAGTACGAAAAATTCGGGGCGCTGACGGAAGTGCGCGACGAAAGCACCGTGGACGACATCAAACGCATCATTGCCGAGCGGCGGGTGTTTGTCGTGCCTGGCGTGATGCCGGCGGCGAGCGCGTTCCCCGGAGTGCCCGCCAAAGTGATCGTGGACGGCAAGACGCGGCTGTATACGGATCTGGAGGCCGAAGGCGGCACGCCATATACGCCTCTGGGGCAGACGTATTACGCGGCGCTGAACCTGAGCCTGGCACTGGCGACACGGCAGCTTCTGGAGCGCTGCGGCGGAGAGAAAGGCGCATCGGTATTTGTCGAGGGCGGATTTGCGCACAACCAGCGGTATTGCGAGTTGTTGGCCGCCTTATGCCCGGATTACACGATCGCGTTGACCAGCCAGGCGGAAGGCACGGCGTTCGGAGCCGCGCTCACGGCCTGGATGCTGGCTGATGGACAGAAACTGGCGCAAATCGGCGAAGAGTTCGAGATTGAAACCACTCCGGTCGTGGCGCCGGATTTTGGCGATCTGCAGGGATACTGGGACGCCTTTGAATGTCACGTGCGGAAGGCTTGATGTGGGATAGTATGAGCCGGTCCGTACAACACCAGGAAGAAGACTATGAGTGAACCGCTTAAGACCCAGGTGGCCGTGATTGGCGGCGGGCCGGGGGGATATGCCGCTGCATTTGCCGCGGCCGATCTGGGCCTGGAAGTGACGCTGATCGATCTGGAAAAGAATCCGGGCGGGGTTTGCCTGTACCGGGGCTGCATTCCGTCGAAGGCGTTCCTGCATTGCGCAAAAATCTTGAAAGACGCCGAAGAGGCGGCAGAATGGGGCATTTATTTCGAGAAACCCCGGCTCGAGCTCGACAAGTTGCGCGCACAGAAGAACGCGGTGGTCGAAAAGTTGACGGCAGGGCTTGGCCAGCTTACCCGGGCGCGCAAAATCCGGTTCCTGCGGGGCCGGGCGGCCTATCAGGATGCGACAACGCTGAAGGTAACGGCGGACACGGGCGAGGAGCAATTCATCGAATGCGAGCACTCAATTCTGGCGACCGGTTCGCGCCCGACGTCTGTTCCGAGCCTGTTGATTGAATCGCCGCGGATGATGAATTCGACGGCGGCCCTGGAGCTCAATGAGGTGCCGAAAACACTCCTGGTGGTCGGGGGCGGCTACATCGGCCTGGAACTGGGCAGCGTGTATGCGGCGCTGGGGTCGCGGGTGACGCTGGTCGAGATGACGCCGTCGCTTCTTCCCATGGTGGATGAAGATTTGCGGACGATCCTTGCGGAACGCGTGGGCGGGATGTTCCACAAAACGCTGTTTAATACGCGCGTGGAGAAGGTCAAAGAGGTCAAGAACGGTCTGCGCGTCACGTTCCGGGATGGTGACGGGGCGGTGTTCGAAGAGACGTTCGAGAGGGTGCTGTCCAGTGTCGGCAGGACTCCCAATTCGAGCGGACTGGGCCTGAACACCACGGGGGTTGAGCTGGACGAACGCGGATTTGTGAAGGTAGATGCACAGCGGCGGACGAACGTCCCGTCGATCTTTGCGATCGGCGATCTGGCGGGCAACCCGATGCTGGCGCACAAGGCCTCACACGAAGGGCGTGTGGCGGCGGAAGTTATCGCGGGGCATAATTCCGTGTTCGCGCCGCGTGCGATTCCGGCGGTGGTATTTACCGACCCCGAGCTTGCGCAGTGCGGCATTACGGAGATACAGGCGCGGAAAGAAGGGCGGCCGGTGAAGGTGGCGCGCTTCCCCTGGGGCGCTTCCGGGCGCGCGACCACGCTCAGCCGGCCGGATGGCCTGACGAAACTGATCACCGATCCCGACACGGATCAGGTGCTGGGCATGGGCATTGTGGGCACGGGTGCGGGCGAACTGATCTCTCAGGGCGTGCTGGCGATCGAGATGGGCGCGACCGCCGAGGATATCGGGTTGAGCATCCACCCGCATCCCACGCTGAGCGAGACCGTCATGGAGACGGCCGATATGATCTTTGGGCAGAGCGTGCACATGTACCGCCCAAAGGGGAAGGACAGCTAGCGCGCCTGATAACCGCATGAAACGGCGGTCACGCAGGCCAGGCCGGAGCCTCTGGGAGAGGGTCAGCCCCGCGTGTACCCGCCCTGCCGGCAGGCCCAGGCCGGTGCGGCAGACGGAATCTCCGGAGCCGTGGACTTACGGCGGGGTCGCCCCACCTCCGGCGAGGGCATAGGCACTCTTGTCGCCGCAATCGAAATAATAGTTGTTTTCCGGCCCGAACCAGCCGATGGCATGCTGCGCGTTATTGCCGTTGTAGATGTTGGCGGCGGTCCATCCGAATTTTTCGCTGGAGATGTGGCCGTCGCACCAGACGACGTTGACGCGCCCGTTGTGCCGAAAATGCAGGCTGGGAGTGGCGAGCCCCCAGGTGAGATTGCCGGTGGGGTGATCGTCGGTGACGAAATGGGGCGGTTCGGCGAATCCGTATTCTACGATGATCCCGTTATTCTTCGGCATGGCGCAATCGGCGAACATGATGGTCTCGGAGGGCCGAAACACGCGGGAATCCAGGGTGGTGTGCTCGGGGGCGATCATGAAATCGACCCGGTAATACGCGCCGCCGATGTAAGAGGCGTTGTAGCCGTAGCCACCGGTCCCCGACTCAAACGCCTCGAAGCCGGCGTTGCTGCTGTCGCGGAATTCGGTGAATTCGGGGCATTCCTTGACGCGCCCGTCGGCCAGGTATTCGGCGAGAGGCCCCCGCTTCGGATCGAAGGGCTGGTCGGCGGCCGGCCGGACGCCGTGCCAGCGGTGCAGGTTGCCTCCGGGGAGCCAGTTGTTGATGTCGAAGGCGGCAGGCACGTAAAAGCCGTTGTGCTCATTGGCATACATGGTATTGGCCAGGTAAAGCTGCCGGAGATTATTGACACACTGGACGCCACGCGCCTGGGCGCGCGCTTTGCTCAGCGCGGGCAGGAGAATTGCGGCGAGAATGCCAATGATCCCAATGACGACGAGGAGTTCGATCAGGGTGAATCCGGAACGGGCGGCTCGCAGGGGGCGGGGGGCAACGGGTCTCATAGCGCGTGAGGTCCTTTCCCGGGGATGCAGCGCATCC
>DAOSJS010000094.1:0-12199 GCA_035367355.1 Candidatus Hydrogenedentota bacterium
CGCCGCCATTGCCAGCGAACTGGCCGCGCAAACCTACAACCTCAACATTCTGGTGCGTGGTATCGAAGACGCTTCGGCGAATTTCACCCGGTTCTTCGTGATCGGGCGGCAATTGGCCAAACCCACCGGCAACGACAAGACCTCGATCCTCTGCTACATCAAGGATCGCCCGGGGGCCTTATATGAGTTGCTGACGCCGCTGCGGGAAGGTAAAATTAACCTGACCCGCATTGAATCCCGCCCGTCGCGGCGCAAGGCATGGGATTACGTCTTCTTCATTGACCTCATCGGCCATTGTGAAGACCCCGCGGTGGCATCGGCGCTGCAGCAATTGTCGCACTACTGCACGGAACTGAAAGTCCTGGGCTCGTTTCCGGGCGGTGATCTTCAGTATTAGACGGCAACGCCGGCGTTCCCGGAGGAGACCGCTCCCCACGGGCAGGAGATCCCGGGGCACGGCAAGAAAGAAAAGAAAAGGGAGGCAGCAGCGTGAAGAAGACAGTAGTCATGGGCGCGGTCATAGCGCTCGGTTTCGTCAGTATGGCGGCCCTCAACGGCTGCCAGCCCAGCCGGATGACCCCCGAACGGGCCCATGCCGCACGAGAAGTTGAACTCAGACTGGAACAAGCCGAAAGGGAACAAATGAAAGAAGACCAGAGAGCCGCAAGTACCCCCGCGCTGGAACGCGCCCCCCTGCCCGAGGGCTATAACGGCGGTAAATCGCCCGCAGACGCCACCCTGACCGCCCCGGACAACTTCAAGGTCCAGTTTATCTGCAGCAACGGAAATTTCGTGGTGGAATGCCACCGGGACTGGGCGCCCATCGGCGCGGACCAGTTCTACAACCTTGTGCTGCAGGGGTTTTATGACGACGCGCGCTTTTTCCGGGTTCTGCCGGGCTTTGTGGTGCAGTTTGGCATTCACGGCGATCCCGCCATCATGGCCCCGTGGCGCGATGCCAATATCAAGGACGAACCGGTCAAACAGGGCAACCGGCGGGGCACCCTCACGTTTGCCAAATCGTCCATGCCGAACTCACGTTCCACGCAACTGTTCATCAATCTGGGCGACAACAGCGCCGGCCTTGATCCGCAGGGCTTTTCGGCGTTTGGCGAGGTGATCGACGGCATGGATATTGTCGAAAGCATCTCATCCAAATATGGTGAGAAACCCAACCAGATGATGATCCAGGAACAAGGCAATGCCTATCTGAAGCCCAACTTTCCTGAAATGGACTACATTAAGGAGGCGTACATAGCCCAATAGCTGGATTGGGGGCGGAATCCTGAGTTCGGGTTCCGCCCCGTTTTGTGCTCTACCATGGCCGCGGTTCATGAGCCCGTCCGCTTCTGTCCCCGGGGCAGGCGGCGGTCTGCGGGAGGTGGGTCATGTCAAACCTGCGCTGGGGCATCCTGAGCACCGCTCGCATCGGCAAGCGCGTGATCAGAGGCATTGGCTTGAGTAAGGCGTGCTGCATGCAGGCCGTGGCGAGCCGGGAAAAGGCTCGCGCCATCGAATGGGCCAAAGAACACGGGATCCCGCGGGCTTTCGGTTCGTACGAGGAACTGCTGACCTCGGGCGAAGTCGACGCCATCTACAACCCCTTGCCCAACAGCATGCACGCCGAATGGACCATCAAGGCTTTGGAAGCCGGGCTGCCTGTCCTGTGCGAGAAACCGTTCGCGATCAGTGCCGGCGAAGCCCGCACGGTCGTCAAAACCGCACAAAAGAAGAGACTCCCCGTCGCCGAGGCCTTCATGTACCGTTACCATCCGGTCTACGACCGCGTGTGGGAGCTCATCGATGAGGGAGCGATCGGCGAACTCGTCACCATCCGCAGCATCTTTTCTTTTCCCCTGAACGACCCGGACAACATTCGCATGAAACCAGAGCTGGCCGGCGGCGCGCTCATGGATGTGGGCTGCTATTGCGTGAACTTCTCACGCATGATGGCCCGCTGCGAACCGGCCTGCGCGACCGCTTTCGTCCGCCTGGGCGCCGTGGACAAGACGACCGTGGCCTGCCTCGAGTTTCCCAACAACCTCCTGGCGTATTTCGAATGCAGTTTCGAGACGCACACCCGCATGCGGGCCGTGCTGGAAGGCACCGACGGCGCGCTTATCCTGCCCAGTCCGTGGTTCCCCGGCGAAACCCGGGCGGAGATCATCCTGCGGCGTGGCGATGAGGAAAAACGTGAGTTCGTAGCGGGCGCGGACTCCTATCAGCTTGAAGTCGAGGATTTTATCAATGCCTGCCTCACTCGCGAGCCAACGCGCTGGCCTGCCGAGGACGCCATCGCCAACATGGCGGCGATCGACGCGATCCGCCGTTCGGCAAAAGAGCGCGGCCCGGTCAGCGTCGCCAAGGTCCAGGCGGTTTCATGAATTCGCGCGCGGATCGGCCTGACCGGCCTCAATAATCACCACGGCCAGGGCGCTGGTCTTCGTATGGGACAGCGACACGTGCACGCGCGCCCCTTCGGGCAGGACATCCGCTACGGACGGGCCCAGCCGCAGTTCAGGTTTGCCCCCTGCGCCATGGACCACCTCGATGTCTTCCAGGCGCCACTCCGCGCGGATGCCGGTTCCGAGAGCTTTGGCGAAGGCTTCCTTCGCGGCCCAGCGCGCGGCAAGAGTCTCCATGCGCCGTTTCGGCTTGCTATCGGCGTACGCTCGCTCCTCTTCACTGAACACCTGCAGCACCCGGCCGCGTTCGATGCGGCGGGCCATCTCGGCTACATCCACCAGATCGGTCCCGATACCGACGATCATTGATGCGACTTCTCCTCTTGAATGTGTGGAACATACCCCGGCTGCGCGGCGCCCCTCCCTGCCTGAGGGCGTTCCCGGGGGCCGGCCGCATCCGCCGTTACCTGCGGCATCATACACCACCCCGCCGCGGGAAAGGGTCCAGACGAGACCTGCCGGGCCAGCGAGTCTCCCCCCGTGCTTCGCGGCAGTGACTTCCTCTGCGGAAGTGCCTTTTGAGTCGAATCTGTGCGATAATCAGACCAATCAACCCGGGAATCCCGGGGTCACAAGCATAATAACCTGAATAACGGGCTGCATTTCCGTCTGGGGAATGGCGACGTTTCACGGCATCTCCTGTGCGGCAGGCCCGTAAGGAGTGGTATGGAAAACCCGGGCATCGAACAAGAAGCCCCGCCGAAGACGCCTCAACAAGCCTTATCCCTCAGCGAGATTCAGCCGCGCCTCAAAGAATTGCTGGAAACAGGCGATACCCGGGCCACGCTGGCGGTCGATTTGGCCCTGACGCAGGCGGTGCACCACGGCGCAAGCGACGTCCACTTCGAACCGTGGACCGACAGTCTGGCCGTACGGTTCCGGATCGACGGTATTCTCCACGATATCGCCCATATCCCCGATTCCCATAAGGCTCGCATCACCGCCCGAATCAAAGTGATGGCCCAGATGGTCGTCTATCAGAAAGACCAGCCCCAGGACGGGCGCATCCCGCCCAACCAGACATCGAGTGGTTATTCCATGCGCGTGGCCACGTTTCCTACCATCAATGGGGAAAAGATCGTGGTGCGCATCCTCGGGACCTCGAAGCAAATGCTGGAGGTCGATGATCTCGGGTTTGAAGCTTCGGTAGCGGAGACCCTGCGCAGCCTGGTGCGGCGTCCCCAGGGCGTAATTCTGCTCACGGGGCCCAGTTCCAGCGGGAAAACCACGACCATTTTCGCGCTGCTGCGCGAATTGCTGCGCACGCAGATCGCAACGACCCACATCGTCACCATTGAAGATCCCGTCGAATACCGCCTCGACCGGGTAACGCAGATCCAGGTGAATCCACGAACGGGGGTGACGTTCCAGAACGCGCTGCGCTCCATTCTGCGGCAGGACCCCGAGGTGATCATGGTTGGTGAAATCCGCGATGCCGAAACGGCCAAGATGGCGGTTCAGGCCGGGCTGACGGGGCATCTGGTGATCAGCACCATCCACAGCGGCACGGCCAGCGGCGTCTTCGCGCGCCTGCTCGACATGGGCATCGAACCCTACCTGCTGGCCTCGAGCGTCACGGGCGTACTGGCCCAGCGGCTGGCGCGGGTCAACTGCCCCAATTGCCTGGAAACCTACACGCCGACGCCCGACCTGCTGACCCGTTTTGGCAAACCCCCGAAAAATCAGCCCTATAAGCGCGGGAAAGGCTGCGCACAATGCCAGCACATCGGTTATCGCGGCCGGACCGCCCTGGGCGAGCTGCTGCTCGTCAACCAGGACATCGCCAACCTGATTCTCCAGCGTCCGACGACCAATGCGATGCAGGAGGCCGCCGCGGCCCATCATATGCGCTCACTGTTTCGCGTCGGCCTTGAAGCCGCCTACAAAGGCATCACCACGCCGGAGGAGCTGTCGCGGGTGCTGCCGCCGCCCGAGGTCGTGTGACCGAGGCGCTCGAAGCCGGAACCGGCCCCGGGAAAACAGGTGTGCCGCCGGCTCCACTGCCGAGGGCGTTTTGAACTCCCCAAATCCTCAGGAACGCCGGGATTGGAGCGTGCCGGTGCGGCTTGCCCGTCAGTCGTGGTCGAAGATCATCTGCTGGACTTCGATGCCGTCGATCGTGGAGAGTTTTTTGCGGAACTCGTCACAGGCCGCTTCATCGCCGAACATCTCGAGGAGAATCACGCCACTGGGCGAGCAGTAATCCGGGCCGACGTCATGCAGCCCGATGCGGGTCTTGATGTTGCACCCGTACTCCGAAAAGAGCTGCTGGATGCCGGTAGCTTTGCGCATGCGGTTGGTCACATGCACGCCGTAAATGATGTGTTTATCCATGGCGGTTTTCTCCCTCCGTTTCCCCGAATGCCCACGCCCCCAGTGTGCACGGGAGCGCGTCGTGAATCAAGCAGCGCGCTAGACGTAGCAGTCGCGTTTTCCGGCCTTGACCCGGTCGACCAGGACCTGTGCGGTGGCGCGGCGCTCCGGGGTCATGTTCGAGAGCGCGGTCGCGATGCACTGTTCGCCGATGGCGAAGGTTTCGTCCGTGGCGTAATCGCAGAGATATTCCATGAAGGTGCTCACGGCATTGACGTCGCAATGGTCTTTGATCTTGCCGGGTTTGGCGAGATCCATGAAATCTGCGCCCGTGCGCCCGAGGCGGTAACAGCCGGTGCAGAACGAGGGGACATAGCCGAGCGAGGCGACGTCGCGGATGACTTCATCAAGCTGACGGTGGTCGCCGAGAGAAAACTGGCTGCAGTCGTATTCTTCGTCCTCGGCGTAACCGCCGGGATTGGTGCGGCTGCCGGCAGAAATCTGAGAAACACCGAGGGCGAAGGTTTCGCGGCGGATGTTCGGCGTTTCGCGGGTCGACATGATGATGCCGGTGTAGGGAACCGCGAGGCGCAGGATCGCCACGATCTTGCGAAAATCGATGTCCGAGACAGGGTGCGGCGGATGGGACGCGATCTCCGCGTTCAGGGCCGGTTCGAGCCGGGGCACGCTGATGGTGTGCGGGCCGACGCCGAATTGCGCTTCGAGATGGCGGATGTGCTGCATGAGCGCCAGCACCTCGAAACGGTAATCGAACAATCCGAAGAGGATGCCGATGCCGACATCATCGATCCCGGCTTCCATGGCGCGGTCCATGGCGGTGATCCGCCAGTTGTAGTCGCGTTTGAGGCCGTCGACGTGCATCCGGGCGTAGGTCTCCCGGTGGTAGGTCTCCTGGAAGAGCTGGTAGGTGCCGATGTTGGCGTCCTTGAGCCGGCGGAATTCGTCGACCGTAAGCGGGGCGACGTTGACATTCACCCGGCGGATTTCGCCGTTCCCGTGCCGGGTGTTGTAGATGGTGGCAATGGAATCCAGCACGTAGTCGAAGCCTTCGACAGGATAGGACTCGCCGGCGACAAGCAGGATGCGTTTGTGGCCCTGGTCGATGAGGATCCGGACTTCGTGGGCGATTTCCTCCTGCGTCAGGGCGCGGCGCTTGACCTCCTTGTTGGTTTTGCGGAAGGCGCAATACAGGCATTCGTTGGCGCAGAGGTTGGAGATGTAAAGCGGCGCAAACAGGACCAGCCGCCGCCCGTAGATCTCTTCCTTGACGTACCGGGCAGCCTCAAACATCTCGCCGAGCAGCTCGGGATCGCTCACGCCGGTCAGGGCGGCGATTTCGTCCAACTCCAGACCGCCGAGCTCGCGGGCGCGGGCGAGGATGTCGCGGATGCGCGCGGCGTCACTGCGGGATTCGCGGGTGAGGGTGGCTTCAATGTGTTCTTCGTCAATGAACATAACGGGATCGGTATGCTTCAGCATGGTCCAGACTCTCTCTTGTGTTTATGGCGCGCTTGGCGGCCAGCCGGTACGGGCGCCAGGTGGCATCGGGTTTATCCGCGAACGTTCGACGGGAGCGGCTGCGGAATCTCAAAGCTGAATTCAGCCCAGGCGCCGGGTTCCGAGTTCGCCCGGATACGGCCGCCATGCGCCTGGATGATCCGCCAGCATGTGTACAACCCTACGCCGGAGCCTTTCCGGGCCATCAACTCCCGGGACTGCAATCGCGAGAACTTCTTGAAGAGCTTCGAGCGTTCGCTTTTGGGGAAGCCAGGGCCGGCATTCCAGACCGAGACTGCCAGCTGGCCTTCTGGCTGCGTCACGCGCAAGCGGATCAGACCTTCTTCGTTGCCGTATTTTACCGCATTTCCCAACAGATTTGCCATCACAATGTTCAACAGCCCCGGATCACACTCCACCGGCGAAGGAGCTTCGGGGAAATCCTGTGCGAAACGCGTGCGTTGCACCTCGAGCTGCGTTTGAAGGCCGTCCAGCACGGGCTGAACGACATCGCCCAGGAAATCGACGCCCGGGCGGGGCCGGTAACTCAACCCGCCGCCTTCGACGCGGGCCAGATCCAGGTAGTCCTGTATAAGCGTCAGGAGGTGCCTCGCTTTACCGGTGATCTTCTGAAGGCGCTCGATCTGCGGAGGCTCGAGGCGCCCCAGGAAGCCCTGTTCCAGCACGCTGGCGTCCATGACAATGGCGCCGAGCGGGCTTTTCAGCTCATGGCTTACAAACCCCAGCATTTCGGCATACGCCTGGTTGGCCGCGGTGAGCTGTTCGATGCGATAGGCTTTCTCAACGGCCTGACTGAGCCGCTCGGCCAGCGCGCTGTGCAGGAGGACTTCGTGCATGGCATAGGCGCCGGGGTTGCGCGAGCTCCGGAAGAGAAAGCCCGCGTTGCGCCCGTTGACCGAGAGCGGGCAGGTCATGCTGGAACGTACGCCTTCGCGCACCAGGAGCTGCGTCGAGGCGCTGCGCGGCTTAACCTCGAGGTAGGCGTTCAGATCGTCGATAATGCGGACGCAACCCGTATCGCGCACGCGGGCGAGGGCGCTCTGCCGCAGGTCTTCCGAGTATCCGGGCTGAAGGAGCAGCGGAGCATACAGGGCGCGGGTCCAGTGCGACGCCACGCGGTCATCTTCCTGAACGAATGAGATGCTGAGCCGGTCGCAGGGAAACAGGTCGCGAGTCGACTCAAACACAAAATCCATGACGTCGGCAAGTGATTCGCCCGACGCAACGCGGTGGTTGACGTTGTCGAGAGCAGCCCGTTCCTGGGCGGTAAATTCATGCAGGGGCACGGTGACCCGGGCCAGGTCAATAAAGCGGACGATTTCGTCGATACTGCTCATGTTTCAGCCGTATTTCCTTGTTTCCTGTGCGGCGGGCCTGCTGCAGGACAGCGCTCTCTGTGCCTGTGCATGCCTCTCGGAGCCGTCTGCCCCGTGCCGTCGCCCTGCCCCGCCGGGTTGCCATCTATAGTACGGCCTTCGATGACGCACATTCCATGCCGCGCATTCGAATGCCTTGAAACCACCGACAGCCTGCGACAGTCCACCCCCGGCCACGCGGGACGCATCGTCATGCCCTAAACCATCCCTGTTTTCGCAGCGTGCATGAGCAGGCCCCTGTGCCTGCCGTGGCTTCGGGTCAACGCGTGCCGATGGGATGGGCGGCCACAGGAGGCCGCCCCTGCAATCCGGATCGCGAACGCCTGGGGCTGCCGTGTCAACCTCAGTTTTCGGAGCGCGTAGGGGCAGGCATCTTGCCTGGGTTCTTCTCTTGCGTAGCACGGACCAAGAACTTTATGTACGGTGCAGCTGCCACTCGCCCGCGGGAGACACAAGACTCCGGATCCTGAGAGAATGAGATGCGGCGCGCCTGTCCCCCTGCTGGCGAAGGTAAGTCTGCAGGCCCGAGCGTTCAATAAAATGCGGCTCACTGTCCATTGCTGGCGGAGGTGAATCGGCGGCAGCCGGTTTGGGGGTGGAGTTTTGGAGATGGATTGGGGCCCCCGGAGCCCACTTGCAGCGCTGTTGTACCGAGCCATTTCAAGACTGGATAAGCCGCCCATTCCCGCGAGATTTCATAATATATGGAAATTCGGTACAATGTCCGGTGGTCTGTGCCTGGGTGCTGTGGCGCGGCCACCTGTCCTGGTGGCAGCAACGAAGAACGCGCTGTTCCGGAGAACATGCGAATGAAACGGTTGATTCTCATGGTAATGTTAAGCCTCTTTCCGCGCTTGCTCGCGGCGCAGGAACTCGATATTTCCTCGCTCGTGGGTCAAACCTGGTACGGGGTATACATGTCCGGCCAGAAGTCCGGTTATGCCGTCAACAATGTCGCGAAAGAAGAAGATGGCAGCGTTACGGTCAGTGAAGACGCCCAGTTTCGCATTACTATGGAAGGCGTCAAGCAGGACATGCGCATCTTCAGTGAGCGTACCTACGATGCGAGCGGCGCGCTGAGCGCAGTCAAGACCAGCGTCGAAACCCTGGGCGCCGAATCGCAATTTGACGCCGTTGTCCGAGGAGATGCGCTGTTCATGCGCAGTGTGGTCGGCGGCGAAGCTCTGGAAGTGGAATTGCCCCGCCCCAAGGAATCCCTGCGCGACGCTTTCAAGCAAGTTGAGCTGATCCAGAATGGCGGAGCGGTGGGCAATGAACTGCATTACACCATCTTCGAGCCCATGTACCGGCAGGAGATCGCCGGCGTCAGCAAGATCATCGCCATCGAGGAGCGCGTCTTTGATGGCGTGCCCACCAAGGTCTACAAGATCAAGAATTCTCTCGTCGATATGGGCATTGACTCCATTTCGTACGTCACCCAGGACGGCACGACCCTCGAAGACGAGGTGTCGAGGCTCATCGTCACGCGCCTCGAACCCGAGGAGATCGCCAAAGACGTCAATTACAGCAACGACGTCATTGTGTCCAATGCGGCCCTGATCGATACGGCTATCGAAAAGCCCCGCGATCGCCAATTCCTGAAGCTGCGCATCACCGGCCCTCTCATGGAAGCCCATTTGTTCAATGACGAGCGCCAGTATCTTGCGCCTAAGGACGGAGCCTTTGAGTTTTCCGCCCACCTCATATCCCTGGACGATTTTCAGCCCGCGACCCTGCCGATCACCGACGAGGCGGTTCAGCCCTGGCTCAAACCATCTCTCTTTGTTCAGAGTGAAGACCCCAGGCTCATCGAAAAAGCCCGGGAAATCGTGGGCGATGAAACCGACGCCTTCGCCGTCTCCAAAAGACTCTGCAACTGGGTGTACAACAACGTTCGCACCACGTTCTCCGCCCAATTGAGCAACGCGCTTGAGGTATTGGACCACATGGAGGGTGATTGCACGGAGCACAGCGTGTTGTTCATCGGCCTGGCCCGGGCGGCGGGCATTCCGGCGCGCGAAGTGGCCGGGCTGATTTATGTCGAAAGTGCGCGCCCCGGTTTCTACTTCCACCAGTGGGCCACGGTCTGGGTCGGCAAGTGGATCGATGTTGATCCCACGTTCAATCAACCCCTCGCTGACGTCACCCACATCAAGCTGGCCGAGGGCGACCTGTTTCATCAGGCCAAGCTCATCCCCATCATCGGCCAGATCCAGGTGCAGGTTGTCGAGGGTGCGCCTTCAAGCGAATAACTGCGCCTATGGAAGGCACGGCCCCCAAATCCGGAACCAGGCCAGCCGCCGCCCGTAAACGGCGATGGCCGAGCCGGGTCCTGAGCGTGATCCTGCTCGGTCTGGGGCTTGTGCTGCTGGCGCTCGCCACCGGGTACCCGCAACTCCACCTGCTGCAATACGCCCTTCGCCGTACGACGGGATTTCCCGTGCAGATCGAAGGCCTGGCGCTGTATCCCAGCCTGCGCATGGCGAGGCTCCAGTTCCAGTCGCAGGCGCCGGACGCGCCGCCCGTGCTGGATATCCACGGCCTGACCGTTTCCTACCGGCTGTTTCGCGGGGCTGGGCGGCGGATCGAATCGGTACGCGTCGACCGCGCCACGCTCCGGCTGGATGCGGAGCTGGCCGCCCGCATCGAGGCTCTGAGAACCGCCGGTTCAGCGAAAAGTGCCGCACCGCTGGCGCTTGTACCGGAAAAAGTCACCCTGCGCGACTGCGAACTCCAGGTGGAGCTGCCTTCTCTGGCAGCCAGCCTGACGGGCGTCTCTGTGGACACTACATTCGAATCGCTCGAGGAGTTCGTGGTGGAAGTAGAGGGCGCCGCGCTTGGCGGCCGCGTAGAGCTTCCTGTCAGTGGATATGCCACGAGCCTGGACGGGGGATCCCTGCGCATTGCGGCCTCGCGCAGTGGCGCATGCGCCGTCCTCGAATACTGCCATGTCAGCCTTCCCGGTCTGGCCGCGCTCGATGCCAGGGCTGAAGCCCGGTTCGAAGAGGATGCCATCAACTTTGGCGCGTTTGTCCCCGATTTCAGAATCCTCAGCGGTGGAAAAAAGACGGTGCTGCTGCCGAAACTGGACATTCCCGTGACCATCGACTCGCTTGCCGTGAGCGATGCCCACCTGTTCGGGAAGTATGAACTCCAAACCGGACGGTTTACGCCGAGGTCCGCGCAACTCGCCGCTCGAGCAATGAATCTGAGCATCGGCCTGGATAATGCCGCATGGAACCTCGCTTCGCTCGGCCTGACGGCTGGCGGGAAGTATCCCCAGTACACCGCGGAATTGACCATCAATGAGGCCTTGCCGTTACAGTTCACCGCGTCGTTTGAAGAAGACGCCGTCGCCGCGACGCTCGCACTGGCAGACTGGCCGCGCCGGGAAATGCTGGACCTGCTTCCTGCGCGGTACCATGCCTGGTTAGATGCGGTGCCTGCTCTCGAACGTGTCTCCATGCAGGCCAGCACTGAGCTGCGGCGCCCCAATTTCGATGCTTCTGTCTCGGTTACGCCGGGGTTTCGAGGCGGTAGCCCGTTCTCCGGGCCTCTTCGAGCGCAGGCCAGCGGCGCTCTCGGTGAATCCCCGGCGCTTGAGGGGACGGCTGCCCTGCCGCTCGAGCAGGGCGCTCTGGCCGCCACGTTCTCCGCGGGACCGGCGGCTCCCCTGCGGCTGCATGCAACCCTGGATCAGGTCGATCCGGCGCCTCTGGTGTCGCTTACACGCTGGGGCCCCCTGCCTGAAGTCCTGGCGCGTCCGGTCTCAGGGACATTGTCCGCCACAATGAGCGCTGGGGGCATTGACGTCGAGACTGCTCTGGAAACCCCGCCCGGCTCCTGGGGTACGGAGCTGCTGGCGCCGCTACCTGCTGCCGCCGAAGCCGTCTTTCGCTGGGAGCTGGCGAGCAACTCGCTTCTCGGCACCCGCCTGGCTCTCACGGCCGGAGAGGCATTTGGGGCTGAAAGCCGCGACTGGCGTTTGACGCTTGCGCCGCTCGGATTCGAGGGCGCATTCAAAGGAACTGCGGCCTTCCCCGAGCTGTCGCCTGTGGCATCTGAACTGGGCGCCGGCGCCGAAATACGCTACCGGGCGCCCGTCGCGCTGCATGACGGCATGTTGACCGTGGCCCTGGACGCGGAATCCGACTATCTCCAGTGGGGCGATTTTTCGTTCTACGAAGCGCCGTTTCATCTTACCGGCAATGCGCGCTTGACGCTGGATGAGGGCGCGGGAACGCTCAGCGGCCTGGCCCTGACCTACGGGGACAGCTCCAGCCTGAACGTGAGTGAGGCGGCCCTGTCCCTCTCTCCCTTTCACGTGAGCGGGCCGTACGAGTTTGAGTCAAAACTTCGCCTGCTCGTGGACGCCGGTCTGCTCGAATCGGTCGAGGGCAGTATCCAGGGCGGCGGGAATGTCGCCTGGGACGGACGCCTCGTCGCCACGTCGGACTACCGTTTCGAGGCGCCGCTGCTGGTGACGGGCGGCTCGACCGTGGCCCT
>DAOSJS010000095.1:0-12123 GCA_035367355.1 Candidatus Hydrogenedentota bacterium
CACAGAGACCTACCCCAATCTGATCTCCGCCGACCCCCTGGGATTCACCATCAAGGAAGTGTCCTATTCCTACGCCCAGAAAGTCGGCGAATACCAGAAAAAAACCGGTCTGAAAGAGGCCATCATTACGGGGTTCGGCGTCATCGAAGGCGAACGGGCTGCGTTCAGCTTCATGGATTTCTCGTTCGCCGGGGCCAGCATGGGCTCCGTGGTGGGTGAAAAATTCTGCCGTGCCGCCGACGACGCCATCCGGGAGCGGGTCCCCCTTGTCTCGTTCGCGACCTCGGGCGGCGCCCGGATGCAGGAAGGCACCCTGGGCCTCATGCAGATGGCGAAAACCGCCGACGCGGTTCGCGCACTCAACGAAGCCGCGATTCCCTACATCTCGGTGCTCACCAACCCCACCACCGGCGGTGTCTACGCCAGCTTCGCCAGCCTGGGCGACGTCGTCCTGGCCGAGCCCGGCGCCGAAATCGGTTTCGCGGGGAAACGGCTTATCGAAGGCGCGCTCAAAGTCCACATCCCGGAGGGCTTTCAGACCAGCGAATACCAGTTCGCCAACGGGTTCGTCGATGCCATCGTCCCGCGCACGGAAATGCGGCCGATGCTGGCCCGGCTCCTTCTGTACCTGAAACCGCAGTGAACGCGCGCGAATACCTCGCCAGTCTGGAGTTCCACGGCGTCAAGCTGGGCCTCGAGAACATCCGCCATCTCCTCGCCTGTGCCGGTAACCCACAGACACGGTACCCCTGTGTGCATGTCGCCGGCACCAACGGAAAAGGCAGCGTCCTGGCCATGGTCGACGCCATGTGCCGGGCGGCCGGTATGCGCACGGGCCGGTACACCAGCCCCCACATCATCGATGTTCGCGAGCGGTTCCTCATCGACGCCCGTCCGGTTGACGACGCAGCTCTGGATGCCTCCCTGGCGTATTTTCGGCGCATCGCCGAGCAGATGACGCCGCCGCCGACCTATTTCGAGCTGGTCACTGCGGCTGCTTTTCACCTGTTCCAGCAACACGAAGTCGATCTGGCCCTGATCGAAGTGGGGCTGGGCGGGCGCTTCGACGCCACCAACGTCATTACGCCCGTGGCGGCCGCGATAACCAACATCGATCTTGAGCACACCCAGTACCTCGGCGATACCCTCGAGAAGATCGCCTTCGAGAAGGCCGGCATTCTCAAGGAATCCGTACCGGCCGTCATCGGCGAAACCCGGCCTGGACCGCGGGATGTCATCCTCGCGCGCGCCGGCGAACTGGGCTGTCCCGTCCGCCTGATGGAGCGCGATTTCCGCTTTGAGATGCAAGGGCATTCTGCCAACCCGGCCTTCACATACCGGAGCGAGAGGATGACTCTGGGGCCCGTTACGCTCGGCCTTCCGGGCGCCTTTCAAACGTTCAATGCAGCCCTGGCCGCAGCCCTCGCCGAGTGCCTCGCCCAGACCTTCCCGCAGCTCGACTCCCGGGCCATGCTCGCAGGGCTTCGCACGGCCCGCTGGCCATGCCGGCTGGAACGCGTACTGGATACGCCCCCCGTCATCATCGACATTGCGCACAATCCGGCCGGTATCCGGCAGCTCGTTCGGCAGGTACCGCAATGCGCGGCGATCCTGGCGGTGTCGTCTGACAAAAACGCCGCGGAGATGGTGCGCTATCTGGCAACGACCGCCGAGCCGCTTATCCTGACTCAGTTCGCCGGGCACCGCGCGCTCCCCGTCGAACAGCTCTGCGCTGCCGCGGGAAACGCCGCCTATCAACGGGTGGACTGTATCGACGAGGCGATCTGCGCGGGAATGCGCGCCGCAACGGCTGACCGCCCTCTGCTCATCACCGGGTCCGTCTATACCGCCGGCCAGGCGCGGGCGTTGCTTGTAAAAGAATACAACGCGCGCCCCCTGGAATTCTGAGGCGGGGATTTCTGGAGGCCGGTTTCCTCACCCGCGCGACCGGGCCATCTTCTTCGCGAGCGCGTTCAGGCGTGGCGCCGCGTGTGCAAAGAACATTTTGTAGGCCTCGCACAGCACCGTCGGCTGCCGGAAATCGCCGCCCTGGAGCAACCGGTCTTTCTGGCAGCCGCCGTGGCACCACGGGCGCCAGGCGCAGCCCGCGCAGGCCGGCACCTTGCTCTTCTGATACGCGAATTTACGGTAGGTTTCCGATTCGAGGAAGGTGTGAAGCGGCGCATCCATCAGGTTGCCGAGTTTCCAGTGGTCGTAGACGAAAAAATCGCACGGATAGACATCGCCGTTGTGCTCGACCACCACGTAATGGTTGCAGACGCGGCCAAAAGTGCACATCGGCTGGCCCTGTCCCATCCGCTGCGCCAGCATGGCGTCAAAATCGCGGATGGATACCCGCCCAAATCCGTCTTTCGCCCAGAAATCAAAGATATCGCACAGGAATTTGCCGAATTTCTCCGGCGGCACGCTGTGGCCGTACCCTGCCTCGACGCAGGGGATGAACTGCAGGTAGGAAAAGCCTTGATCGATATACCAGCGCAGCAGATCGGCGCCCATCTCAACGTTCTGGCCGTTGACGACGCACAGGATGTTGAACTCGACCCGGTGGCGGTTCATCAGCTCGGCCGCCCGCATCACCTGGTCCCAGGAGCCCCGCCCCGACATGTTCACCCGGAAACGGTCGTGCACATCTTGCGGACCGTCCAGGCTCAGGCCGATAAGAAACTGGTATTCGCGAAAGAAACGGCACCACTCCGCGTCGAGCAGTATCCCGTTGGTCTGCAGGGCGTTTCCCACACTCTGGCCCGGCGCGCCGTACTTCTGCTGAAGCTCGACTGTCCGCCGGAAGAAATCGAGCCCGCACAACGTCGGCTCGCCGCCCTGCCAGGCAAATACCGTCTGCGGAAAGCGGTACTCGAGCAGATTGAGGATCATCTGCTCCTGCACATCATCCGGCATGACATGGCGCGCCGGCCCGGGATACAGCTCCTCTGCGCGCAGGTAGAAGCAGTAGTCGCAGCGCAAGTTGCAGTCGGCGCTCGCGGGCTTGATCAGCAATTGAAACTGTCGTGGCGCAGGCATGCCGCGAGTGTATCAAATTGGCGATCTCCCGCGCCAAAATTCGATGTGGAATCTGGTTCTGCAGAGCCGGTGACAGGGCGTGCCGGAGCGTCCCGGCGGGACTCATTTCCCGGCGCTGATCTGCTGAAAACTTTGGGGGAAGATGCCGGTCTGCGCGACCAGAATGAGACGCCACGCCCCGTCAAGAGCGGCCGGTGTGACCACGACCGGGGTCGTACCCCACGGCACACGCTTTTCCTGACTCTCTCGGTGCCAGTGGCCGAACAGGAGGTAGTCGAGGGGGTCGTCGACAAAGAGCACCAACTGGCTGCGCATGCTCATGGACGGATCGTAACGGTGGCTCGCGCCAATCGACCAGCGCGACGGCTTGATGGCGCGCCGCAGCCGCTGGAGCTCGCCCATCTGTGTGTCGAGGGGATCCGCAATAATGATATCTTTTGTGTCGAAAACCAGATACCCATCGGGTCCGTAACGAAAGCTGTAGACCAGCGGCCCGAAGGTTTCCTCATAGTTCAGGGCGCGGCGATCGTGGTTGCCCGCGCAGACGAATGTGGGGAGAACGCAGGTATCAAGCACGTCGAGAAACGTGCGGAACTCCTCCGGGCGCCCCTGCTCGGTGAGATCGCCGGTAATCAGCACAAATGCGGCATGGATCCCGTTGATGTGCTCTACAAGATTGCGGAACACGGTTTCGGGGGCGGGGTCGCGGTTTGCTTTGCCGATGTGTACATCGGTGAGATGGATTACCGGATAGTCCTGCATGGGGCGCGTGACAAACACCGCCCGGATGTTGGTGTCGGTGCGCCCGTCTGCAACCGCCTCCAGGGCATACGTCCCGGTGGCAAGCATCTCGGGCGTCGTGCAGATCGCCCGGTGCATCCCCCCCGGCAACGCCGTCCAGTCCGGCTCGAGGGCCAGAAGTTCACCTTCCATGCCGGCGAGGCGCAGGTCGGCGCGGCGCGTGAGCGTGGCTTCAAAGGATTCGCCGGGAGCGATGATTGCGGGGACTCCGTTATTGGGGGTGATGATGAGGTCCAGCACGCCGTCCGTATTGCGCGCGCCCGCTGTCGCACACAGCAGCATCATCGGCCAGAGCCAGCTCAGGCGTCTCATGGCACGGGCCTCCAGGCGGGCGCCAGGGCGAAACGGGCGCCTGTGGTAACCTGGCGGACCTTGCCGCTCTCAAGCTCCGTCACGAACAGCTGGGGCATGCCTTCGCGCGTGGAGACATAGGCGAGGAACGCGCCGTCGGGCGACCAGGCGGGATGCCAGTTGTCGCTGTCCTCTGCGACCGCGACAGGGATGACGTTGATGGTTCCGGGAAGCACGCGGTACACGCCCCGGCGCCCCGACCGAAACGACTCAAACGCCAGCCACCGCCCGTTGGGCTGCCATACCGGATTCCAATCCGCGGCCCGGTGGTTTGATACGTCCGTCGAGCCGCGTTTAAACGACAGAACAAACACCTCGCGGTCGCCGCCATCGTTGGATTCGTACGCGAGCAGATTTTCCCGGAGATTGACCTCCGCGGCCCATTCGACATACTGGCCTGCGGACGGCATGGCGGCGGCTGGAAGCGGGCTCACGGTGCTTGGCGTCACAATGAAAATGTCCGTCGTCAAGCGTTTCTCTCCGGGAATCACGCCGATGGCAATTACGGTCCCGGCGTTCATCCATACGGGACGGAACAGGCTCATGGTTTCCTCGCCCCATTGCTCTTCCGTGTTCGCCTCCAGGTCGTAGACCATGACGGAGGCCATTGCGGCGAGCGATTCAGGGCGGATGCCGCTCGTATCCCTGGAGCCGGTGTACGCGAGCAACTTGCTGTCTGGCGACCAGCGGGGCATGTCGTTCCAGGGGTGCGCGTGGGGAAGCTCGCGCGCTTCGGCGCCGTCCGCGCGGACCACCCGTATGCCCGTGCCTCCGGGCCGGGCGGTAGGAAAGGCCAGCCACTGGCCGTCGGGCGACCAGGCCGGGGCCCCGTCGCGGGCGCCCGGGCCCACGGACGTCAGCACGCCCGTGCTGAGGTCCACGAGTTCGACGCGCCGGTCTTCCTGCTCGGTGCCGGCTACAAACGCGAGCTGGCCGGCGGGCTCCGCGGCCAGCATCCACGCGCAGGTTATCCAGAGTGCGGTAATCACGGCGCGAATTGTAACACATCGGCTGAGATGCGCGCGTTACGGCTGCCTCCTGTTCACGCCGCGGGAATGGGTTCACAGAGGGCGCGAAGGTTTTCGAGCGGGGTGGCCGCGGGTATTTCACAGCCCGCATTCACGAAGTACGGGTTGCCCACAGTGTCGTAGATGGCGCGCAGGGTGTCGCGAATGGCCTGAGGCGTGGCTTCCATCACCGCCTGAACCGGGTCCAGGTTGCCGGTAAGTACAACCCTGCTGCCGAGGATCTTGCGGGCGGCGGCCATGTCCACCATCCAGTCGCAATCGAGGATGTCGACGTTCAGCAGGGCGATCTGAGAGAGCAGATGATTGATGTCGCCGCAGATGTGCAGGCGCACCAGCCCGCCGGCGGCGTGGATGGCATCGATGAGCTGCTTTTCGCGGGGAAACACGAACCGCCCGTAGAGTTCAGGCGACAGCTGGCTCGCGATGGCGTCGCCGATGCCGATGGTGTCGGCGCCTTTTTCGAGCTGCGCCTGTGCGAAGGCAACCGCGTTGACAACGCATCGATCCATCAGGTTGCCGGCGAATTCTTCCTCGGTCATCAGGTCCATGAGAAAGTTGGCCACGCCGCGAAGCGTGGCGGCTTCAGCGGCCGGCCCTTCGACCCAGCCCGTGATCGAATACTGTTTGTATCCGAAATCCTTGTAGAGGGCGAGCGCGCGCAGGGCGTTGCTCATCCGCTCGGAGCTTTGCGGATCAGGCTGCAGGAGCATGCCCAGATCGCGGGAATCCGCCAGCGGATGGCGGGTGCATTTGGGCACGGCATCATCCAGATATTCTATCGTCCCACCGAAATCAACGGTTTCACGCCAGGGATCCGACATGATATCAAGCTGCTCGAACCCGAAATCTTCGATCAGTTTTCTGTTGACCGCCACGAGCGTCGCGGCGTCGCGCGCGAAATCGCCGTACGTCACTCCCGCATACCGCGCGGCAAAATGCATCAGGATGGGCACACGCGGCACAAAATCCACCTTTTCGCCTTTCACCATCCCCATATAGCGTTCGTAACTGTTCATCCGAGTGCCCTTTCTCGCGCCTTGCCTGTGCGTGAACCATACACGCCGTTCTCATCACCGCGCAACCGTTTTCACCTGCTCCCGGGCTGCGAATTGAAGCGAATAAGACCGGATTTTACTGCCGGAAACCCAGCTAACTGCATGGCAAACCGGTCTTTAACGCCCTCGAGCCCATCCAATCCGCGCAACCCTGTAAGAAACCGGCGGTTCGCCCGGTCTCGCATTTCCGGGCGGTAATATATTACACTTGAAATGGAGGCTGTCCGGCGCGGGCATTGCGTTCCGCGCCCCGGCGCGCCAGAGATCGCCGTGCCGGAATGCGCCCGAGGGGAGTGGCGTTAACGGACAGCGAAACCGATTCCAGACAGGCATAAAATTCACTACGCGGAGAAATGTAACCGAATGGCAACCATCAATCAGAATTACGGCAAACTCGAGGCAGGCTACCTCTTTCCGGAAATAGGCCGGCGCACACGCGAATTCCTGGCCGCCCATCCGGGCGCCTCGGTCATGCGTCTGGGCATCGGCAACACGACCGAACCTCTCCCACCGTCGATCATCGACGGATTGCGGCGGGGCGTCGACAATCTGGCGAAAGCCGAGACCTATACCGGCTACGGCGATGAACAGGGCAACAGCGAACTCCGCGAGGCGCTCGCCGCCCGCTATGCCGCCTACGGCGTGACTCTGGAACCGGACGAATTCTTCGTCAGCGACGGCGCGAAACCCGATTCCGCGAACATCCAGTCCATCTTCGGCACTGACAACGTCGTCGCGGTGCAGGATCCCGCCTATCCGGTGTATGTCGACAGCAATGTCATCGCAGGCCGCACGGGCCGGGCGGTCAACGGCCAGTACGACGGATTTCTCTACATGCCCTGCACCCGGGAAAACGGATTTTTCCCGGAGGTGCCTTCGCAAAAAACGGACCTCATCTACATCTGCAGCCCCAATAATCCTACCGGCACGGTCGCAACGCGGGAACAACTGGCCGGTTTCGTCTCCTATGCCTTGGCACACAAGGCGGTCCTCATCTTCGACGCGGCGTATGCGGCGTTCATCGCCGACCCGGCTCTGCCGCGGACCATCTACGAGATCGACGGCGCCCGAGACTGCGCGATCGAGATCAACAGCTTTTCGAAAGAGGCCGGATTCACAGGGGTGCGCCTGGGATGGTCCGTGGTGCCCAAGACACTGGTGTGCGAAAACGGCGGCCCGGGCGCCCTGCACCGTCTGTGGTTCCGCCGCCAGACCACGATGTTCAACGGCGCGTCGAATATCGTGCAGGAAGGCGGATTGGCAGTGCTTTCGGAGGCTGGCCAGCGCGAATGCCGCGCGATCATCGACTACTATATGGCCAATGCAAAAGTGATCCGCGAAGGCCTGGAAAGCATCGGGCTCGAAGTGTTCGGCGGCGTGAACGCGCCCTATATCTGGATGGCTACGCCCGGAGGCATGCCTTCCTGGGAATTTTTCGACAAACTGCTCCACGAGGCCCATGTGGTCGGCACTCCGGGGTCGGGTTTCGGGCCCAGCGGTGAAGGCTATTTCCGCCTCAGCGCATTCGGACATGCCGGCGACGTCAAACGCGCCGTCCGGAGCATACAGGACAATTTGAAGCTGTAGCCGTGCGGCCCGGGAGCGGCGGACGCGGCACCGATGCCGGCGCGCTCTGCCCGGGTTGCGCGCTGAAATGAACAGAGCAGGGGCAGTACCGGTGCCGAGAGGTTGTGTATGGACGCAATAGCCACCAGGAACCTCACGAAAATCTACCGGGGACATATCGGGCGCGGCGCGGTGAAGTCGCTGGATAATCTCAGCCTGGCCGTCGCGCCCAATGAGGTGTTCGGGTTTCTGGGCCGGAACGGTGCGGGTAAAACCACCGCGATCAAGATCCTGTGCAGCCTGCTCCGCGCCACGGAAGGCGAGGCGTTTGTCATGGGGCAGGACACGCGCCGGCCCGCCACCCGCAAGCACATCGGCTACCTCCCGGAAAATCCCTATTTTTACGAATACCTCACGCCCCGCGAGACATTGGACTTTTACGGGGAACTTCATGGATTGACCCGCGCCGAGCGTGCCGCCGAATGGGAACAGCTGGCCGATCTGCTGGATCTGCGCGGCATTGCCGGGCAGCGGGTCCGCGGCTTCTCAAAAGGGATGCGGCAGCGGCTGGGTTTCGCCGTTGCGCTCGTGGGCGACCCCGAAGTACTCATTCTCGACGAGCCGATGTCGGGCCTCGATCCACTGGGCCGCCGCATGATCCGCGAATTGATCCTGCTGTTTCACGAACGGGGCAAGACCATCTTTTTCAGCTCGCATGTGCTTGGCGATGTCGAGCAGATCTGCAGCCGCGTGGGGATCCTCGTCCAGGGCCGCCTGACCACGCAGGGACGGCTTGACGAACTTCTTAACCGCCGGGTCAACCGCGTGGAGATCATCGCCGCCGACTTGAACGAGGCGGCCGCGACCGTGCTCGCGGCCCGCTCCGACGGGATCCGCGAATCCGAACAGGGCCGCCACTTTTTCGTGAAAGACATGGAGGCCGCCAACGCCCTCGCGGCGGACGTCCTGCAGTCCGGCGGCACCCTGGCCGAATTCACGCCCATCCGGGAATCGCTCGAGGAGTATTTTGTGCGCGAACAGGAGACCGTGTCATGAGAGTGCTGGCCGTGGCGCGCAATACCTTCCGGGAAGCAGTGCGCGACAAAGTGCTATATGTGCTGCTGCTGTTTGCCGCAGCCGCCATCTTCGGTTCGAAAGCGCTGGGGTGGATCAGCATCGGGCAGGATATCAAGATCGTCAAAGACCTGTCGCTCGCGGCCGTATCGGTATTTGGAGTGCTGATCGCCATTTTCGTGGGGACGAATCTGGTGTACAAAGAGATCGACAAACGCACGATCTACACCATCCTGTGCCGTCCGATGCATCGCTGGGAGTTCATTCTCGGGAAATATCTGGGGCTGGCGGCGCTGCTCGCGCTCGTGACAGCGGTGATGGTGCTTGTCGCGGCGGTCTATGTCGTTGTTCTGGGCGGCAGCCTCGACGCCACCTTTTTTCTGGCGGGACTGCTGATCGGCTGGCAATTGCTGCTGATCACCGCGCTGGCCGTGCTTCTCTCCGCCCTGACCTCGCCGATTCTCGGGGCGATCATCGTCTTTTCCACCTATGTTGTGGGTCATGCAACGACGATCTTCACCGAACTGCCGCCACATTTTGACGGCACCGCCACAAAGCGCGTTCTCCAGGCCGTGTATTACATCATTCCCAATTTCTCCAACTTTGACATTCGCGCCGAGGCGGCAAACGGCGTGCCGGTGGCGCCGGGCTACATCCTCTGGGCTATGGCCTATGGCGCCGTCTACACCGCTGTCCTGCTCATCATCGCGTCGCTGGCCTTTCAGGATAAGGACGTATGATCGCGCGCCGGCTGCTCACAGGGGTGCTGGCCGTGGCCATCGGCTTTGCGTGCTGCGTCGCCGCGCAGAGGCAGATGGATGCCTCCCGCAAGACCGGGTTTGACGAGGAACTGCTGTATCTGCCCAACGAAAAGCTGCTCAACCATTTCACCGGAGGCCTGAGCAGCGTGGTTGCCGACCTGCTCTGGCTCCAATGCATCCAGTACACCGCCGAGGAGTTCAAGGGCGAGCACAAGTATGTCTGGCTCAACCACATGATCGACACCATCACCCGCCTTGACCCGTATTTTGTAGACGTATACCGCTATGGCGGGGTATTCCTGGCGGCCCTCAAAGCCGACAGCGACGCCAGCATCGACCTCATGAAACGCGGCATGATCCACAACCCCGGCGCATGGGTACTGCCCTACGAGATGGCCATGGTCTACCTGCTCAACCGGAGGGAGAATCCCGGCTCGCCAGCGCAGGCCGCCCAGTTTCTGCAACTGGCCGTTGCCACCGGGACGGCCCCACAATACGTGATCGACCTCGCCGCCAACATCGCCCGGCAACACGACCTCGACGAATTTGAACGCGCCATGTGGGAAGATATGGCCCGGAACAGCAGCGAAAAAATGCTCCGTGAACTGGCACAACGAAAGCTGCATGAACTGGCCATCGCCGATGTATGCCGGCAGCTCGGCAAAGCCGTTCAGCTCTACGAAGAGCGCCACCACCGCCTCCCGGATTCCCTGAACGACCTGGTCGCAGGCGGCATCATCGAGCGTTTGCCCGACGATCCGCTTGGCGGGCGTTTTTTTCTGGCCGGCCGCGAAGTCCTCAATACCACGCTGCAGGAAGAGAAGCTGGAGCGGCGCATAAACCGCATCCGCAACGGCGTGAACCGTTACCAGGCGCGCACCGGCGCCTGGCCGCCTTCACTCGAGGCGGCCGTGGAGGGGGGCGATCTCGTATTTGTCCCGCCCCATCCCTACCCGGGCCGCGCCTGGCGCTACGATCCCGCTACTGGCGAGGTGGAAGGCGGTTCCGCGCCGGAACTCTGATCGCTGCCCGCGGAGACCGAGCGGTCCAAATCCGGGCGCCAGGAATTCGAAGGTGCGAAGATTAGACGGCGACGGCCTCTTCCCCGGCATCCCAGGCGATGGTTTTACCGGTCTGATCGGATAGGACGGCCATATGGCAGGCCGCGGCGGCGCGGAATCCGTCGTCGACGGTTGCACGAGGGGTACCGCCCGACCGGACCGCATCGAGAAAGTCTTCGATGTGCGCGCGGGTATTGGGCCCGTTGGACTTCAGGTTTTCTTCGATATCTTCGAGGTAGATCGTCATTTCCTGCATGTTGCGGATGTAAAGGGCGCCTCCAGTGCCGATGTAGCGCTCTTCCACGCCGAATCGTTCGTTGGTCAGGGTGGCGGTATACGTAAACTGGAGGCCGTTGGGATATTCCACGATGGTGTTGACGGTGTCGGGGCAGGAACGGCCATCGTTGAACTTGGCAAGCGAGCCAGCGGACATCACGCGCGCAGGCATGCCGGCGTCCGCAAGAAAATGGCAGGTGTCGAGGTGATCGGCCAACAGGCCTCCATTGAGTCCCCCGCTGTATTCTTCGAAATGCACCCAGTGGAAGTAGCGGAGCGGATCGAACGGGTATTCCCGCGTATCCCCGAGGAAGAGGGGCCAGTGCAGGCTCTCCTCGGTGGCCTCTATGGGCAGGCTCTCGGGATCCAGCGCCTGGCCCATGTCGTAGTGATTCACCTGAACCATGGCGAGCTTTCCCAGCTCACCTGAGGCCAGGATCTCCCGGGCCCGGAGATACAGGTCCGTGCTGCGGTAATGGCTGCCGACCTGAACCACGGCGCCCGTCTCGCGGGCTTTGGCGCGGACGGCCTTGGCGGCCTCCCAGGTGAGCGCCATGGGGCGTTCGATATACACGGCGCAATGACGGCCGAGAGCTTCCAGCGCGGCGGGAGCCAGGGTATGCGGCGGGGTTGCGATGAACACTGCATCCAGCTTTTCTTTTTTCAGCAGGTGTTCGTACTCGACGTAGTCGGAAGTCTCCCCATTTTTTTGTTTGCACCAGGCCAGGGCGCGGTTCCGCCACACGTCATAGGTGTCGGCAAGCGCCACGACCTGGACGGAGTCCAGTTCGAGCAGAGTCTGAAGGAGCGCCCCACCGCGTTTACCGACACCGATCACGGCGCAGCGGAGTGGTTCCGCCGGTGTTTTCGGTTCAGGGCGCGATTTTTCGCTCGCACGGGCGCCGCGCGCCGCCAGGGCGGTTGCGGCGCCGAGGGCGGTGGACCGGGCCAGGAACCTCCGCCGGGAATGGGTGCCCGTCGTCATGAATACCGCCTCATGCACTTCTCTTGCTTCACAGGCGTAGCTGCTTTTCTATATTTCAACCGCGCGCTGTGATGTCATGCCGCGCATCCAGTGGATTCTACCACGTTTACCCGTTCGCGCGCG
>DAOSJS010000096.1:0-12123 GCA_035367355.1 Candidatus Hydrogenedentota bacterium
CCGGCCCATGTACCAGCGCAACGGCTGCGGCAGCGCGGGGAACAGGTGCATGGGACGCCATCGAAGACCAGCGTTGACGCGCAGGAACCGCCTGCTGTCCGCAGGCCACGCGGGCGCCCACGCATACGTATGAGGCCATACCGGCCCCGCAGGAGGGCCAGCCGCGGCGTTCGCACCCGAAAAGACTGAAGAGAGGAGACTGCATTCCATGGCTCAGGAAGACAGACGTAAACGGAGCGAACTTTCCATGAATCCGCAGATCGAGCGCGATCGGCAGATGATCGTGGAAGCCCGCCAGAAAGGCAAAGGCGCTCTGACGGGCGTATTTGTCCGGTTGTCGGGACCGGGGTGGCTTCAGAGCGCGATCACACTGGGCGGAGGTTCCCTGTCGTCCAGCATGTACCTGGGCCTTCTGGGCGGATTCGCCTTCCTGTGGCTGCAACCCCTGGCCATGGTGGCCGGCATCATCATGCTGAGCGCCATTTCCTACGTAACGCTGAGCACCGACGAAACGCCGCTGAAAGCCATCAACCGCCACGTCAACCCGGTGCTGGGCTGGGGCTGGCTCCTGGCCTCCATGACCGCCAACATCGTCTGGTCGATACCCCAGTACAGCCTGGGCATTGCCTCGCTGCGCCAGAACCTCTTCGAAGGCCTTCTGGGTGAAAACGGCGCTCTGGGCGGGGCCGGCCTGTACGTGGCCGCGGCCATCGTCCTCTGCATCGCCATGTCGGCCAGCATGCTCTACAGCATCGGCGGCAAAGGCGCCAAGATTTTTGACATCCTGGTGAAATGCCTCGTGGGCACGACGGTCGCCTGTTTCGTCGCCGTGGTCGTCAGGCTGCTGATGACCGGCCAGATCCAGTTCGGCGAAATCCTGAGCGGATTCACGTTCCACACGCAGCTGCTCACTCAACCGGTCTCAGCGTTTGCGGAACAGATTGCCCACGTCGCCCCCGCCTATCAGGGCTACTGGTCGAGCATGATCGTCGGCCAGCAGCGCGACGTCATGATTAGCGCGGGCGCGACCGCCGTGGGCATCAACATGACCTTCCTGCTCCCATATTCGATGCTGCGGAAAGGCTGGGATCGCGAGTTCCGCGGACTGGCCATCTTTGACCTGTCTACGGGCCTGTTCTTCCCCTTCCTGATCGCCACGAGCTGCGTAGTCATCGCGGCGGCCAGCCAGTTTCACGGTGTGGCGGCGCCGGGCCTGCTTGGCGAGACCGACAGCCAGGGAACGCCCATTCAACCCGCGGCCAATCTGGTCGGTCCCTACGCCGAATTGCTGGCCGGGCGCGTGAAGGCGGAGATCGGCGAGGAAGCCTGCGCGGCGCTCACCCCGGAAGAACTTGAGGCCCAAAAGGCGGCCCTGCCGGAGTCCGACCGCACGATCGCGGCCATGATTGTGCGCCGCGACGCATTCAATCTTGCGGCGGCCCTTGCGCCCATCACGGGCGACAAATTTGCCCGGTATGTTTTTGGACTGGGCGTTATGGGCATGGCTACGGGCGCGGCCACGATGCTCACGTTGATCAATGGTCTGTGCTTCTGCGCCCTGCTCGATGTGCCCGCGCGGGGCTGGCAACAGCGCGTGGGCATGTTCATGCCCGCGATCGCCATTGTGGTGCCGCTGTTCTGGAAAGGCGCGTACATGTGGCTGGCGGTTCCGACGTCGGTGTTCTGCATGACCTTGCTGCCGTTTGCCTACATTTCGTTTTTCCTGCTCATGAACCAGCGGAAGTACCTTGGCGCCGACACTCCGATGGGCGCCAAACGGATCGTCTGGAACATTCTCATGGTGTTTTCGTGCCTGCTGGCCTGTGTGGGCGCTTTCTGGAGCATCTATTCGCGCTTTGGAGGGCTCAAGACTGCCCTGATCATCGGCGGGTTTCTCGTACTGGTCGCTATTGGGCATGCGTTCCGCGACTCCCGGCATCGCGAGGTCACGGCCTGACGCTGCCGCCCTTAAACGCGGCCGGTCAGTCGTCCAGAGGAACCCGGATACGCACGTGAAATCCTGCGTCAGGCGCGGACGACAGCGATACTTCGCCGCCCAGCATGGCGGCACGGTCCCGAATCATGGCAAGTCCGAGGCCATGTTCACCGGAGGCGTCTCCGAGCAGGTCGAGGTTGCAGCCCTGGCCCTCGTCGTCGATCGAGAGGCAGAGCGCCCCGTCCTGGGCGGTCAGGCTCATGGAGGCCGCCAGCACTCCGCCGTGCTTGACCACGTTAAAGAGAAGCTCCCGTGCGGCTTCAAACAGGAAAAACTTTACTTCTTCGGACGGGGCGGCGGGTTCCGCCGATTCCTGGAAGGTGACCTGTAATCCATAGTGTTCCCGTTTGCTCGCCGCGAGCCAGCGCAGCGATTCCGACAGGGTGCTCTGGGCCAGGACCGGGGGATCGAGCTGAATCGACAGCAGGCGCGTCCGGGCAACGACCTCCTGAATGGCGGTAATGACTTTCAGCAGCGTATCCCGGGCGCCGGCGTTGCTGATCTGGCGCCGGGCCTTCTCCGCCCCCAGAATCGCCGCGACCAGGGTCTGTTGCACGGTGTCGTGCAGCAAACCGGCTATACGTTTCCGTTCGGCGAGTTCAGCCTGCGTGAGCTGCGCGGCAAGCCGCCTCAGCTCCCGCGGCTGTTGCGTGCTGGTCTCCGAATCCTCCCCGAGCCGGACTTCGAGGTTCCGGGTGGCTCGCTGCACTTCAATTTCATCGCGTTTACGCTCGGTGATGTCGATGACCACCCCAAGCAGTTCGGATGGGGCGCCCGGTTCTCCGTGCATGCCTGCGCCGCGAGCGAAAAGCCACCGCATCTCTCCGTCTGGACGCACAATCTGAAATTCCCCCTCGAAAGGCTTTGCCGTGCGGATGCATTCCGCGATAGCCGATTCGATACGCGGGCGATCTTCCGGCACGACCGTGTCAAGAAGCATCGCGCCGGAGATCGTGTCTACCGTGGGATCCAGGCCAAGCAGCTCGAACATGCGCGTGTTCCACAACGCTTTTCCGGTGTGGAGATCCCATTGCCACGTCCCCACTGCGTCGTTCCGCCAGATCGCGCGCATGGCGTCCAGCGCATTCAGGGATTCGCTGGCATCGCGTGCTATGTCGCTATCGTCGCTTTCCATGATGGCCTATTGCCCCTGCCAAGCCTGCCAGCCGGCATCCAGCTCGCGGATGAGGCCGCCGCGGCACTTGCACCGGAGCCTCGCGACGCGCATGGCCGGCATGGTGGGCCGGGTGCCCCAGGATCTTTCCCACAGGTGCCTGCATGCCCTCACCGGAGCCATTTTATCGCGAAAACAGCCGCGAATCGAGAAATCCCGCGCCAGGATCGCTGAAATTTGCGAAAAAGGCGTCTGGGTCTGGTCATTTACTGATTTTCCCGCGTAATGGCGACTTTTCCTATCGGGATGGCATAAAATGTGCCCCAGAGGAAGCCGGTCATCCCGAGCGCCCACGGCCGCACTTGCCAGGTCACGATGCGGGCTGGGGATGGATGGCGGCGGCTTCCCGTAAAGCACCATTCGGTTCAAGCCAGAAGCCGGCTGCACATTATATGAGAGGAAGCTCCATGTCGTACACGGTATGTCTGATCCCTGGGGATGGAATCGGCCCCGAAGTATCGGAAGCCGCGCGCCGCGTTATCGACGCCGCGAATGCACACATCAATTGGGTGGAATTGTCCGCCGGGGCGGGAGCGGTCGCCGAGCACGGCGATGTGTTGCCTGACTCGACCGTGCAGGCCATCGAGACCCACCGCGTGGCCCTGAAAGGGCCGATCACCACGCCGATCGGCAAAGGGTTCCGGAGCGTGAACGTCCAGCTGCGCAAACGGCTCAATCTCTATGCGGCAGTACGTCCCGTGCGCAGTATGCCGGGCGTGAAAACACGCTACGAGGATGTCGAACTGGTCGTCATCCGCGAAAACACCGAAGGCCTGTATTCGGGAATCGAGAACGAAATCACGACTGGCGTGGTGCAGAGCCTCAAAATCGCCACTCGGCCCGCCTGCGAGCGCATCGCGCGGTTCGCCTTCCAGTATGCCCGCGAGCGCGGACGGCAACGCGTGACCGTCTTTCACAAGGCCAACATCATGAAGCTGACGGATGGCCTGTTTCTGGAGTGCGCCCGCAAGATCCACGAAGAAGAAGCTACGGACATTCGTTATGACGAATTCATCGTCGACAATGGCTGCATGCGCCTGGTTCGTGATCCGGGCGAGTTCGATATCCTCCTGCTCGAAAACCTGTACGGCGACATGATCAGCGACCTCTGCGCGGGACTCGTTGGCGGGCTCGGCGTGGTACCCGGCGCGAACATCGGCGACGACTGCGCCGTATTTGAGGCTGTACACGGCAGTGCGCCGGACCTCGCCGGCAAAAACCTGGCCAACCCCCTGGCGCTCATCATGAGCGGTGTGATGATGCTGAACCATCTGGGTGAGCGGGACGCGGCCACACGGATTAAAACCGCATACGACCGTGTTTTACGGGATGCAAATCCGGAAGAAATCACCCGGGACATCGGCGGACAGGGGACCACCACATCATTCACTGAGGCCATTCTCCGCCGGATGGAGTCGGCCTGACATCCCGCCGGGGAGTGAATCTTCCGTCGTACGTGTTACGTCCCAGAACGTGGACGACAGTAACGAATGGAGGTTGGACGATGTCGGAAGCAGTGCGTGTCATCAAATCCCTTTCTTCGGAGAGTGTGGCCGGTTTCTTGTTGCGGTTTGCTCTGGGTGCGCTATTCTTCTTCGCCGCGGTGGGGAAATTTGTGGGTCCCGGTCCGGCCGGATTCGCCCAATACATACTTCAGGATTTTGAAGGCACCTACCTGCCCCGGGTGCTCCTCCTTCCCTATGCATACGTCTTACCGTACGTGGAATTCACACTGGGGACCGTCCTGATTCTGGGACTTTTCACTCGGACTTCACTATCTATCGCCGGGCTCACCCTCATCAGCCTGGCTTTCGGGAAAATGGTCCAGCAGGACCACGCCACCGTCGCGGACAACCTCAATTACGTGTTCATGGCGGCCGTGGCGTTGTGGCTGGCATGGCGGGACAATGCCATCTCACTCGACCGGATTTTGTGCCGCGGAAAACAGGCCAGCTGACATCCCGTCCCTGATGCACGCGCGTCAGGGGGAGTTTTAAGAGCAAAGCCGGCTGCCTTGCGCGGGAGCCTCGTGCTTTCGCGAGGCTCTTTGTCGCGCGTATGCTCTCCATAGATGCAGCGCGGCCTGAAGACCCCGGAATCACGCCGTTCATGCCCAAAGGCATGCCTCGCTGCAGATCTGGATCTGTGCTGGCGGTTTGGCGGGTCATTTTGTTGACTTTTGGTCGAATTCGCCGCTAGACTCGCCGGAAGCGTGTCATAGGGTGCGCGCACGGATGCCGTGCGTACGAACCATGTTCTATCGTGGTTCTTCTGACGGCAGTGGTCTGCCGGGGGCCGGGCGCATTGGGACACAGAACGGAAACACAGCAGATGGGATATCAACGTGATGCCGGACTCTGGGGCCAGCTGGCCGGAGCTTTGGACGATTGGGAGCGCAGGCGCATCTTCTGCGGAGTGTTCACGGCGTTCGCGAGCCTGAGCATCGTGGGGGTTGTGCTGAGTATCGCATCGCAGGCGGTACACCCTTACCGCTGGGGCTTTCTGATGTTCGCGTCAGGATGTTTTCTGCTGGTGGCCGTGGTGGGAGGGGCGCTGCGCTCCGTATTCGGGCGGCTTCTACTGAGCGGACTCGTCTGCTGCGCTCTCGGAGATTATCTGGGCTGGCATGACTTCATCTGGGGGGCGATGGCGTTCCTGGTAGCCCACATTTTCTTTGTCGCGGCATTTTGGATCCTGGGCGTGGACTGGTTGCGGGCATTGCGTGCCCTGCCCCTGCTGCTGCTGGTTGACGCCGGCGTTTTGATCTGGCTGTACCCGGGCATTTACGGCGCGGACCGGCCACTGGCCTTCGCATATATTGCGGTGATCTCCGCGATGGTTTTCTTCGCGTCGGGTGTTCCCGCGTCACGGCGGCGCCACCTCGTCCTGCTGGCTGCCATGCTTTTTTTCGTGTCCGACATCTTCGTGGCCCGGTGGCGGTTCACCGATACCGGCTCGGTCAATGGCTATTTCTGTTATCCCCTCTATTATGCCGCCTGTATGCTCTTCGCCTGGACGGCGTGCTGGCGCCTCGAAGAGCACGATACGGCCCCGGCCCATGCGGATTAGGCCGCAGACGCGCGCTACGCTGACCGGGTTGCAGGTGCTGTTCACCTGCTCGTCGATCGGGAGCTGCGCCGGCATGCTCCTGGCCTATCAGGCGGGCAATCCTGAACTGGCCCGGGCCCTGCGCATTATCGCCTGCCTCTCGCCCGTACTGCTGGCGCTGGTTTGCGGAGCGCATGCCACCTGGTATGGACGCTGGCTCTTCCTGGGCCTGCTCTGTTGCTGGCTCGGCGACCGGCTCCTGGGCACGTACGGTTTTCTGCCGGGGCTGCTGGCCTTTCTGCTGGGCCATATGGCATTCGCAATCGCATCCCTGGCACGAGGCATCAGCTTAAAGCCGTTCGCCGTTGCCAGTGGGGTGCTCACCCTGGCGGCAGGCGCAGTCCTGCTCTGGCTGTATGAACGCGTGCCTCCGGAGCGCGTGGCGCCGGTTCTTGCCTATCTCTTCGTGATCTCGCTGATGGCCGCGTTCGCGTCGGGGGCTTCCTGGCGGCACCGGGCGCCGCTGCTCGCGATCGCCGCGTCGGTTTTTTATGTCTCGGACTTGTTTGTCGCGCGGGGCATGTTCGTGCAGTACGACTACCTGAATTCGGTAGTGGGATTGCCCCTGTATTTCGGTTCACTGGTCCTGTTCGCCCTGAGTATCCCCGGCGCTACCGGGAAAGGCTCGCGCGGGCCTCTTCCGCGCGTGGTAGAATGTTGCGAAGAACACGATGCAATCCATGAACCCGAGGTACCGTGATGCTCCGCCAAACCGCACGATTCTGCCCGTCCCTGCTTGTAATGGCGCTCCTGGCCGGAGTGCCCCTTGCATGCGTCGAGATGCCCGGGAACGCTCCGGGAAAGATCCCTTCCTGTTCCTACCGCGTGGTCAATTCGTTTCCTCACGATCCTGAGGCGTTCACGCAGGGGTTCGCGTTTGAGGATGGCTGTTTTTACGAAGGAACCGGATTGCGCGGCAGATCCTCACTGCGCCGGGTCGTCCCCGAAACCGGAGTCGTCGCGCAGCTGGCCCCGCTGGAAGGAGACTACTTCGGCGAAGGCATCGCCCTCGTGGGCGACCGCATCATCCAACTCACGTGGCGCAGCCAGATCGGGTTCGTGTACGATAAACAGACCTTCGAGCGCATCGGACAGTTCACGTACCCCACCGAGGGCTGGGGGCTCACCTACGACGGCCAGCGGCTCATCATGAGCGACGGCAGCTCCAGGCTGTATTTTCTTGATCCCGAGACCTTTGAACGAATTGGCCAGCTTCAGGTTACCGGCCCGCGCGGACCTGTAAACCGTTTGAATGAACTCGAATACATCGATGGGGAGATCTACGCCAACATCTGGAGGACGGATCGCATCGCCCGCATTGACCCGTCGACCGGCGAAGTGCGGGCCTGGGTGGAACTCGCCGGCCTGCCTCTCCCCGGAGACCGCAGCGGCGGCGAAGATGTGCTGAATGGCATCGCCTGGGACCCGACCGCGAACCGCCTGTTCATTACGGGAAAACTCTGGCCCCGGGTCTATGAGATCGAGCTGGTGGAGACGGAATAGCGGCTGAATGCCTCAGAAGACGGCATCAGAGGCCGCAGCAAGCGCCGTTATCCGCTGCCTGAAGAATACCGCTGGAAACCTCTATTCGTCGGGATACATATCGGGGCGAAGGCCAATATTCACGATGCTGCACGCCTGCACGGGATTCAGGCCAAGCTCCCGGGCGCGCTCAATCAGTGCGTCGTCGTCGGAACCCGGGTTGAGAAAGAACTCCGCCGGTTTTTTCGCGGCGATCGCCTCGAGCATGCGCATGCCGTGCCGGGGAGGCACATACATCGAAACGCGATCGATCGGGCCCGGCACGTCTTCGATCGCCGTGTAGCACTTCAATCCTTCCACTTCTCCGCCTTTCGGATTGACAGGATAGACGGTCCACCCGCCATCCCTGAATGCGCGCACGGCTTTATTGCCGTATTTTGTGCGATCGGTTGACGCGCCCACAATGACGATGCTCTTGCTCATCTGACTCTCCTGGTGCAGCCTGT
This sequence comes from Candidatus Hydrogenedentota bacterium, assembly GCA_035367355.1. Classification (GTDB taxonomy): domain Bacteria; phylum Hydrogenedentota; class Hydrogenedentia; order Hydrogenedentales; family SLHB01; genus UBA2224. Next base: position 8,267 of record DAOSJS010000096.1, read on the forward strand.
TTTGTGTCACTTTTTGACGATAATACCACGCCGAAGCCGGGAAATTGGTACCAGTCCAGCGAGCGGGGTATACTGAAGGCCTTATCCTGCGGATCGTCACTCAACAATCGGAAGGATCAGTTGTGCCATGAGAAGCGATGTCGTCAAGAAAGGTTTTGAGCGCGCCCCCCACCGCTCCCTCCTGTGGGCCACGGGCCAGATCAAGGATCGCGAGGATTTCAACAAGCCGTTTATCGCCATCTGCAACAGTTTTAACGAAATCGTCCCCGGCCACGTCCACCTCGACGAACTGGGCCGGCTTGCCAAGGAGGCCGTTCGCGAGGCGGGCGGCGTCCCCTTTGAATTCAACACCATCGGCGTGGACGACGGCATCGCCATGGGGCATACCGGCATGAAATACAGCCTGCCGTCGCGCGAACTCATTGCGGACTGCGTCGAGACCATGGTGCGCGCCCACATGTTTGACGGCATGGTCTGTATCCCCAACTGCGACAAGATCGTGCCGGGCATGCTGATGGCATCCATCCGCTGCAATATCCCGACCATCTTTGTGTCGGGCGGACCCATGGCCGCGGGCCGCACTCGCGACGGCCGGGCGATCGACCTGATCACCGTCTTTGAAGGCGTCGGCGCCTACAAACAGGGCAACCTCACCGACGACGAGCTGTTTGAGCTGGAACGCAATGCCTGTCCCGGCTGCGGCTCGTGCTCGGGCATGTTCACCGCCAATTCAATGAACTGCCTCTGCGAAGCCCTGGGCATGGCGCTGCCTGGAAACGGCTCCCTTCTCGCCACGACTGCGGAGCGCCGCGAACTCGTGCGGGCGGCCGGCCGCCAGATCGTCGAACTCGTGAAGGCCGACATCAAACCGCGCGACATCATTACCCCGAAATCCATCGACAACGCCTTCGCGCTCGACATGGCCATGGGCGGCTCGACCAACACCGTGCTGCACACGCTCGCCATCGCGAGTGAGGGCGATATCGAGTACCCGCTGCAACGCCTCAACGACGTCTCGGCCCGTGTCCCGAATATCTGCAAGGTTTCCCCTTCGAACAATGTCCACATGGAAGACGTGGACCGCGCGGGCGGCATCTCCGCCATTCTCGCAGAACTTGCGAAAAAAGACGGCGTTTTGCACCTGGATTGCCTTACGGTCACGCAAAAGACGCTGGGCGAGAATATCGCGGGCGCGGCATCGAAAGATCCCGAAATCATCCGCAGTCTGGACAATCCCTATTCGGATACCGGCGGTCTGGCGGTACTGTTTGGCAACATCGCGCCGGACGGCGCGGTGATCAAGGCGGCCGGCGTGGCTCCCGAGATCCTCAAGCACACCGGCACCGCCATCTGCTTCGACAGCGAGGAAGATGCGATGGCGGGCATCCTTGAAGGCAAGGTGAAGGAAGGCCATGTGGTGGTCATCCGCTATGAAGGCCCCCAGGGCGGCCCCGGCATGAAGGAGATGCTCTCTCCGACATCCGCCATCATGGGCATGGGTCTGGGCACCAAAGTGAGCCTGATTACCGACGGCCGGTTCTCCGGAGGCACGCGCGGCAACTGCATCGGCCACGTCAGTCCGGAAGCTGCCGCCGGCGGGCCCATCGGCCTGATCCAGGACGGCGACACCATCGAAATCAACATCCCCGGCCGCACTCTCAATGTGAAGCTCGACGCCGCAGAACTGGAGCAGCGCCGCAAGGCCCTCGGGCCACCCCCGGACCGCAAGCTCAGCGGCTGGCTGCAGCGGTACCAGCGCATGGTTACAAGCGCCAACACCGGCGCCGTATTGCAGTAACGTTCGCGAGGACGGAACGCCCGGCGGCGCCAACCGGTTTCGCCGGGCTCATGTTGCAGAAAAACCGGGGGATAGTCGTCATGCACACCTTAACGCTTCGACTGCTGGCGGTGTACGCCGTGGCCGCCAGCACCCTCCCGAATGCCGCTTCCGGAGACGACGGCGATTCGTATGGCGTGAAAGAGATCGTGGACGTGGCGCCCGTGTGGTCGGGCCATCCTGTCGGTTTCTGCCTGCTGACCCGCGGCGACCAGCAGTATGTGGCGTTTTACGATGCCAGCCGCCGGATGACTGTCGCCCAGCGGATGCTTGGCCATGCCGAATGGATCCAGGTCCATCTTCCCGAGCAGGTGCACTGGGACAGCCATAATTCGGTCACCATGGCGTTCGACGCCGCAGGCTGCATCCACCTCTCCGGCAACATGCACTGCGCGCCCCTGATCTACTTCAAAACCCGTGAGCCGGGCGACATCACCACCTTTGAGCGCGTCACCGCGCTCGTGGGCAGCATGGAGGACAAATGCACCTACCCCAAATTTCTGACCGGACCCAACGGCGAGTTTCTCTTTGAATACCGGCACGGCTCGAGCGGAAATGGAATAAACCTCTACACAGTCTACGATACTGAGACGCAATCCTGGCGGCGGCTGCTCGACGAACCCCTGCTCGATGGCCAGGGCAAAATGAACGCCTACGCCAATGGCCCCAGGCTCGGCCCGGACGGGTGGTACCACCTGGTCTGGGTGTGGCGCAACACTCCGGATTGCGCCACCAATCACGACTTGTCGTACGCCCGGAGCAGGGACCTCATCCACTGGGAAACGAGCCAGGGCCTGGCGCTTACCCTTCCCATCACCGTCGACAACGGCGAAATCGTTGATCCGGTTCCCCCGGGCGGCGGCATCATCAACGGCAACACCCACGTCGGATTCGACGGCCAGAACCGCGTCATTCTCAGTTACCACAAGTACGACGCGGCGGGAAACACTCAGATCTACAACGCCCGTCTTGAAGATGGCGTCTGGAAATTCTATCAAGCCTCAGACTGGACCCGGCGCTGGGAATTCGGCGGTAAGGGCGCCATTCCGTTTGATGTACATGTCAGCGGGGTATCGGTCGTCGATGGCACGCTGATGCAATCGTTCAGTTTTTCCGAAAACGGCGGCCTCTGGGTGCTCGACCCGGCAACCCTCAAACCAGTGGGAAAAGCCCAGCACAAGCCCTGGGGTTCCGTGGTCGCGCCGCCGGACGCTCGCGTCCCCGAAAGTGACTTTCCAGGGATGCACGTCCAGTGGTGCCCCGATTCCGGCGAGACGCCCGGCGGCGAGGACTGGTATATGCTGCGGTGGGAGACGCTGGGGGCCAATCGCGACCGGCCGCGCGACGAACCCTGGCCGGCCCCGAGCTTTTTACGGGTCTATCGAATGGGCCGCATTCCACCGACAGGATGACTGCCATGTACGTTCAAGTCATGGGCTCTGGAAGCTGGGGACTGGCATTGGCGCGGCGCCTGGCCATGAATGGCCATCACGTGCGCCTCTGGGCCCGCGAACAGGACGGCCCGGACATGCTCCGGGACGAGCGGCGCAGCCCGTATTTTCTCCCTGGAATCCTCCTTCCCCGGGAAATTGAGGTGTCTCGGGAGGCCGATCCCGAAGTCGAGGCCGTGGTGCTCGCCGTACCCTCGCATGGCATGCGGGCGGTGCTCGAGGCGCACCCGTTTTCCCCCGCCACGATCCGCATCAACGCCGCCAAAGGCATTGAAAATACTACCCTCCTCCGAATGGATGAGGTCATCCACGAGGTCAGCGGCCCCTGCCCTGTTGTGACGCTGTCCGGTCCCAGCCACGCCGAAGAAGTTGCACGCGATCTGCCGGCTTCGCTCGTCGCCGCCGGCGTCGATCTCGGCGTGTGCCAGACCGTGCAGCAGGTTTTCATGGCGGACGCGTTCCGCGTCTATACCAGCACCGATATTGCCGGTGTGGGATTGGGTGGTGCGCTCAAAAACGTGATCGCCATCGCTGCGGGCGTGTGTGACGGGTTCCAGCTGGGCGATAAC
>DAOSJS010000097.1:0-12040 GCA_035367355.1 Candidatus Hydrogenedentota bacterium
CACCGTTCATCATCCCTTGCGCATACTAGGCGAGGAACGACAACCTTGTCAACCTTATTCTGCAAGCTATTGTGCCGCCGCTAACGCCCAAATATCCCTCCTTTTTATGGGTTTTTTGCCGTCTGGTGGATACCCGTGCACGCTCTCTGGGACCCTCTGAGATTTGATTTACACCGTTTGTCATTTCTGGCTATTTCCTAAGGGCTTCTACCCCTGCCCCCCGGGCTCTGGCGCCGGAAAGATCGCCGTCATTCAGAGACTCACTCCCAAAGGGAAAAGGGGACTTGGCAACGAGTCTGCGAGGCCGGGATGCTCGCAAGCGGGGTGATGCGCACGTGGTCGAAGGCAATTTCCTGGTCGTTCTGGCAGCTTTGCAGCTGAACCTCCGCCCTCAGGGCCGATCCCGAAACGGGAGCGCTGAAAGTGAAATCCTGAAAGGCCGAGCTCAAGGCCACGGAGTCCCCCACCCCGTCCAGGTCCGTGTCCAGGCTCAGGTTGGTGGTGTAGTCATTCTGCGCATCACCGCGAAACCGGCCGATCATCAGCGGCGGGGCTTCATCGACCGCAATCCACAGGCTCAGGTCGCTGACACTGTCCGGGGCGTTGGCATAGGCATCGGGGGATCGCGGAGCCGCCGCGGCCAGGGTGATCGCTACCTCATCGGCACTGGAGATATCGACCGGTTCAAAGCGCATCGTCACCCGGTCGCCGTCCAGCGACCTCGCCCGCGTATCCTCCCCCGCGATAAAGCGCTCGCCACTGAGCGGGGTAATCGACGCCAGAGCGCCGTCCTCGTCCGTGAACAACGGGGGATCGGTCTGCGTGTGCAGGGGATAAACCCCGTAATAGTCCCGCATTACGCCGTTGCCGGTAAAGAGCGCGCTCGAGGGGCCATAATGCGTGCTCAGGGCGCTCCCCGCCGGGTCGAGATTGGTTGTGTAGCCCAATCCCGCCGAATTGCTTTCAAAGTCCTGCACCGCGTCCCGACCGGGGTGCGTCGCATAGGCCTCGTCGCTCAGACCGTAAGGGTCGTCGAGGTAGGCCAGCGCCCGGAAGTTCCGGATTGTGTGTAATGACAGGATGTTTCCGTTATGCGCATCCTTGGCCGTTTCATCACCCGAGCGGCTGAGAATCAACAAATCGTCCCCGTCGATCACCATGCTGGCATAGTGGCGCGCCGCCCGGCTCGATTCTCCGACGGCGACCAGCCCGGCGAAACACCAATCCATCATGTTTCGTGAGAAATGCAACTGAAGCCGTTCGCGTTCGTTGGTCGGCAAGTCGAAGCGATCCTCGGGCAGCATTTCGGCGCGCTTCATCGAGTCGGTCGCCTGGGAACTGAGCAGCCAGTAAAGCCGCGTCTCTTCATCATACAGCACGTGGAATTTGATATGGCCGCCCGGCATGGGCACATAATGCATTTTCACGCCGGAAGGAGCCGTCTGGGCCATGGTCGTCATCGAACCATCGTCGTTCTCGATCACCTTCATTACGTGCGCTAAATTGGAGCGTCCCGAGTGGGTGCGCGCAAACAAGTGGAACGTCCGACCCGCGGGGTCATACCACTGGTGCGCCGGATCGACGAATTGGACGACGTTGGTCTCCAGCCAGCCCGCCGGATAGAAAATCCGGCCGCTGACGATCGGATGACGGTCGGGATAATACCCGGGGTAAAACGGAATCCCCAGGTGCTGGAGCGCGCGGTCGTCGATTTCATTGTAGAACGGCACCTGCGAAGCAAACGTCCAGTTGGACGGCACTCGCAAATCGTCGTTCACCTTGCCGCGCATCAGCACCGGCGCCAGTTCCGAGACATACCACCAGCCGTTGGGCAACTGATTCGGGATCTGGCGTTCCATCACGATGTAGACGTAGCCATTGGCATAATGAACGTTGCAAGGCGCCTGGTGCCACTCCTGCCCACTGGTCAGATAACTCGGGAAGGCGTCCCAGGTTTCGCCCCAGTCGTCGGAGCGCAAAATGGTCAGGTCGTGCTTGTGCCCCAACAGATACAAGCTCTGGCCCGCCACGAAGGGACGCGCCTGCGACATGTTATGATCGGCTTTGAACTCCCAACTGAGCCCGTGATCGTCCGACGTATAGATGCCAATCTCGCCGCCCGATGCGATCAGGCGACCGTTGGGGCACCGGGCCAGGGCCGGGTCGCGGCTGTACTTCAGGCGCGGAGCCGTCGCGTGCCACAGCGTCGTGTAGGCATTGGCCAGGGGGCGCACGCGCCAATCGTCCGCGTCGGGCACAGCCGGCAGAACGGAGTTGACGCCCGACGTGCCCACGAGATAGTCCGCCAATCGCCGGAAGTCCCGCACCGTATGGAAAGTCACTCGATTGCAGTGGTCCGAGTCCATAGCCTGGAGGTCGCCCGAAGAGCAAATCACATGGAGATCGTCCCCGTCGATGACCATGCTCGCGTCGGTGCGCGACGCCTGATCGGCGGGTCCAAAGGCTACGAGCCCTCCGAAACACCAATCGACCAGATTTCTGGAAAAATGGAGCGCGAGCCGTCGCGATTCGGCGGCTGGCAGGCCCGCGCGACGACTCGGCAACTGCTCGGGCCAAATCATCGCATCAGTCGTTTGCGTCGAAAGCAGCCAGTACAGCCCCGTCGGTTCGTCATACAAAATGCAGAATCCCGACTGTCCGCCGGGCAACGGCAAGAAGGTCGTCGTGACTCCGGACGGGGCTTCTTCCAGGCTTGTGGCCATGCTGCCGTCGGCATGCTCGACCACCTTGAGCAGCGCGCCGTAACCCGCACCGCCGGTTTGGGCGCGCAACAACAGGTGGAATGTTTTTTCGTCGGCGCCGTGCCAGTAGTGAGTGCTGTCCAGGATGCGCGTCACGTTGCCATCGAGCCAGCCGCTGGGCCAGCTCAAGCGACCCTCCGCGACCGTATACGTTTCGGGCTGGTAGGCCGGGTAGTAGGGCACGCCAAAATCATCGAGCGCCTTGTCGTCGATGAGATCGACGAAGCTTGGCGCCTCGGCGAACGTCCAGTTTTCGACAAGCGTCAGGTCGTCGCCTACGGCCGCCCGCATCAAAACCGGCGCCAGGTCGGCCACCCGGTCGGGATCCGTCCCTTGCGCCCGATCCAGATGCCTGCTCATCACAAGATAGACCTGGCCCCCCTCATAGTGAACATTGGCCGCCGCCCCATACCACCGCTCGTTAAGACTCAGCTTGCGCGGCTCTTCCCAGGTATCGCCCCAATCGCTGGACCGCATGATCACGAGGTCCGGATCGCAGCCCAGGATGTATAGATTATCCCCGGCAACGAAAGGACGTCCTCCCACGAAGCGGAACGTCCGGCGGTGCACCCAATTCTGCCCCTTGTCGTCGGAAGTATAGACGACGCCCAGTTGGTTGCTGTTGGTCGTATAGGTCATCGATGCGACCAACCGCCCGGTGGGACAGAGCGCCAGCCGAGGCTTTTCGGCAAATCGCTGCGATGCATCCGAAGATACCCAGATATTGCGGTAAGATTGCGCCAACGGCCGCACCCGCCACAACCCGGTATCCACCGGGGTCCGGTCGTCGGCCAAGGCCCCCTTGACGATCTCCTGGGCGGCCAGATTGAAAGGCAACTGCGACTGCGTCGGCTTGAGGAAGTCGCAACCATCCAGGGTGATCTTGCGCGCCTGCCAGGAAGTCAGATCGTCCGGCAATGGATAATCGGACGGGTCATCCGAGACAAATTGCGGATCCGCATTGGAGCAATTCTCAAAAACCGTGGCGCCCATGGGATTCAGATTGGCCCAACCGACCTCCGCTAACGGCGCGGGGGGAAAGGTTTCGCCATAGGGCGGTCGCAGCCGCCAGGGGCCACTTTCCGGGAAGACGCAGCGGCGTAAAATGACCGGGGCGTTGATATTCACGGCAACGTCCGAAGTCGCGGGAGAAGCCGCGGTCTCATTGGATCCCGCGGCATAAATGACGTTTTCGAAAATATACCGAGACAACCCTGCGTAACCTTCGAAGCTTTGAGACACGTTGAATGACGATGACTCAATTCGCACGTTGTCATAGACAATCTCTTCTTGATTCTGATCGCTCGTCATGCGGATCTGCACCTGAAGCGAGTCGCCGGAGATGGCCGATGAAAAACTGAAATCACGCAAGGCGCTGGTCAGGCGAGTGCCTTCGCCAACCCCGTCCATGTCCGCGTCGAGCGCCATATTCGTCGTGAAGTCATTGGCTTTGTCGCCACGGAAGCGCCCGATTTCAAACGGAGGGCCCCCATCCACGATCAGCCAGACACTCAGATCCGACTGATACGATCCGGAATTCGGATAGGTATTGGTTCGGGGGGCGGCGGCGGCCAACGTGACGCTCACGCTGTCGACACCCTTGATATCCAGGGGATCGAACGTCATCACAAACGTCCCGTCGCCGCCGATAATTGCACCGGTGTCTTCCCCGACTACGCAATTGTTCCCATCGATCTTCGTCAGCGAAGCCAGTGCACCATCGCTATCGGTGAACAAGGGCGCGGCAAGCTCGCGATGCAGGGGGTAAATGCCGACGTAATCGTGATCGGCGCCGTTACCCGCAAAAAGCCCCTGCCCGAAGGTCGCCGTCCGCGGGCCGGTGGCAATGTTGGTCCTAAAGCCGATCCCCGCAAAGTTCCCGGCTCCGAAATGCATAATCTCGCTGCCTGCCCCCATATTGAAAAAGGTGCAGTCTTTGATTTTTATCTCAGGCGCGATCTTCTCGGAAGGGGACGCCAATACGAATGGGTCGCTCATCGCGGCATTTTCGGCGAACAGGCAATGATCGATCAGCCCCAAACCGGCCTGAGTGCGCGCCACGGCAGTGGCGGAATTGTCGATAAAATCGGTAAAGGCGATTCGCGACCAGCCTCGGGTCAAGGTGTAATCTTCGACTTCGAAATTGAGCAGCTCATCGGTGACGGAGTTCCCCAGGAACAGATTGCGATTGTCCGGAAGACCTGCGATCTCCAGGCAGCTCTTGCGTGCATCGCGCCTAACGTCAATCAGCCGCGAGCCGTCGCAATACAATGCCGCGAACCCCGGGCCCAGATAAATCAACTGGTCGTCGCCATGCGAGTAGAGCACCGATGCAACACCACCGAATCCTTTCGTTTGCGAGACTAGCGTATTACGGATATCGATTCGCGTCAGCCGGGCGTCGACGTTTTGCGTGCGGGCGGTCAAGACAAACGGCCGGCCCCAGCGCGTCGCCATCGATCGCTGATCGATAAAAGGATTTGCGGCCTCATCCCCCGGGAGACTGGCGGTTACGACAATATTGTCGAACAGCACCGAGCCTTGCGTGTTCTGGTGAAAATTCATCACCGGCTCAAAAACACTGTAGACCTGCGGGGGATTTTGATTCGCGGCAATGAATTTCGGAATCAGAACAAAGTTTTTCACCACGTAGCGGCCCTGCCAGGGAGCCGCGGCCGAAATGTCCATCAGGAAGAAGCAGTTGTAAGTGTTCCCCTTGAAAGTGCCGTTATTGCCGACAACCACCGTACACCAGGTGCCGTTTCGGTCCCCATCGCCGTCGATCGTCAGCCGGTCTCCCCAATCATAGCCACAAATACCGTCGTTTTCCTCCAATCGATCGACCATCACGTCGATGCGATCGTCGACTCCCGGATCGTTATGATTCGAGATATATTCGCTTGCGGCATGGAGCGTGGCAAAAACGGTCGTGCCGTTTGCCTGGGAGGGATCGACCGTAACCCTTAACGCCTGCGCCACGGAGCCACACAGCACAAACCAGATCAAAGCGGTGGCACAACTGATGATTCTCATGGATGATGCTTTCAAAAGACTTTTTCCGGTCTTGATCTGAGCGAACCGGCCGCGTGGTTCCATCTATAAAGGTTCCGCCGCGCACTCCATAGGTTCAGGAACAATGGTCTCAAGCAATCAAGGCGTCGGCCTCACCGTCACTGATTTCACCCGGACGTTGTCAAAAACGATTTCCTGGTTGTTCTGTCGACTCTCGGCGCGCACCATGACGACCAGTTCATCACCCGAGACTGGGTAGGTGAAGGTGAAATCCTGCAGCGTACTGGTCAACGCCGTTCCTTCGCCGACGCCATCCATGTCCATGTCCAGGGCCAGATTTGTCGTGCTATCGTTCCAGACGTCGCCGCAGAAGCTCCCGATCTCAACTGGGTCGCCGTCATCGACGATGATCCAAACGCTCAGGTCCGTCGTGTCGGCCGCAGTATTCGCATAGGCATCGGTACCTCGCGGGGCCGCCACGGCGATCGTCACGGAGATTTCGTCATCTCCGGTAATGTCCACGGGTTCAAAGGTCATGAGCAGGAAGTCGTCGTCCCCACCGGCCTCGCCTGTTCGTGAGTCTTCCACCACCACGCAATTGTCGCCATGAATGTTGCTCAAGTTCGCGAGCGTGTCATCGTCGTCATAGAAGAGCGTCGGATTGGTTGGGGAAGCGGTGTGCAATGGCCAGAGAGCGATGTAATCGCGCGGAGCCCAGTACCCCTTGCCGATGAAATACGTTTCGGCGAAGTTGGTTTCAAAGGTGGCCATGACACGATTGGAGTTAGGGGAGATGTTGTTGACGAAACCCAGGCCAGTCATCTCGGATTCAAAGCTCTGCGCTTCGCTTACCTGGATGGTTGTCGTGAACGTCTGATCCGGAATCCCATAGGCGTCATCAAGATACGCGAGTTCGCGGAAACTCTCGATTTTGTGCAGCGTGATCATGTTGACATTGTGAGCCGACTCGGCGCACTCGTCTCCCGATCGGCTCAGGATCAACAAATCATCCCCATCGATCACCATACTGCAGTAATGCCGTGCAGAGCGATTATCCTCACCGACGGCCACCAGACCGGCGAAACACCAATCGACCATATTCTTCGAGAAGTGCAGTTGGAGGCGGTGGCGCTCATTGGTCGGCAAGTCGACCCGATCCTCAGGCAGTAGTTCCGCCCTGGTCATCGAGTCGGTCGCTTGAGAACTGACCAACCAATAAAGTTGAGAGACCTCGTCATACAGCACGTGGAACTTAATATGGCCGCCCGGCATCGGCAGGTAATGCGTCTTGACGCCCGAGGGAGCGGTCTGGGCCGATGTGGTCATCGTCCCATCCTGGTTTTCAACCACCTTCATTACGCAGGCGAGGTTGCTGCGCCCCGTGTGCGTTCGCGCGAACAGGTGGAATGTGTTGCCTTCCGGGTCATACCACTCGTGAGACGAGTCTTCGAACTTCACCACGTGTGTTTCGAGCCACCCCGCCGGATAGAACACACGGCCTGGCGCCAGGGTGATGCTATTGGGATAGAAACCGTCGTAGAAGGGGATGCCCAAATGATTCAGCGCGGCGTCGTCGATTTCATCGTAAAAGGGGATTTCCGAAGCATAAGTCCAACTGCTGGCCGCCGTCAGGTCATCATTGACATTGGCGCGCATCAGGACCGGCGCCAATTCCGAAACATACCACCCGCCGCTGAGTTCGTCCGGCACTCGGCGTTCCATCACAAGATAGACATTATTGCCGGAAAAAAGGACGTTCGAAGGGGCTTGATGCCATTCCTGACCACTGGTAATCGCCGTGCCAAAGGTACTCCAATGATCTCCGTCGTCCTCCGAAGCCATCACGTTGATGTCGCCGCTTCGCGTACCGAGCAGGTAGACGTTTCCGCCCGCTTCGAAGGGACGGGCCAGCGACATGATGGGTTCGAAGCGGAACTCCCACGTCGCACCGTGATCGTCGGAAACATAAATTCCCGCACTATCGGCTGTCGCTATCAATCGCCCCGTCGACGTCTTCGTGATTCCCGGACTGAAGGCGTGATCGACCAGCGGACGGCCCGAATGCCACAGCGTCTGGTAGGCGTCGGCGAGCGGGCGTACGCACCAGGTGTCGGCGGTTGGCGTGGTCGGCAAGTCCGATGCCACGCCGCGTTCGCCAAGATAATATCCGGCCAAACGTCGGAAGTCCCGAACCGTATGGAACGTAATCAAATTACATTCTTCAGCACTGTTCGCCTCCAGATTCCCCGATCGGCTCAGGACGTGCAGGTCCTCGCCGTCGATCACCATGCTGGCATAATGGCGGGAGGCTGTCTCAGCCGGACCAGCGGCGACCAACGCCGCGAAGCACCAGTCGACCAGGTTCCTTGAGAAGTACAAAGCCAGCCGCCGCCGTTCGTTCGACGGCAGGCCGGCACGCGTCGTGGGCAATTCGTCGGCCGTCGTCATCGAATCCGTATTCTGAGTCGAAAGCATCCAGTACAAATCCAGTTGATCGTCATAGACGATATGCGATTTCATTTGCCCGCCGGGAGTCGGGAGATAGGTCGTATCGACGCCCGAGGGCGCTTGCTCGAGCGAAGTGGTCATGGTGCCGTTTGAGTTCTCAACCACTTTGAGCAGGGCCGCATAACCGGCCCCTCCGGTGTGCGCCCGCAAAATCAGGTGCAGCGTGTCGCCCGCCGCATCATACCAGTAATGGTTCGGATCGGTGATTCTCGTGACGTTGGCTTCGAGCCAACCATTGGGCTGGCAAACGCGCCCCGTTGCCGCGGTATACGTATTTGGAGCAAAGGCAGGGTAGTAGGGCACGCCGAAATCCTCAAGGTCAACATCATCATCAATAACGTCGACATAGGCCAACTCTGATGCGAACGTCCAATTGGCGACATTCGTCAGGTCGTCTTCCACATCCGCGCGCATCAACACGGGTGCGATGTCGGCCACCCGATCCGGTGCGCTGCCCAGACCTCGCTCCAGGTGTTTATCCATGACGAGATAAACCATGCCGTCGTCGTAATAGACATTCGAGGCCGCCCCCCGCCAGTCTCCGCCGCCGGTCAGGTACGTCGCCTCGCCCCAGCTCGTCCCGGAGTCGGTCGACCGGATGATGGCAAGGTCGTGTCCGCGAACGCCGAGGATATAGAGTGATGAATCGGCCACAAACGGACGTCCCTGAGTAAACGGATAAACCGCACGGAGAGTCCAGGTATCTCCGCCGTCATCCGACGTGTAAACGTACCCCATGGCGCTGGATGTCGTCAGGTAATCCATCGTAGCCACGAGTCGCCCGCTGGCGCAGATCGCCAGGCCTGGGTTTTCGCCAAATATGTGGTTTTCATCGGACGAAGCCCAAACGACTTGATTGGATTGCGCCACGGGTGTCACGCGCCACAGGCTGGTGTCCACGGGCTCGCTGTCGTCTTTCAAGGCGCCCATAACGATCTGGTCGTTGGGCAGGTCCATCGGCAAGTTCGTATTCTCAGGTGCGAGGTAACTGCAGCCGGCCAGCGTAATCTTTTCGTCCAGCCAGGCACTCACGTTCCCTGGCAGAGGGAAATCGCTGAGATCATCGCTGGTAAAGTCTGGATCCAGGTTCGAGCAAGCTTCGAAGGTAATACGCGAGTCGATCGGAACGAGGCTGGCCCAACCAACAACAGCTTCCGCTTCGGGCGGAAACTGTGCGCCATACGGTCCCCGCAATCGCCAGTTTCCGCTCTCGGGCAAAACGCAGCGCCGCAGCTTCACCGAAGAACTCATGTCGAAAGCAATATCACTGGAGCCTGGATCCATGAGGGTGTCGCCATCACCGGCGGCAAAAATTACGTTCTCGAACACGTAGTTGGCGACACCGGAAAGCCGAGTTGCGCCAATGCGCACATTGTCAAAGCAGATTTCCTCCGCATTTTGATCGCTGGTGAGGCGAATCTGGACTTGCAATGACTCGCCACTCACAGCCGATGTAAAACTGAAGTCCTGAAAAACATCCGTTAACTGGGTGCTTTCGCCGACCCCGTCCATGTCGGCGTCCAGCGCCATATTCGTCGTATAGTCATCAGCCTGATCGCCCCGAAAACGACCAATTTCCACCGGTGAGGCCCCGTCCACAATGATCCAGACGCTAAGATCCGACAGATAGGAGCCGTTATTGGGATACGTATTCGTGCGCGGCGCCGCGGCCGCCAGGGTGACCCGGATCTCCTCGACGTCGGAAATATCCAACGGATCAAAAGTCATGATAAACGTGCCGGGTGAGGAGATAATAGCTCCAGAGTCTTCACCGACGACATATTGGGTTCCATCGATGTTTGACACTGAGGACAACACGCTGTCGCCATCAGTCATCAGCGGGCTAGGCAGACTTGCGTGAAGCGGATAGATTGCCACATAATCGTGATCGACGCCGTTGCCGGCAAATATCCCTTCTTCGAACGTCGCCGTCCTCGGTCCGCTACTGATATTGGTCGTAAAACCGAGTCCTTCGCTTTCATCCTCGAAACTCTGCGACGTATAGAATCCGCCCGACCTAAAATGAGCGATGTTTTCGCCCGCCGCCATATCAAAAAAGGTCGAGTCGCGCACTTTGAGCATCGGTGTCACGGCCTGCGAGGGCTTATTGAGTTCAAAGGCGCCGTCCATCGCAGCATTTTCTGCCACAAGACACCGCTCGATGAGCGAGAGCCCACCATTGGATTTGACCAGCGACTCAGCCGTGTTGCCTATCATGTCGGTATAGGCAATACGCGAAAAGCCCTTTGTATAGGACGCTGATGCGATTTCAAAGCATAGCATTTCGGCATTGGTCTCATTACCATAGAACAGGTTGCGATTCTCGCGTGTGCCGGCAACCTCCAAGCCAGCCAGTTTCGCATAGTAGCGAATCTTGACCAGGTTATAGCCTTCGCAGTATAATGAAGCAAAGCCAGGCCCCAGATGCACTAGTTGATCGTCTCCATCGGACTGGAGCACCGCTGAATTGTATCCCAGCCCCAGGGTCTGGGCGACGATTGTATTGCGGAAATCGTAGCGCGTATAACGGACGGCGGTTTGGTCGCCGCGAGCCGTCAAGTAGAACGGCAGAGCCCAACGCGTGGCAACCGAACGATAATCGGTAAACGGATCGGCCACTGTGTCGCCGTACAGGCTGCCTGTAATAACAACATTGTCGAACAGGATGCTCCCTTTATTGTACTGGTGCGAATTCCAGATCGATGTAAAGACCCCGTAGACCTGGGATGGCACTTGCGATGCACCGATATACTTGGGGATCATGACAAAGTTCTTGATTTCGAGGCGCTGATTCCAAGGCGTGGTGTAGGTCGACGTGGTATCAAGAACAAAGAAGTGATGGTAGTCCGTCCCTTTGAAATCCCCATCATTACCAACAACGACCGTGCAGGGTATGCCATCGCCATCCCCGTCACCCTCGATCACCAGATAGTCGCCCCAGTCGTAGCCACACACACCTTCGTCTTCCACCAGCTGGTTGACCTTGACCTCGATTCGATCCGCAATCCCGTTGCCTTCGATAGATGCATTATACAGCGACAGGTACACACTCGCGTCGTGCAGAGTCTCAAAGATGGTTGTTCCATTAGCGTTGGGCGGATCAACGCTGACCGTCATGGCGTGGGAGAGCTGGATGCCAGTGCTCAGACAAGCCAACAGCATCAGGAGGCGGCCCGGTTGCATGTTGTTTTCCTCTCTCAAAGCTTCGAAGGGCAATTGAAAGGGGGCATCCGGCCGGAAAATGCTGCGGCCTCGACGATCAGCTTACAACAGGCTGTGCGGCGCTGATCGATGATCTTCCGTTCAAATCCACCGTTTTGGCGATTCGTATTTCGAAGAAGAGGGGGATGGCAACATGACGTTACCATCCCCTTTGAAATGAAGATGCATCAATCCAGGGAGAAGGAAGAGAGTTCCGCGGGCACGACGGTTGATGAAATCCGCACGTTGTCGAAGCAGAGCTCTTGATTGTTCTGTCGGCTCTCAGCGCGAATTTGAACGACCAACTCGGATCCGGCAACAGCCGTGTTAAAGACGAAGTCCTGCATTTCAGTGGTCAATTCAATGCCTTCGCCCAGACCGTCAAAATCCTTATCAAGCGCCAGATTCTTGCTGTAACCGGCTGAAACGCCGCAGAAGTGGCCAATCGTCACAGGCGGATTCCCGTCGACAATCAGGTTGACGCTGAGCTGCGTAACGTCGTTCGTCCCGTTTGAGTAGGCATTGGGCCGCGGCGCCGCAACCGACAGCGCGACTTG
>DAOSJS010000098.1:0-11986 GCA_035367355.1 Candidatus Hydrogenedentota bacterium
CACCCGCAAAGAGGTCGCCGCGGTACAGGGTCAGGGTCTGCGCCTCCCGTGCGTGGGGGTTGGCTCCTTGCGGGCACGGCGGCCAGCCGTTCAGCTGTTTCAGCTCATCCCCCTCCACTTCAAACAATTCTCCGGAGGGGTACTGGCCCATCAACAGGCGCTCCCGGTAATTGACCATGGCGTAGAGCTGGAAGCTGGTCGTTGGATCGGCCTTTCGAAGCGTAGACCACTGCCCCTGACGGAAGCGGTAGAACCCGCCGTTGTTGGAGCCCACATACACGTCGTTATTCAGCTGTCCATAGGCATACAAAAATTCGCCCGGAGCGGTAAGCGGGAGCACCACCGTTTGGCTCAAGTCCGGCTCCGGCTGAGCCTCCAGATCCCACGGGCATGCGTGGATGGCCGTGCGGCGCTCCGGCGAATCCGCTTCGTACACGTGAAAGAACAGCCATCCCTGCGCATAGTAAAAGGAGCCGGCTGTACCCTGGCTCGCGTCGAAACGAAACGCCTCCCGCCCGTCCACGGTGAGCCGGTTCGAAAAACATTCCAATCGGTGGCTGCCTACATCGAATGCCACGGCTTGCGGCGGATCAGTGGCCGTCCACTGGCCCGCTTCCGTCTCCCAGCGGTGGATGGGCGGCGTGCCCGTGCGGTCCACGGCGTATACGGTGTCGGCGATGTCGAACAGGTAATGGTGGCAACTGTCCGACGGCCGCGGGAACCGCGTGGCCTGTACCGAATCCTGGGCGTGGGGCGGTTTTACATAGAAATGCAGCATATGGCGGCTGGCGCGGTAATACGTGTTGTATGCGCCCAGGAACCCTGCCCCGGCCACCGGTTTTCCGTCCGGGCCCACGGCTTCAAAGAGAGAGCCGAAGTTCTGCCCCTGGTCGACTCCCAAATCAACGGTCAACCTGGCCTTCCATCCCGCCGCTGCGGTGGCGCCGGGGGTGACGTCACGAAGGTACTCTCCCTGAATCACATCGGGCAGGAATTTTTCCAACCCCGCCCAGGCGAAGACCGCCACACCGGGGCAGCCTGCTTTTTCCGCGAGCGAGCGGTACGTCGCAACCTCCGACGCCGATTCGATTGCGCCGTGACTCGTGTGCATTCCCAGCGCGAAGGAGAGGGAAACGGGCGCCCCGGCCTGCTGCGCCAGTTCCACGGAATCGCGAATGCGTTTTTCGAAGACATCGAGGTATTCCTCTCCGTAATTCTTGCGATAGCAGTAGCCGGAGACATTCACGATGTCGATATAGTTGTTGTGTATCCAGTCCGGCCAGCATTGAGCTACGGGGTGATTGAATGGGACGTGCGGACCCCAGGTATAGAGGCCGATCCGGAGCTCAGGCTGCTGTTTCCGGAGCGCCCGATTGATCTCCTCCGCCAGGATGTTGAGCGACTCCTCTTTGAATCGCTGCAGCCGTTCTTTACGGGCCGCCTCCGCCTCATCCGGAGGGCTGGCCGCATCAAAGGCCGCCGCGCTTGCCGGATCCAGCAGCACCTCCTCATTGGGGTAGCGGAGATAGTCGAGCAACACTCCGGCTGGTTGGACATGCGCCACTATTTCCTGAATCATGCCAACCACCCAGGCGCGCGCCTCGGCATGCGCGGGAGAAATCCAGCCCATGGGTTCGCCGGAAGGCTTTCGGAGCGCCCAGTCGGGGTGCGTCTCCAAAATGCCCTGGGGCAGGTCGTAGCCCGAAACCAGCACGCAAATCGCCGGCATCAGGCTCAACCCGCGCGCCTGGGCCTCCCGTGCGAGCAGCCCGAGCGTGTCATCGCCCGCTTTCCCTGCCGGGCGCAGGTAGCGGCTCGGATAATAGGCGCGTCCGCCGGACGTGTTCGCGTAAGGCAGCAGCGTGGTCAATCCGCAGTCGCGGGCATCACTCAGTATCTCCGCAATCCGAGCAGCGCGCGCTTCCAGGGTCACTGCGCCGTCGGCGAACGGCGCCGGGTGCAGGTAGACCGCCCGCAACGGTTCCAACGGGGCCGCGAAGGCCGCTGAACCGGCCGCCAACCCAATCGCAACACACAAAATGGCCGCGAGCCGCACCTGGAAACCAGTCTGTTTTGTGCCGAGGCACCGGCATGTTCTGTTACTCATGCGTCCTCCATTTTCCCCGGGGAAGAGCGAAAAGTGGGTAGCCGCCAGCCGGCAGCCATCTCTGCGCCTTCGCCTCAGGTTATTTGTCTGGAATGCGGAGCATTATATATGAACGGCCGCCACGGTAGCAGGAGTTGCCGGCCATCACGCCGGGGACCGGCACGGAGTTCCCGGGCGGGGGTTGATACCACCTCAACAAGAAGGATAGTATTCCCCCCGGCACGTGAACAAGACATGGTAGGCGGCATAACCCGGGTTCCACCCTGTTTAGCGGACTGATACCCGGATCGTTGGGACTGTGGAGCGAGTTCCACGGTTCCGGGGCGGTTCCAATCCGCATAATTCTATCTCCTGGGAAATAGTACTTGAACGAAACCCGCGCAACTCGATGCATTCGCAACCGAACCGCGCTGTTCCGCTATTTTGGAATTGCGATGGGCGTACTGTGCGGTATCGCGTGCTCAACCGTGCCCAAACCTGAGGCGCGGCTCCCCGCCGAGACGCCGGTTGCTGCTTCAGAGCCGGCCGAGGAAGACGCCGCCAGCACAGAGCCGCTCCGGTGGCATTTCCTTGCCGCGACAGTCAACACGTATCCCAGGCTGGAAAGCGAACGGCTCGTTGATAAATTCTTTAACCGGCCGATGCGGCTGCTGGCCCCTGGTTTTGACGATGTTCGCACTTTCAATGATGTGAGCGACGACGGCCTGATGTGGCCCCCTCATGTCGGTATTGGACGGGTCTTGGGCGACCGGTGGGATGTGTTTTTCGAAGCGGGCTATTCCGCGGGCAAGGTGCGGACGAAAGCCACGGATCCCAGCCTGCTGGTCCTGCCGCTGCATACGGATTTCGAGATCCTGCGGCAGGCGCTCTACGCGGGCGTCGGCGTGGATTACTACCCGTGGCGGACGGTCACGCTCGGGGAATACCACGGGCTCGCGGAACGCTTGCACGCGGCGCGCCCCTTTGTCGGCAGCCGGCTCACCTGGACCTGGGCCCGGTATAATGCCCGGGCCAAGGTTGGCTTTGAACCGTTCGGCACCCTGGTTCGAGTACAGCTCGCCGACGAATGGGTGATCCCCAGCGTGAACCTGTGTATCGGCGCCGACGTGCCGCTGACTCCCAAAAGCCTGGTTACCGTGAATGCCGGATACAATTTTTTCAAAGAACGGGGATACGACTTTGAAGGCCCGGCCTTCACTCTGGGCTGGAAGTATTTTTTCAGATGACAACAGACAACACGCCCAGCAAAAACAGTGCAGATGCCCGGGAGCGAACGTGTCTGATTGACCATCCGCTGACGCTCACGTCGTTCCGGCACTGGATGCGCCTGGTTCGTGCGGGCGGCGGCGTCGACCCATGCTATCGCTGGCGCGCCGCGCAGGTGAGCGCCCTCAGCCCTTTTGGAGCCGTGCTGCGGGCCGCTGAACGTCTGTTCTGGAACAAACGGGCCCGTTCCGTGGCCATTACGCAACCCCCAATCTTTATTCTCGGACACTGGCGCACCGGCACCACGCATTTGCACAACCTGATGTGCTGCGACCCTCAGTTCGGGTTCGTCTCGACGTTTCAAGCGCTTGTCCCGGAATCCTGCCTGCTGCCCTTGAACCCGCTGCAGCCGGTCATTACGTGGTGCGCTCCTACCCATCGGCATATGGACAGGATGCCGCTTGGGCCGAGCCTGCCCCAGGAAGAGGAGTTTGCCCTCTGCAACCTCTGCAGCAGTTCCTTTTATGTCGGCTGGTACTTTCCCAGGCGCATGAACGAGCTTTTTCGGAAGTACGTGCTGTTCGAGGACATATCCGACTCCGAGCGCCTGGAATGGTCGGACCAGTACCTGGACGTCCTGAAAAAAGCGACCGTCCGCGCCAACGGGCGCCCGCTGGTGCTCAAGAACCCCGTCAATACCGGCCGGATTCCCGCCCTTTTGCAGCTTTTTCCCGATGCGAAATTTATCCACGTTTACCGGGACCCGTACGCGGTGTTCAAGTCCACGTTGAACCTTCACCGGGCCACTTTGGATATGATCGCGTTCCAGCAGATCCCGGACAGCGAAATTGAGCGCAATGTCCTGACGTTTTATCGCGACATGATGTTGCGCTACCTCGAGGACAGGACGCTGATACCGGAGGGCAATCTCGCCGAAGTCCGCTTCGAGGATCTCGAACGCGAGCCCATTGAACGCATGGCAGCGATTTATGCCGAGCTGGGATTGTCAGGATGGGATGAGGCCCTGCCGCATGTCACGCGCCACCTGAAATCCCAGGCGGATTACCGGAAAAACCACTTCCCATCCGACCCCGGCGACTCCGAGAAAGTGGAGCAGCACTGGGGATTCGCTCTCGATGCCTGGGGATATCGAAAGCCAGCCTTTTCGGCGTTTCCCGCACAGCCTTCCCCTGCCGAAGAACCCGCATAAACCCATCGGGACTTCGCATCCCATTGAACCCGTGCCGTGATGAGGATTCGGGCCTTCGTATGGCGCAGCATTGACCGCATGGCCAAGTAAAACTAGAATCTCAGGGGATGTGCCGGACTACCCCTGTTTTCCTCAGGGGAAATCCTGGCCCGGATTACGAAGAGGACGCTACCAGCATGGATGACATGAAACGCAGAGAATTTCTGAAGAAAGGGATTGGCGCCGGCATCCTGGCTGGCGGGTCCGTGTTCACGGGAGGATGTCCCGGCCCGGCGCCGTTCATGCCGACGGCACACGCGGCCAGCGTAGCGGCCATTCGCGGCACGAACCTCGCAGACATGGCGCGCGACGCCCTGGATGCCTTTGGCGGCGCCGGCGCTATCGTGAATCCGGGGGAACGCGTTTTCATCAAACCCAACTTTGGCGGGGTGGGCATGGTACGCTACAACCCCATCACCGAAGGCGATTCCACCAAGCCCGAGATTGTCCTGGCCGTCGTAGAAGAGTGCCTCAAGGCCGGGGCCCGGGAAGTGCTGGTCGGCGAAGCCGGGCAGGTCTCCAGATGGAACTGGGGCGACGTCTACACGCTGGATGGCACCCAGACGATGCGCGAGGCCGTCGACCGCCTCAACCGAAGCTACCGCGGCCAGGTCATCTTGTCCTGTCTGAACAGCGAAAGCCCGGGGTGGGACACCGTCCCGTCGTACAACAGGTGTGGCTTCGTTCGAGTGACCGAGCTGATGACGCGCGCTGACAAAGTGATCTCGCTTCCCGCTCTGAAAACCCATCGCTGGACCCAAATTACCGGCGCCATGAAAAACTTTGTTGGAGTCACCCCGCTCGCGGAATACGGCGTTGCGGGCGCCGGTATGCGGGTCATGCTGCACCAGCAGGGCATTGAACAGTCTTTTCTGGACATTGTCCGCGCTGTGCAGCCGGATTTTACCATTATCGACTGTTCCATCTGCTGCGAAGGCAACGGACCTCATGTGCTGCCCGGATACTGGGGAACAACCGTCGACATGCGTGAGCGTCTTGGCGACTGGTTCCTCCTGGCAAGCACAGATCTGGCTGCGGCGGATGCGACAGCCGCCCGCGTTATCAGCCACGATCCCGCGCAGGTGAATCACCTGCAGATGGCCTACAACCAGGGCCTGGGGCAGATCCTCGAGGAGGAAATTGAGCTGGTCGGCGAAAGCCTGGACACCCTTCGCATGTATTGGGAGCCCGCCGAGCAGACCCAGGGTTTCCTGGAGGTCATTGTTCCGGGATTCCACCTCCTTACCGACAGCCGTTGACGCAGAATACGGGAATGTCCGGCCGCATCTGCACCATCTTCTGTTCGATTTGCGCGCAGCAGCCCTGCAGCCGCCTTCTGAACCAAATGTGCGCTTGACGCCGTTTTGCGATGCACTTATGCTGCCCTCAGCGCACCTCAAAACACGGAGACCTGGCAATGCGTTTCAACCGGCGGCAATTCATCGCGGCGTCGTCTGCACTGGCCGTGGCTGCGTCAACACGCGCGGCGTCGGGGAAGAAATACAAAGCCTGCATCATCGGCGATACCGCGGCCGGCGGCTACGGCCATTACATCCAGTACGCGTTTGCGCTGCGGGACGATGTCGCCACTGTCGCGCTGGCGGACCCGGACCCGGCCGGGCGGGCGCAGCAGGCCGCGGCGATCGGCGCGGAACGCACGTACGCCGACTACCGCGAGATGCTCGAAAAGGAGCGGCCGGATCTGGTCGCGATAGGGCCGCGGTGGACGGTAAAACATCGCGAGTACCTTCTCGCGTGCGTCGAGGCCGGAGCCCACGGTTTCATTGAGAAACCTCTTTGCGACAGCCTGGCCAGCGGAGACGACATGGTCGCGGCGGTTGAAGCCAAAAACCTGAAATGGGCCATCGCCTACAATTTTCGAGGCATGCCGCTGGTGCAGCACGCGAAGAGATTGATCAGCGAACAGGGGCTTATCGGCACGCTTCTGGAAGCACGCGGACGCGGCAAGGAAGACCACCGCGCGGGCGGCGAAGACCTCATCGTGCTTGGCACGCACGTGTTTGATCTAATGCGCTTCTTCATGGGCGGTTCTCCAGAGTGGTGCGCCGCCGATGTCACGGTTGACGGCCGCCCGGCCGGTCCGGCCGACGTTCACGAGGCCACCGAACCGCTCGGACCCGTCGTGGGTGACCGCATTCATGCCATCTACGGGTTCCAGGGCGGCGCCGCCGGATATTTCGGTTCCATGAAAAACCCCGACGGAAACGGCGGCCGCTTCGGTCTCGATCTGTATGGAAGCCGCGGCATCGTCTCCATTCGTATTCTCCCCGGCGACCATGCCGTGAGCGCCCACTGGTTTGGCGATCCCTCCTGGTCGCCCGGGGAAAAGGCCGCCCACTGGGCGCCGCTTCCCGACGCCCCCGCCGCTGACATGAAGGATCTCCAGCGCGAGCGGAACAGGATCATCGCGGACGACCTCATTGCCGCCATAGAAGAGGACCGCCGGCCGGCATTCAGCATTCATGACGGCCTCGCCTCATGGGAGATGATTCAGGCGGTGTTTGAATCGTGCGTCCAGGGCACTCGCGTGACATTGCCCCTGACCAACCGTACGCACCCCCTCACGCGCTGGGCCTGATCCGCCCGTCGCGC
The DNA here is from genome assembly GCA_035367355.1 of Candidatus Hydrogenedentota bacterium. GTDB lineage: Bacteria > Hydrogenedentota > Hydrogenedentia > Hydrogenedentales > SLHB01 > UBA2224. The sequence goes on from DAOSJS010000098.1 coordinate 7,176, forward strand.
CTGATGTGCGAGATTCAGCGCCCGGAGCCTGGAGCGCCGCTCAGAGAATCAACAGGAGGAGTACGGCCTCGCGAGGTTCACCCCAGCCCGGTCACATCAAGCCAGGTCTTCGCCATCAGCGCATGGCCGGCCATGGTGGGATGGACTCCGTCGCCCGCCCAGTAGTCTGGGGGCATGAGCTCGCTCACGGCCGCATCAAACATCGTCTGGAACGGCACCCATACGGCACCGGCCGCCTCCGCGACCCGTTTGGCCACGGCCCGGCGTTCCGTGAATTCCGGGAGCCATTCGTCATTCACCGCACCGCATTTCAATACGAAAGGCTCGCAAATGACCAGGCGGACTTTCGGGAGGGCCGCGCGCGTGTCCGCCAGGAGTTGTGTGAAGCCCTGCTCATAATCGGCCACGGTGCCGTCGTAATTTCCCCCGAGTTTATGCCAGAAATCGTTGACCCCAATAAGAATGCTCAATACCGCGGGTTTGAGATCGATGGTGTCCTTCTGCCAGCGTGCCTGCAGGTCAGGCACCTTGTTTCCACTGATGCCGCGGCTGTAACACTGGAGCCGCAGGCTCGCATACCTGCCCAGGAGAGCCGACGCGATCATGTTCGCATAGCCCTGGCCCATCGCGCGAAAGCTGTTGGCCTCTGCGATGTCCTTCTCCCGCCCGGCATCCGTGATCGAGTCGCCCTGAAACAAAATGACGTCGTCTTGCTGCAGGGGGGCATCCGGCGCAGTTTCCGACGCGTGCGAGCGCGGCGCGGCGCCCGAGAGAGCGGAAAAGGTCGCGGCGGCAACTCCGCATTGAATCAGACTGCGACGCGAACATCCTCGATTCGGCTCAACGGTACACATTGCACGTACTCCTTCAATCCTCGCGGCCAGTTAAGGCGCGTTAACATCCCCCAAACATGCGCTGTAATCTCCACATAATACACAATGAGAGGTGACGCCGCACAAACAGAACGATTGGCCTGCGAAGATCCGCGGTTATTGGCCGGTGCACCGGAGGCGGCCGGCTGCGGATAGACATTCACGAGGCAACTGACTATGATTCCCTCCATGTTCAGATTATTCACATTGACCCTCGTTATGGCCACAACTTCGCTGTGGGCCGCGGAAACCAAGCCGTTACGCGCCGGTGAAGAAGCGCAAGGACCGTGGTGGATGAGAGAGACGGCCTTGACCCCCACGGGCGGGCTGCGGCTGGACAGCAAGCCCTGGTGGAACGATGCGCTCGCTCTGGAAGTGGGCGAATCCTTTCTTGTCGAGGACGGACGAATTCTTGTGCGCCGCGAGACGTTTACGGACCGCGCCGGCCGCCTCCAGGACGCCATCGTGTGCGTGATCGACGACGACGAAGACGGCAGTCTCGCCTATGGCGGCGACCGGGATTCCGATTGCTACATCGCTGATTACAACCGCGATGGCACGGTTGACCGCATGGTCGACTACATCGACAACGACGGCGACAACGACCCGGACGAGATGGACATCCGCTATTTTGTCGACGGCGAACTTCGCTATTGCTGGTTCGGCATGGACCTGGACGACGACGATTCCATGTGGAGCCTGAGCGGCTATGAATATGGCGGCCCCAGCTTTTTCGAAAGCGACGCGTACGGCGACAGCATGGTCTACATGAACAAATTGAACACCGATACGGGCACCTGGTCGCCCATATCGGAGTGTCCGTTTGCCTTCTACGACACCGATGACGATGGCTACAGCGAGATCGTCATCCGGTGCAGCGCGGTACCGCTCGACTACGATCCCGGCGTCGACCCCGACTATGCCAACGACTACGGCCATTTTGCTGCCCCCTGGAAACCGTCTCTTGCCCGCATGGGCATCGTCAATATCCGCTACAGTTTTGATATTGACCGAGGCAGTTCGGCCGCCATGCCGCTGCACTTTGATTGCGGCTTCAACCTGGTCGGAGCGGCGCCATACGAGTATCCGGGCATGGAGCACTTCACTCCGAAGCGCCGGCCGCCGCAGGTCACGATCGTCACGCCATGGGAAGATCTGCGCCGCATCTCCGATACGTATCTCGCGCGCGAAACCGGGTTCACCTGGCACGAACAATCCGACGACACCATCGCGATTGGCTATGGAGAACACCGGGAACTGGACTTCCGCTGGGAGGGGGTCTTCTGGACCTGGGAACGGCGGTTCATGGAAAACACGGGCGGGCCGACACAGAGCTGGAATGTCCGCCGTGAATACAGCGCCCGGCCGGCGGACAGACGCGAACTGTATTACAGCGGCGTAGATCAGCGCATCCATCTGAAACATGCTGGAGAAGGCTGGCTGCGGGCCGGCCATTTCGCGGGCCTTGGCGTTTTGGGTGAGATCCGGATGTTTGACACCGACGGCAACGGCTATTTTGACCGGTGGGAGTACGATTTCGGCGACTGGAAGCGGGTGGTGACCGTGGCCGACGAACGTGCCGAAGATCTGGTTTGGGACTTTGAAGGGCTCATTGCACGATATACCGATGTCATCCTGCCTGAAGCCGTGGCGGCCAACCGAAATTTCATGGAAGCGATGGCCACATTGCATCCATTTTCACCTGAGCCTGGGCTGCTTGAAGCCGCAAACGGCAGCATCGGCAACTTTCAGCGCTATGCTCAGGACATTCTTCGCGAATTTCAGTATCGTGACTTTTATACCCATTGGTCGGATGTCGTGACGCGCGCACTGGCCGAATTTCCCGTGGATGACCTGTGGCATCTCAATGCCGAAAAGCGCGCGTCTCAACCAACATCCCAGACGGCCTGGGACCTCCGCCGCGCCCTCTCCCGGATCGACACGCTCTACGGCCAGGGGAAACTGCGCGAAGCCGCACAGGAAATAGAGTCGAATGCTCCCACGTTTCGCATGTTTGCTCCGGAACCTGTCTCGGAGCAGGCAGCCCCGTCCGGCGAATAGCCGATGGCAGATAAGCTCAGCCGCCAGTGAGGCGGACTTGCGGCAGCGGCGAATCCTTGCATGACATTCTCTCTTTTGGCATACTGCGTTCTTCCAGTGGGCAAGACAACTCCACTCAATTCTGCCGTCCATGGGGGCGTCAATCAGGGATTTTTTACGGGTACTGCCTGAAACATCCCTCACTGTCGAACATCTCAACATCAAAGAAGGGTCAAATTCGTGCCAAAATCACCAATTCTCCGACTGGGATCTCTCCTGTGCCTGTTTTTTTTCGCAACGGCGCCGGTGCGCGCCGATGAATGGACTCTGGTTCTCCCGCCGTCCCTGGCAGCGGACACCGCCATGGCGTTGGCGCTCGAAGACCTGGTGAACACGGGGGCGGAGTATGGACACTCGTTTTCTATCGCAGACGACAGCGCTCTGCCGTCCGGAGGCGTCATCCTCGTGGGCGGCAGCGAGCGTAACGTGCAAACGAAGGCCTTGATGGATCTGGGAATCCTGACGGCACGCGCCCCTGAAAATGAACAGGGCTACGCGCTTCAAACCGTGACACAGGATGGCCGAAAGCTTGTCTCGGTTGCCGGCGGCTCGGTCATTGGCGATGTCTATGGCGTGTACTGGCTGTGGGATCGGCTTCGCATACACCGCGCCCTGCCCGATGTGAACACCACCCGGGTACCCGCGATGGCACTCCGCATGGGCGCTGCCTGGGGGCGTTCCGGCCCCGGAGGCAACAGCAAGCAGGAGCTCCAGAATGCTTTGCGCGACTCGATCAACTGGGTCGCCGGGCCCAATGTGCTCGATCTCGTCCCATGGGATGCTGAACCCGAAAATACGGCGAACGCGGCCCACCGTGAACGGGTGCGGGAATTGATCGACTACGCCCATGCGCTGCACATGAAATACTTCAGTTTCTCAAACGAGTTCACCTACCATCCGTCTCTGCTCGCGGAGCACGGCGCGACCCTTGATCCCTGCGATCCAAAATTGTGGGACGCGATACAGGACAAATATCGGAAGCTGTTCACGGCCCTGCCGGAACTGGACGGCATCGAGCTCTGTAATGACGACATCTCCGGGTTCTGGGACGACTACGCCGCATACGATGTGCTGCATGAAAATCCCGATTGCCCGACGTGCTACACCCAGCGATTCACTCAGTTTGTCAAGAAAGTGCACGAAGTGGTGGCGGGAGAGTTTAATAAGACCTATTTCCATTTCACGTGGGGCCTCGTGATGCACGAGCAGCACTACCAGCCCGCTGTTTACAGGGAAATTTTTACCGATGCCGTGCCGCGCGACAACCTCTACCTCGTCCCCAAGATCACCGCGGGCGACCGGTGGTGGTACCAGCCCTACAACGAGACCTTCAACCAGACCCCTCACAACACGCTCGTTTGCTTTGAGACCATGAATGTGTACGAAGGCGGCAGGAGCCACATCTTCCCCACCTTCGCGGGGCAGTACTACCAAAACGGGCTTCAATACCTTCTTCTGCCGGAAACGAACAACCTGCGCGGCGCAGCATTGCTGGCGGCCCGCTCGGCCCGGGGATGGGACACCCTCGGCGCCTACGCCTATGTGCTCTACCGCCTGATGTGGGACCCCTACGACGACATTGAGGCCATTGCGCGCGATTTCTGCTCCATCTGTTTCGGACCCGAAGCCGCGGACCGCATGGCAGAGGTCTATCTGCTTTCGCCCAGTGCCTATCAATACGGGCTGCACATCGGCTCAATTTCCTACGGACAGTTCAATTCGTTCCTGCACATGCGTGTCAATGAATTCCCTGTCGAAGGCTATCCGGCCATTGACGGCGGCAAGGCGCATCTCGAGTTCATGCGGCGGATCTTCCTCCGTTGCAACCCATGGCGCGCC
>DAOSJS010000099.1:0-11842 GCA_035367355.1 Candidatus Hydrogenedentota bacterium
AAGGTGATCATGCAGGGCGGCGTGCTGATGATCCCGATTGGACTCTGTTCCATCGTGGCGCTGGCCATCATCATAGAACGTTTTTACAGCCTGCGCCGGGCGTCGATCGATACGCGGGAATTCATGGATACGATGCGGCAGGTGCTTCGCCAGAACCGGATTCAGGATGCGGTGGAGATCTGCGATGAAGTCGATGCGCCCATTGCACGGATCATGCGCGCCGGCATTCTGAAATATAACCGGACGAAAGAAGACATCCGCGAGGCGATCGAAGACGCGGGGCATCTGGAAATCCCCAGGCTGGAACGTTACCTCTCCGCGATGGCCACGTGCGCGAACATCGCGCCTCTCCTTGGGCTTCTCGGTACGGTGGCGGGTATGATCAAGGCGTTTGCGCAGATTCAGGCGCTGGAAGGACTGGTGAGCCCGTCGGACCTGGCGGAAGGTATCGGAAACGCGCTGGTCACGACGGCGGCCGGATTGACGGTCGCGATCCCGACGCTGGTGGCCTACAACTATTTCGTGTCCCGGGTCGAAAATATGATTCTCGAGATGGAGATCAGTTCTTCGGAACTGATCGAGCTGTTGACACGGCATCGCGGTGAACGGGAGATCTAGGGGAAGAAATTTTAACACTGGGTGTATGAAGCGATGCAATTCAGAGATGGCGACGGTAATAGCAAGAGGAAGGTGAAGGCCCAGCTGGACCTGACTCCATTGATCGACGTGGTGTTCCAGCTTATTCTGTTTTTCATGCTCTCGTCGACGTTTGTGGTTCAGAGCACCGTAAACATTCAGGTTCCTGAGGCGCTCGGGGCAACCGCACTCGAGAAAAAAGACCTCACGGTCACTCTGGCGTACGGCGAAGGCGGCCCGGACGGCCATGGCCCGATCTACGTCGACAACGTCGAAGTGGCGAGCATGGGACAGCTGTCGCAGAAGCTGGCGGACGAGAAGCGGGCGCGTCCGGACCTGATGCTGCTGATCCGCTCGGACGGGCGCACCGAGACCGCGCGACTGGTGAAGGTATTGGGCATTGCACGGAGCCTCGGAATCACTAATTTCGGTATCGCGGCGCAACCTCCTTCAGAATCTCAGGAAGGGTAACAAAGGAGGCATGCTCAGGAACCGTTTGTTTCTGGCAGCCCTTTCTGTATCCGCACTGTTCCATCTGTCGATGGTCACGCTTTTCTCGATCGTCTTTGAATTTCCCGTGAAGCGCATCGACTACTACAGTTTTCGTATCCTGTCCGAGGAGCCGGCGCTATCGAGGAGCGCGGCGGCGAGTCCCGGAGAGCGCATGGCAGGCCTGCCCACGCTGCAGAATCCACTGCGCGACACCGGACTCGAAAGCCTGGGACTGGAGCCTGCGCCGTCGGACTGGGCGGCGGGACTTCCTGCAATTGAGCTGCCCCGGCTTGAGTTTGCCGAGATGCAGATGCTTGAAGCGCGCGAGGAAGGGCTCTCCATCCGGTCGCGCCTGGTGGATTTCCTGGACGCGCCATTGAGCGAGCCGTGGTCGCGGCTGAGCCGCGGGCTGGAACGCCTGGGGGACGCGCTCTCATCGCTGGGTTGGTTTGATGACGCCGACAAGGAGGCACTGGAGAAGCCGGCGCCAAAGCTGGTGGCGCGGCCTGCCGAGGGATTCGAGGCGTATGTGGAATGGATGTCGGAACCGCTGAACCGCGAACTGCTGTTTTCACCGCCGATCGAGGCCCTGTTCCGGTTGCATCCAGAGGATCTGCGCGAACCCATCACGCTGGTGTTTCGTGTAAATCCCCGGGGGGAAGTGGTTGAAGTGCTCACGCCGCTGCCCGACGAGGCGGGGGTCGTGGTGAGCGCCGCACGCGCATTGACCTCGTACCGTTTCGAGCCGCTGGATGCACCGGACGCCCGGGATCAGCACGGCACGCTTCTCATCACCGCCGCGCGGGCCAGTGAGGGGGCTTTGCCATGATCCAGCTGGAGATAGGCCAGGCGCTCATCTTATATAGCGGCGTGCTGTTTGTGATAGCGGCCGGGATCTGGCTGTACACGGAAATCAGCGCGTGGCGCTCGCACCGCACCCTCGGAAAACAGTATCTGTGGCGCTGTATCTTCTGTGGATTCAGTTACTTGGACGAGGAGGCGGACACCCTGTCGAAGTGTCCCCGTTGCGAAAGTCTCAATTCGGCTTCGGACAAACACGCGCGCGTGGTGCAAGTGCGTGGTAAAACCGTCGAGGCGCCGGAACCGGCTGGCACGACGCCGCGGCGGAATACCTCGAAACGAAAACATCCAACCCAGCGCCGACGCGGCCCGCGCAAGCGCCGCTGACCGCGCTGTTCCGCAGTCAGCGGGGCTCAGTACCGGGCCCAGTAACCGGCAACCCAAACGCTTTCGGGTCGGGTCTCGTAGCGGCCTTCCACCCAGACGTTTTCCCAGCGCTCCTCCTGAACCAGGACCAGGATCTCCCGGCCATTGACAACCTCTCTTCGGTAGACGGCGGGGATCAGGCGGTTTGTCCAATAGCCGGGAATCCAGACATTTTTATGGACGGTTTCCCAATGTCCGGGCACCCAGTACGAGCGAACAGGGCAGGAGTAGGCGTAATTCCGGTAGGGGCGGTGATAATACCGTCCGGAATGGGAGATGGCCACTCCCTGGCCGGTGGCAATGTACGCGCCGCGTGGACCGACCCGGGCGACGGTGCTGTTCGTCCGATGTTGGTAAGTGGGCACATCGGTACGGAAATGGACGCCTTCCGAGGTGCCCTGGCTGTAATGCTGGGAGTGCGGCCGCTGGTAGCCCGACTGAACGCCGAGCCTCTGGCTCCGGTCAGGGCCGGCCGAGGCGTCCATCTGAGCGGCATCAGCCAGGCTTGCACACAGAAGCGCAATCAGGGCCGCCAGTGACCCGTGCTGGAGTAGTATTGAAATTTTTCGAGGCATTGCAGGTGCTCCAGTTCACTTTTCGCCTATATTGTATACTATACCTTCATAGAATAACGACGACAGAAAGCCGGGTTAATTCACGGCACGTGGCCGCCGGCGCTGTTGGAGCGGGCAGAAATATGCTTCGGGCTGTGCATCCCGTCTGGCGGGGCATCCTGACATGCGAAAGGGGTTTGGAATGTACCTGAATCGGCGTAATTTTCTAAAGTGCGGTGCTGCAATAGGTTGTGGGATACCTTTGCTGGGTGCGCTGGAGGCGGGTAACAGCCCGAGGCGGTACCACGCCTGCCTGTCCCGGCTGGCCTGCGAGGCAAACCCAGATCTCCTGCATGTGGTTCGTGATGCTGGAGTTACGGACATATGGCAGGCCGCGTTCTTCTATGGGTACTGGTATGACACCGTCGAGGGGTTGGAGAAAGGCCGTAATCAGGTGGAATCATTGGGGTTACGGTGGCATCCGCTGAATGTTCCTCTGGGGCATCCGGGCGATTCGCTGGGAGATGCATCGGGCCAGACAGCGCTTACGCCCCCCGCTCATTGGCGGATGGCCGAACGTGTTGACGGTAAAGCACATAGCGGAACGTCACTGCACGAACCCGCGACAGCTGAGAATGTGGCGGCGGTCCGGGAGATTGCGGCGTTGAATCCGGATATCTTGTTTTTGGACGACGACTTCCGGCTGGCGGTGGGGCCGGGGGTGATTGGGGGCTGTTTCTGTGCGGAACACCGCGAACGGTTTCTCCAGACGGGCGGATATTCCGAATCCGCCTGGGAAGAACTGCGCGATGACGCGCGTGCGAGGCGACTCTCTCCGTTAGTGCGGTCCTGGGTAGAGTTTACCTGCGATGAGCTGACGGGCTGCTTTCAGGCGCAGCAGGACGCCGCGCCCGGTGTTCGTCTCGGGAATATGGTCATGTACCTCGGGGCCGAGAAAGCGGGGATACGCCTGACGGACTACCGGGATGCGCCGTTCCGGGTGGGCGAGTTGATGTTCCACGATGCCTCGTTCAATCGCCTGAAAGGCAAGACGGACGAGCTGTTCAGTGTGCTGTTCCATCGGCGCTTTGCGCGGCCGGATTGGGCCTGGAGCGAGACGACGGCGTTTCCCGCGGATCAGCTGTCCGCGCAAAACCTGGCGGGAAAACTGGCCATTTCCACCATCGCCGATGTGCGCAACACGATGTTTATGTCAGGCGTAACTCCTTTTCCCATCGAACATTGGGCTACTTTGAAACCCGCCATGGCCAAACAGGCCCGCGTGCATGCCCGGCTCGCCGGCCACACGCCAAGGGGGCCTTTTAAGCATTACTGGGGCGAGGCACAGCGGTATGTGGGGGATGACCAGCCATACAGCCTGTTTCTGGCCGCGGGCATGCCCTTTGAAACCGTGGAGACGCTGCCGGACGACGGATGGACGTTCCTGTCAGATTTTGATGCGCAAGCTCTGGAAACACGGGTGCTCAAACCGGGCAGCGGCGGCGTGGTGACGCGGCAGGCCCTGGCGGCTACGCCGGAGGCATCCCGGGCCATTGAAGAAGACCTTCCGGGCCTCTTTGCGCTCAAGCGGGAGGTTGTGGGCAGCGGGTACACCGGCCCGTGGGTTGAAGACGACAAGCCGGTGGTGTGCGCATGGTATCCGACGGCTGGAGCCGTGCTGCTGTGGAATCCTTCCTCCGAACGTGAGCAATTCCAGCTGCGTGCAGGCGATTTCAGCCGAAGCGTTGAGGTGGACGGCCTCGATGTTGAGCTGGTGGAAGGGCCGGAATTGCGCGGCGCCCAGTGACAGTCATGGCTGCCGGGCAGGTGAGCGGCGCGTATTGCCGGATTTCATGAGCTTCGCCAGGCCCTGCACAGCGCATTGGCTCGCATTCCCGGTTGCGCCGCCTGTTAATCGTCAGTCGCGTTTGGCCTCCGGTTGAAATTCCCGTGCTTCGCGCAGCGGGCGGTAAATGCGTTCGTGAAACGCTTTCTCGCGGGTAAGCACGGCGAGCAGAAACCGGGTGTTATCGGCGGGAAAGCCCTCGAATCCGCAGGGAGAACCATGGCGACCGGGGCGCACTGCAGGGCGGCGCAGGCAACGAACGGCAGCAGCGTGAGCACGGCTTTCCTCCCTGAAATCTCCTGGAAACGCGCAAAACTCAGAGCCGGAGAGAGTTGAGATACGAAAACGCGCCGCGCCTCAGAGTGAGACGCGGCGCGTTGGCGTGTAGCGCTGAGTATTACGGCTCGACCACGAGGTCAGGATTGTCGGGCCCGAAATGTTTGAGCATGACCAGCGGATCGGATTTGCTCGGGTTGGTGATGCGGATGCCCTGCACTGCGGCGGCCTCCGATACGAAGAACTCATCATAGGTGAGCTGTCCATAGCGGATCAGGGCCGGGGATTCGATGTCCCAGGCGCCCATGGTCCCGTGACCCTGAAGGACAATCAGTCCGTAGGCTCCGGCATCTTTGATCTCCGCGGACTTGCCGGGGAGCACGGTGAGCTCTTTGGCGCTGAACGCGGTGGATTTGTAGCAGATCCAGTTTTCTTGGTAGCCCTCGGCTGACATTTCCTCGACGGAGCGGACGGGTTTGGGGCGCATGAAATGTTTCTGCGCGAAGTTGGGATCGACGTTCAGATCCCAGTCGATCACGTCGACCAGGTAGTCGAAATCGCCCTTCTTTTCGCCGGGAGTGTCCTTCCACAGGAGGTCTTCGGACACGATCTGGTCGCCGGTGAGTGACTGGTACATGGCGAAGACGTCGGAGGCCTTCTGAGGTTCATAGGTGCAGAGGCTGCCGGGGGCATGGAGAACACCCGGAGGTACATCCCATCCCGTGCCGGGTTCAAGGCGGTACGCGGCGGACAAGTTGGTGAGCTTGTTATCGCCTTTGACGAAATCCTTGAGGGCCTGGCGCACTTCGTCCTTCGACACGCCGGGCTGAAGCCCGAAAAAGGTGTAGGGGAAGTCGCCGCCGTGGTTATTCAGCTGCGTGGGGAAGAAGTAGGCTTCAGGTTTTCCAAGCTGGCCGACCTTCCCGGCGTGTTCGTCGTCGTGATGGATGTGATGGGGGAGGGCGCCCTTGTTGTCGAAGAATTTGGAATACATGGGCCAGCGACCGTACTCATTCCAGATCCGGTCGCCGATGAGAGCGCCTTTCAACTCATCCACGGCATCGCGGAGGAGAAACAGCTTTTCTTCCGCGCTGTCTTCAAATACGACGAAGCTGAGGCCTTCATTGGGGCTGGTGAGGGGACCGTTATCCGCGGGGGTTGTTGAAGAGAACCACCGCTCGTCGATCCCGCCCCGGTTCCCGCCGAGGGCGTAGTAATCGTCCGGGTGGAGCTTGATGCGCCGGCCCGGCACGCAAAAGACCCGGGGCACCCAGGTAGGCGTGAGGCGGAGGATGCCCTGGCCCTGTTCCAAGGCCCGTTCAGCCAAAGACTTTATGCTCATCGTGGTGTCCTTTCCATTGCGTTACGCGTGCACGGGTTGCCATGCCTGGGTCTGAGCCGATTTCAGCACTGCGTCGCACACGTACTGGGTTTCCAATGCGTCGCGGAAGGTAGGATGGGCCGGATTGCCGGATTCGATGCCCCGGAAGAAGTCCGCTACCCCGTGGATAAAGGAGTGCTCGAACCCGATCTGCAGTCCCGGAACCCACCAGCGGTCCATGTAGGGCATGTCGCCGTCCGTGACATGGATCGACCGCCAGCCGCGAACAACGGAATCGTCGCGGTGGTCGAAATAGTTGAGCCGGTGCAGGTCATGCAGATCCCATTGGATCGACGCATGTTCTCCATTGATCTCGAAGGTGTAAAGCGCTTTGTGGCCGCGGGCATAGCGCGTGGACTCAAAGGTCGCGAGGGAACCGTTGTCGAAGCGGGCGAGGAACGCGCAGGCGTCGTCGATTTTTACCGGCTCAACCTTGCCCGTGAGGTTGTGCTGCCGCTCCTTCACGAAGGTCTCGGTCATGGCGGAGACGTTGTTGATGGGGCCGTTCAGCCACAGCGCGGTGTCGATGCAATGGGCGAGGAGGTCGCCGGTCACGCCACTGCCGGCCGCAGCGGCGTCCAGCCGCCAGAGAGAGGCGCCGCCCTGCGGCAGATCGGCGCTGATGGTCCAGTCCTGCAGAAATACGGCGCGGTAATGGAAGATGCGGCCGAGGCGCCCCTGGTCAATCAGCTGTTTGGCCAGAGTCACCGCGGGTACCCGGCGGTAGTTGTACCAAATCATGTTCGGCACGCCCGCTTTTTCGACGGCCTCGACCATCTCGCGGCCTTCCTCGGCATTCATTGCCAGAGGTTTTTCGCACAAGACCATCTTGCCGGCCTCGGCGGCGGCGATGGCGATGTCGTGATGGACATTATTGGGTGCGCAGATGTCGATGGCGTCGATATCGTCACGTTTGACGAGGTCGCGCCAGTCGGTCTCGATGCTTTCGTAGCCCCAGTTGTCGGCGAATGCCTGAATGGCGTCGCGATCGCGCGCACAGGCCGCCTTCAGGACGAGGTCACAGGGGAGGTCGAAGAATTTCGGCGCCTGCCGGTAGGCATTGGTATGGGCGCGGCCCATGAATCCGTAACCCACCAATCCAATATTGAGTTTTTTCCGCATGGTTCATCTCCAACTTCCCACCGGCAGCCGCTTCGGCTCCCGGTGGAGGGCCAATGCCATCTCAATTCGCAAAAAAAGCCCGGCCGTTTCGGGCCGGGCGGGATTCGGTCATCCGTATTTCCGGTTCAATTCATCGATACCGGCCTTGCAGCGCGCGGTCACGGCCCAGGCATCCGGCCAGAAGCAGAGATCGATGGTCCACCAGTCGTGCGGGACACCCGCCGCATTCAACTCCGGCAGCAGAGCACCGAAATCGAGAATCCCGTCGCCGAAGGGCGCGTGGGTACTGGTCTCGTCATCGTGCAGGGTTCCGTCGGAATCGATGAGGTGGATGTGGTTGATTTTTCCGCGAAGTTTCCGGGCGAGTTCGACGGCGCCGCCCGGGAGTATTTCTTTCTCGCCCGGCTGGCGCGCACCGACCGCGGCGACCATATGCGCGTGGCAGGTGTCGAACTGGACGCCGAAGTTGTCGTTATTGACTTCATCCACGATGCGGATGATCTCGGATGGTTTGTTGAACGCGAATCCGGGCTCGAATTCCCACGTCATATAGACGCCTTTGTCGGCGGCCTCGCGCGCACACTGCTTCCAGGCGGTTACGGCGCGTTTGCGGGCGACGTCGGGCTCGACCTGTTCGAAGATCGTCGGCGGCTGCACCGAATCGACGCGAATGCCCGGGATGCCGAGGTCAACGCAGAAATCCAGGTTTTTGCGGAACTCGTCCAGGTAGGCGGAATTGTCTTCGGTGTCGAGAAGATGTTGCGACCAGAGATCGGCCGCCAGCGCGGAGAATTCCAGGCCGGCGTCTGCCACCTGTCGTTTGCACCGGTCGCGGTCTTCTTTGGTGGGATGGTTGTTGGGATTGGGGTGGATTCCGAATCCCCCGAGCTCGACGCCGTCGAAACCCAATTCGCTGAGTTTGACGAGGATTTCTTCCCAGGGTACGGGATTGTCCGCATAGGGACCGATAGAATACGCCCACGTGCCAATCGAGATTCTCTTCATGATGCTCCCCATCCTTTCTAGATCTTCTGGTTGCCGGAGTTCAGACCTGTTGAGTGCAGGCTCCGGACGGTCTGGCCGCAGCCATTCCTGACCAAGATGCCTTAGTATGCCACGAAACGCGGCCATTCTCCACGGGCCGCCGAATCGGGAAACGGCAGCCGCCGCACTTCGAACAGGGTGGCATGCAGGCTAACAGGCGCCGGCGGCTTCGTCAAGGCTGGCACAGCTGCCTGTCACGATGTGAGTGCGGCATTAATCACAAGCTGCACATCGACCGCGTCGACCTTGCCATTGCCGTTGATATCGCAGTTGAAGGGGACCTTGATGTTGAGCGCGGCATTGATGACAAGCTGCACATCCACCGCGTTGACTTTTCCGTTATGGTCCACATCGCCCGGGATGCCGATGAATTCACTGACCATGAGCCACACTTCTGCCACCTGGCAGCCACGGCCGTTCACCAAATCCCACTGGAGTTCGAGGACGCCATCGCTCGTGGCTTCGTGCGGCACGTCAAATTCCAGAGGAGTGTAGCTGGGGTCAAAAACGGGCCCATGCACGGGATACAGGCCGTCGGCTGTGCAGGTCATGGTGGGAGCGAATCGGCCGGTGTACATGACTTTCAAGCGGTATTTGGCGTCGGCGTACAGCCCGGTATAACGCATCTTGAGAGGCTCTCCGTACAGCGTGTACGCCTGGTCTTGCCAGGAAAGGCGGCCGGCCGCTCTCCGGATGTCGTCGTATTTCATGTTATGCCAGGTAAATTCCTGGCCGGCAGAGTGCACTCGTCCGGGATCTTCCTCCCATGGCAGTTGTTGGACCAGGTGCGGCTGGCGCTCCGGATTACCCAGGTCGTCGTAGAAGCCGTCGCTTCCCGGATCTTCCCAGTGGAGGATCACCTCGAGCTCGCTGAGCCGGTTATCCTCGCCGGGAAGCGTGCTGATGCGCTGGAATTCATGCTCGAGATACATGCGGTCGTTAACAGGATGATCGATGGTGTCGATGATGCAACCGCGTTCGAGGCCGCTTGCCAGGTAGGGCGCCTTCGTGCTGGGCTGGAACTTGATTTGATCCCACAGCGCACGGCACAGCGCCAGAATGCGCGTGCGGCGGGCCTGTTGGACAGGGGACAAAGCCTCGGCTTTCAGAAGTTCCGCGCGCGCGTTAGCGATGGCGGCCGCGGAACCCAGGGCGGGCGCCTGCGCGAGCTGGTCATAGGCTTGCTGCTCGAGCGCGGCCTCGTCGATCACACGATATCTCAAGTACATATCGTAATATGCACGCACGAGGCAGAGGTTCCAGCGCCAGTTGTTTTGCAGATCCGGGTAGGCTGTTTCCAGCGCATTCCAGGCGGCAAATGTGTCGTTGATGCCGGTATTGGTTGCAGCTGGATGCGACCAGTTGTCTTCCAGCGCGAGGATGCCGTCCTTAACGGCCGGGGCGGAATCCGGCCCGAAGAAAAAGCGCGCGTAGTCGATCAGAATGGCCTCGGCGGACGCAGCGGGATCCCAGGCCCGCTGGGTCCACACGCATTTGTTGACGTCATCATGGACGCCGTCGGAATATCCCACAAATCCCATGGTCTCGGGGGCGTGGGTATCGTGCTCGATGATGCTTGCAATGGGACTCGGATTAATCGCTTCGCGGCCGAGTACGTGGGCGAAAGCGCGGTCGATATTTTTGTATGGAAATTGGCAGCGCACGTTGTGCGTCAGATCGGGATAGAGCCGGATGGGATAATTGAGTGGCGTGCGGTTGCGCTCTTCGGCGATGCTGAGCTTGGTCCACGGACCGTAGACTACGCCGGTGAGATAGCTGGGCTGACGGGTCTGGAGAAAATCGAAGAAGGCGTCGTTTTCTTCGGGTTCAAACCCCTGGTTGGAAACCCAGAGCTCGGCGTCCGGGAAATAAGAACGCAGCAGCGTGGCCAAGTCTTCAAGGTAACGCATAACCTCCAGCGGGTCATTGTTGCCTGGATCGCCTCCAGGCACGAAGACTGCATCCAATCGCGGCAATTTCTTGTATAGAGCCTCCTGAGCAGCCAGTTCCGTGGCCGCACTGCCGGGAAGCGTGGTTTCCACAGGGGCCCAGAGGCTGTAATCCAGGCCATAGTCCGCGCAGATGGTGCTCAAATGGATGTGCATCTGCTCCTCGCTGGTGGTGAAGTGCGGGCTGGCGCCGGGGCTCAACGCGTAGACGTTTTCTATGGTATTTGTGCCAAATATGACAAGTTCGCGGATGTACTGTTCGTAGGCGGCCTTGTCCCATGCGTCGCAAGTGTTATTCGTGTTGCGGTAGCCGAGCTGGTGCCCACGGATGGGGTAGACCGGAGCGGTCGTAAGGTTGATGGGTTCCGGCAGCACGACGCTGCCGGGGCGGCATTCCAGGGCGCGCAGCAGCGCTCCCGTGCCGAACAGGGCGCCGCGCGAATCGTTCCCCAGCACCCAGACGATCGTCCGCAGACCGGCATTTTCGGTGAAAAGCGTGTAGCCTTCGGGGGCAGTGGCAGTGCCTCGCCCGGATGTTATGGCAATCACCGTGGCAGTGCCGGGCATGGCGGTTGTTATGGGCCAGTCCAGCCCGCTGCGTTTGAGTACCTCTTCGGCCAAAACCTCCGGGGCTTTCGCTTCGGCCGCTGGGGGATCACCCGGATTCACGACTACCACGGCGTCACTCAGATCGATCTGGCCAACGTCCGGTGCGGCGAAATTGGGCACGTTGATGCAGCGGGGCCGGGTCCTGGGATATTGCGAGCCGCCCACGGTAATCTTGAGCGTTACGGCATAGTTTCCCGGCTCCGTGTACGTGTGCGACGGATTCTGCTCTGTACTTGTCGCGCCGTCCCCGAAATCCCAGAGCCAGCCCGTGACAGTGGCGCCGCCTGTCGAGGAGTTGTCTGTAAATGACACATCCAAAGGCGCGCGGCCAAGTGTGACGCTGGCCTGGAAATCCACGAAAACCTGGGCGCTGGCGCCCCACACAAGTCCGGTCAGAACGGCCATGAGTATGACGGAGTGCTTCATGATGCCCCTTCGAGTGGCGTCGGGCCCGGCCGCCGAATCTGGCGCAGGCACGCGCGGTTGCGTCAGCTGCGTTTTCGCCTACCCCCCCGCCCGCATACGCCTGTGGCCAGAGGCGCTGCGGCCTGCATGGATAGTAGATAGGGGACGAGAGCGAATTCAAGCGCAACGAGAGGCAGTCAACGGCGATTGCTGCAGGCTCACGTCAGAAAATATCCCATCGGGTGAACCCCTGTCAAGCCATTTGCTAATCTTACCGGGGCGTATATCGTCGCGCCATTTG
>DAOSJS010000100.1:0-11741 GCA_035367355.1 Candidatus Hydrogenedentota bacterium
GCGGTTCTTGCTTTCCCGAACCGCCATGGGCCACCATGAGCAGGGACGGGAAGAACATGACAGCATCAGGACAGCTCAGACGCCTTCTGGATCAATTCCTGGAGGCGTCTGTTTTTGAATCGGGGCTCGCCGACAAGTCGCTCGACGCGTACGCGGGCGATCTGGAAGCATATACGGCGTATCTCGAACAGAACGGCGTCACGGAGCCCGGCCAGGCCACGCGTGACCACGTGCTGGGGCACCTGATTGCGCTGCGGAAAAGCGGCCTGAGCGCGCGGTCGGCGGCGAGGCACCTGAGCGCGATCCGCCGGTTTCACCGCTTCCTGCGAGATGAACGCCTGGCGGACCGGGATCCCTCCGAAGGCATGGATTCGCCCCGGCTGATCCGGGCATTGCCGCACGTGCTCTCCGCGCTGGAAGTGGAACGGCTGTTGGACGCCCCCGATCTCACGCGCAAACAAGGCCTTCGCGACGCGGCGATCCTGGAGCTGTTTTACGCCTGCGGGCTGCGCATCTCAGAGCTGGCCAATCTCCCGCTGCGCGAAGTGGAGCTGGAGGAGTCGATGGTACGGGTGCGGGGCAAGGGCTCCAAGATGCGGATCGTACCGCTGGGAAGACGGGCGATCGAACGAATCCAGGCCTACCTGCCGGTGCGTGCGGAGGGCAAGGTGCTCGACGACACGCTCTTCCTGAGCACGCGCGGCCGGCGGATGAGCCGGACGAGCGTGTGGCAGGTGGTCAAGCGCGCCGCTCAGGCCGCGAACATCCAGCAGAACGTCACGCCCCACATGCTGAGGCACTCCTTCGCCACGCATCTGCTGGATCACGGCGCGGACCTGCGCGCGGTTCAGGAAATGCTGGGCCATGCTGACGTGACCACGACGCAGATCTACACGCATGTCAGCGTGGACCGCTTGAGCCGGGCCCACAAGGATTTTCATCCGCGTTCCTGAAACACGGACCGAAGAACAGTCACTGGACCCGCCCGCCTATTCCACAAGCCATTGCTGAAGCCAGGCGATGGCATCCTCCTGCGCGGGCACCTTGAACGAGTGCGGTTCATCGTAATATTTGCAGGCGAAACGGTCGGCGGCGCCCATTTTTTCGTAGACCGCAGCGATTTTGGTCTCAGCGGCCTGCATCCCTTCATGCGTGAAGAGCGTATCTTTAAGGCAGTTGATGACCATGAGGGGGTTGGGGGCGTTGAGCGTCACGGCATCGGGCAGATCCAGGAAATTGTGCTGGCGCGGCACGTAGACCATCCACGTATGGGAATGGAGGTGGTCGTAAAGGAGCGCGCTGTAGGTTGTCATCCAGCCGGCCACCACGGCGCACTTGATGCGGGGATCAAGGGCGAACAGATGGGCGCTGCGGTAACCGCCGATGGAAAGTCCGACACAGCCGAGCCGCGAGGAGTCGACTTCAGGACGGGTGAGCAGAAAATCGACGCTGGCGCGGTCGCCCTGGAACAGGATACCCGGCCAGGTGGTCCCGGCGGCAAACATGGTCTTGGCCAGGAGATGTTCGTGGCGGCTCGCGATAGGATTAAAAGCGCGCACGTAATCATTGCTTCCGGGTTCAAGCCCCTCCAGAGGCTCGGAGAAGTGGGGGGGCAGTTGCGTGACGTCGAGGCGCTGCACGCCAAAATAGAAGGCGTCGGGCACAAGCACGACAAATCCGCGGCGGGCAAGCTCATCGGCAAACGGCCGGCCACCGTAGGTATTGGTGATCAAATCCTGGAGGCAGGGCAACGGATTCTCGGTCTCGGTGATTTTCTCTTTGCCGCTGTAATAAAAACCGCTGTGGCAATGTAGAGCGACGATGGCGGGTGCGGGACCTTCAAGCCCGTCGGGGATAAGCAAATAGGCCTCGGTCGTGCGCCCGGCTGAAATGGCATACCGGACCAGGTGGCGCGTATATCCGTCTTTCTTCACTGTCTCGAGCAGTTCGGGGTTCAAGGGGGCAGGCTGCGGGTCATAGGAGAGCAGTTCATGCATGCGGGCACGCCCCTGCTGGCGCCAGGCTTCCGGATCGGGCCAGTCCTGGGTCAAATAGGACAGCGGGAAGGTAGACTGCGCGGCATAGTTGGTTAACATGGGATAAAAATTACCCATGTCGCTCTTGGTTTCAGGAAGATCGGCGGCGCACAGGGCCAGGGGCAGGCAAATCAGCAGCGAGTGACTCATGGCAACCCTCCAGCGTTGGGGTGAGGAATAGATACAGACTATATCAAAAAATGAGTGGTGGTGGCTGAGACCGTGCGCAAGATGTGTGCAAAAAGAGCATCCACGCCTCTTCGAGATTTGAAGATTGGCCAAAAGCAGCACGAACGCGCTCCGGCACGACTGTCGTGGTCGAGATGCTGCGCCCCGGCATGGCAAAATAGGCTGCACGGGCCGCGGACTTGCCGGAATGTATCGTACTCGCGGTTTAGCCGGTGGGGATGGATAAGAAACGAATGCAGCGAGAGCGCAATGGAGAACGCACATGAAACTGAGGCAGCGGTCGTTGTGGTGGGGAATGGCTGGACTCCTTTGCGTGGCGCTCGGAGCGTACGCGCAGGCGGCGCCGGGGACCGGAGAGGCGGTGGTGCTGGAAAATGAGAGTTTTCGGTACGAAATCGCGCCGGATGGCCGAAATGTGGCGTTTATCGATAAAGCATCGGGGACGAATTATCTGAAAAACGATGAGCCGAGCCACGCAGCGAGCGTGACGCGCGCCAGCGTCGTGACGGAATGCACCCGTGCCACGTTCAATGACGGCCTCTTGATCCTGGGCTTCGGGGACAGCGGCGTGGAGGCCGCCGTGCGCGTGACGATGCATGCGCGGCATGCGCTCCTGGAAGTGGAAGCCGTGACCGGCGAGGGAATTGATCAGCTCACGTTTTTGAACGTGCCGCTTTCGCTTGAGGGAACACTCGAGGAGCCGTTCGCGTGTTGCGCGCTGGCGCTGAACCTTCAGACTCATGTGATGGAGATTCCAGGCCCAAACAACCGCCTGCGCGCGATGTGTTACCCCCGCTTCGGCCTGGAAGGAGCGGAGGTCGCGATGATTGGGTGCCCGCAGGCCCATTTGCGTGATGTGATGAAGACCGTGGTGAGCGCGGCGGAGGCCATACCGCGCTCCGACATTGGCGGCCCGTGGGCGCTGGATGGGCCGATCAACCGGGGGTCCTACCTGTTTGATTTCGGCCAGTGCACGGAAGAGACGGTTGGTGAATGGGTGGCGCTGGTGAAACGGCTCGGATTGAACCAGGTCGATTTCCACACCGGCCGCTCGCTGCGCTTTGGCGATTACCGGCCCGACCCGTCTCTGTTTCCCGACGGCCGCGCCAGCGTGAAAGCGGTCATCGATGCGCTGCACGAAGCAGGGATCGCGGCCGGGCTGCACACCTATGCGTTCTTTATCGCAAAAGACACGCCGTATGTGACGCCGGTTCCGGACAGCCGCCTGGGGAAGGATGCGGCCTTTACGCTGGCCGACGACCTGACGGCCGGCGCGGCCGAGGTGCCGGTCGAAGAGTCAACGGAGCAGATGTCAACCACGACCGGCTTTTTTGTGCGGAACAGCGTGACACTGCAGATCGACGACGAGCTGATTGTATACGCGGGCCTCTCAAAAGAAGCGCCGTATGCGTTTACGCTGTGTACGCGCGGGGCACACGGCACGCAGGCGGCCCCGCACGGCAAGGGCGCCAAAGTGCACCATCTCAAAGAATGTTTCGGGCTGTTTACTCCCGATGCCGATTCGACGTTGCTGGCGGAGATTGCGGCGAACACGGCAGATACGTTCAATGAGTGCGGGTTCGACATGATCTACCTTGACGCCCTCGACGGTGAAGACATACTGGGAGGCGGCGAGAACGCGTGGCATTACGGCTCGAAATTCGTGTTTGAGATCGCCAACCGCCTCAACAAACCGGCGCTGTTCGAGATGAGCACCTTTCATCATCATCTGTGGTATGTGCGGGCGCGGATGGGCGCCTGGGATCACCCGAACCGGTCGCATAAGAAATTCATCGACATCCATGCCGGGGTGAATCTGGCGGGTGCGAAAATGTTTCTGCCGATGAATCTGGGCTGGTGGGCTGTGAAGACCTGGACCAGCCCCCGGAACGAACCGACCTTTCCCGATGATATCGAGTATCTCCTCGCGAAATGCATCGGAACTGACGCCGGCCTGAGCCTGATGGGGGTGAACCCGGACAACATCGACACGACCCCCGCGTATCAGCGGCTGGCGCCGATCTTTCAGCGCTACGAGGCACTGCGCCATGCCGGCGCCTTTTCCCAGGCGGTGAAAGATCAGCTCAAGCAGCCCGGCATGGAATTCACACTTCGCGAGGATGAGCGCGGGACACCTGTGTTTCAGCGAGTGAATTATGCAAAGCACACGATCCGTGATACCCAGGGGCTTACGAACCGGTGGACCAGCACCAATCCGTTCGGGGAGCAGCCGGCAGGTCTGCGAATCGAGGCGTTGATATCTGCGGCGCCCTACGATGCCCCGGAGGCGGTGGTATTGGAAGATTTCAGTGAGCCCGCAGAAACGTTTGCGAACCTGCGGGCGCAGGAGGACGTGGAAGGAGCGCTCAGCCGCACCACGGAACACGTGAAAGAGGGTGAGGCCAGCGGCCTGTTTACGGCGCTGAGCACACGAGCTGTCCCCGTGGGGTCGTGGGTTTGCTGTGCCAAAACCTATGCGCCCGACCTGGACATCGCGCAGCAGCAGGGGCTCGGGGTGTGGGTTCACGGCGACGGCCAGGGAGAATTGCTCAACATCCAGCTGAAAAGCCCGTCCCACATCGCGGGCGGCATTGGAGACCATTATGTGTTGGTGGACTTCACCGGCTGGCGGTATTTTGAGCTGATCGAGCATGAAGGAAGCAGCATCGACGACTGGGTCTGGCCTTACGGTGGGGCCTATGCCATCTATCGGGAAGACGTGGATCATGCCCACATCGAATCCCTGTCGCTGTGGTACAACAATCTTCCGGAGGGCCGGTCGGTCACGTGTTATCTGAGCCCGATCAAGGCCCTGCCACTCGTCGACATCACGCTGAAAAACCCGTCGATCACCGTGGGCGGCCATACCATCACATTTCCCGCTGAGATCCCGACGGGTTCCTATCTCGAGTTCCACGGAATGGCCGATTGCAAGCTGTATGGGGCGAATGGCGAGTTTCTCGCGGAGATCACGCCCGAAGGGACGGCTCTAGTCCTCGCGGCCGGTGCGAACCCGATCGAGTTCACGTGCGAGGCGCCCGCGGTGCCGAATCCACGGGCCCGGGTGACGGTGATCACGCGGGGCGATTCCATCTGAGAAGACTTCCTCCGGGATGGCGCGGCGGCGCCTTCGGGCTCGCCCGCTTAACCCTCTGAGGCAGCGTAATGTGGCGTAACGGGTGCGAATTCCGGTAAGCTATGCCGTGTGCATAATGTTCGTTAAGTAAAGGGCCTGGTTGAGGCGCACGCTTGATGGTCTGACGCGGAGCAGTTGACCCGGGACGCAACCATATCTGGCAGCATTGAGGTAAGACGAATGGCAAGAAACATTTACGACAAAATCTGGGATGCGCATGTGGTGCATGAAGAGCCGGGGCAGGACACGGTCTTGTTCATTGATCGGCATTTTGTTCATGAAGTGACCTCGCCCCAGGCCTTTGAAGGGCTGCGGCTCGCGGGCCGGGCAGTGCGGCATCCGGAACTCACTTTCGCCACCATGGACCACAACATCCCGACCACGGGACGCGGCAAACCGA
The DNA here is from genome assembly GCA_035367355.1 of Candidatus Hydrogenedentota bacterium. Classification (GTDB taxonomy): domain Bacteria; phylum Hydrogenedentota; class Hydrogenedentia; order Hydrogenedentales; family SLHB01; genus UBA2224. Next base: position 5,762 of record DAOSJS010000100.1, read on the forward strand.
TCGCAGATCTGCTGTCGAAAACCCAGGTGGAGACCCTCCTTGGCAATTGCCGTGAATTCGGGATCACGTGTTTCGACATGGATAGCGAGTTCAACGGAATTGTGCATGTGATTGGCCCGGAACTGGGATTGACGCAGCCGGGATTCACCATCGTATGCGGGGATTCGCACACGGCGACGCATGGGGCGCTTGGCGCGCTGGCGTTCGGCATCGGAACCAGCGAAGTCGAGCACGTACTGGCGACGCAGACCCTGTTGCAGCGTAAATCCAGGACGATGGAGGTGCGGGTCAACGGCAAGCTCGGCCCGGGCATCACCCCCAAGGATGTCATCCTCGCGATCATCGGCAAGATCGGCACGGCGGGCGGTACGGGCTATGTGATCGAATACACCGGCGACGTGATTCGCGACATGAGCATGGAAGGCCGGCTGACCGTGTGCAACATGAGCATTGAAGCCGGGGCCCGCGCGGGCCTGGTGTCGCCGGACGCGACCACGTTTGACTATTTGAAAGGCCGGCGCCATCTGCCGAAAGACAAGAGCCACGAGGAGCTGATCCGCGAATGGTCATCGTGGGCTTCCGATCCGGGCTGTTCATACGACACGGTGGTGGAGCTCGACGGTGCGCGCATCGAACCGCAGGTGACCTGGGGCACGTCGCCGGGGATGGTCACGGGCGTCAACGGAGCCGTGCCCCGGTTGAACGAGATCGAAGACGCCAACACGCGGCTGGCGGCGAAGAAGGCCCTGGAATACATGGACCTGCCCGAAGGCCAGCCGATCCGCGACATCCACGTCAACAAGATCTTCTTGGGTTCGTGCACGAATGGCCGGATCGAGGACCTGCGCGAAGGAGCAAAGGTTGCCCGGGGCTACAAGGTGAATTCGAGCATTGAACAGGCGCTGGTGGTACCTGGGTCGCGGCTGGTCAAAGTGCAGGCCGAGAAGGAAGGCCTCGACACGATTTTCAAGGAGGCGGGGTTTGAGTGGCGTGAACCGGGCTGTTCGATGTGCCTGGCCATGAACGCCGACGTGCTGAATCCGGGCGACCGGTGCGCAGCCACCTCCAATCGCAACTTCGAGGGACGCCAGGGCAAAGGCGGCCGCACACATCTCGTCAGCCCGGCCATGGCGGTTGCGGCAGCGATCGCGGGCCATTTTGTCGACATCCGCACCTGGGACTACAAGGAGTAAGACCGGCCTCGCGGCGCGGATCGCCGGCAGGCATCTGAACCACGGCTGCGAGTGCGGCGGCGCATCTTCGGGGCACTGGTTTGGCCTGCGGGTCCGCCCGCTGCGCTGCAACGAAGCCTGTGCCGCGAACGCAGCGGCAATTCAGGAAGGAGAACTGACATGAAGCCATTTACCACATTGACGGGACTGGTCGCCCCGCTCGAGGCGCTCAATGTCGACACGGACCAGATCATCCCGAAGCAATTCCTCAAACGGATAGCCCGCACAGGGTACGAAGATGCCCTGTTTTACGATTGGCGCTACCTCGACGACGGCAAGACCCTGAACCCCGATTTCGAGATGAACGCGCCCCGGTATCAGGGGGCGAGCATCCTGTTGACCAAAGACAACTTTGGCTGCGGCTCCTCGCGTGAGCACGCGCCCTGGGCCCTCGACAATTACGGGTTCCGGTGCCTCCTGGCTCCGTCGTTTGCGGACATTTTCTACAACAACTGCTTCAATAATGGCCTGCTGCCGATCCGGCTGCCGGAAGCGGTCATCGAGCTGCTGTTCCAGGAGGTCCGGGCGCAGGAAGGCTACACGCTGACCGTGGATCTGCCCGCGCAGACGATTACACGGCCCAACGGCGAAACCATCGCATTCGAGCTCGATCCGTTTCTTAAGGAACGCCTCTTGAATGGCTGGGACCAGATCGCCCTGACTCTGCGCCACGAAGAGAAGATCCGCGCCTACGAGAAGAGCCGGAGGCTCGTCTGAGCGCCTCTTTCCGGGCAATCCGTCTGGTGGGCGCCGTGATGCCGGGCTTCGTGACGACGTGACATTTTTACCGAAACGGGCGTGCGCTTCGTTCAATGGGACCAGCTCAAACAAAACGGCGCCTCGCCGCGGAGGCGAGACGCCGTGAGTAGGTATTCTACCGGCTGCGGATCTAATACATAAGCTCCATCCAGCGGCCTCCGGCCTTCATCTCGGCCTTGCGCCGTTGCCATTTTTCGTCGGAACCGGCGATCTTGGCCATGGCCTGATTCAGAAGTTCGCCCACCTTCTCATGTCCGGAGACGAAGACGTAGGTATCGGGGTCGCGAACCATGTCCCACACTTCCTGGGCATTCTGCTCTATGGCCTTGTCAAGAGCCACGGGCGCGTCGACGGCAGGCCGGGGACTCACCGCCTCGAACGCCTTGAAGGTCCCTTCATCGTAGTAATTGGCGAAATCGTCGCGTTCATCATTCATGTAGAGCATTTCGAGACCGGTCTTGGCGCCGAAGAACAGCCGGACTTTGCCTTTCCAGCCGCCGCGCACGTCGTAGATGTGGCGCACGAACGCCCGGAACGGAGCGATGCCGGTCCCCAGACCGACCATCAGCAAATTGGTGTTTTCGTCATCGGGAATCGTAAACGCACCCTGGAAGGGGCCTGCCATCGTGAGCTCGTCGCCTGGCGCGCGGTCGCAGAAGTAGTTGGACGCTTTGCCCTGGTACTTCTCGCCGCTGTAATCATCGATATAGAAACAGCGCTTGACGCAGAGCGTCAGCCGAATTTTGTTGTCAGCAGTCTTCTCGCCGCCGGCGATGGTGTAAAGGCGGAGGATATGCTCGTTGCCGAACTCATCCGGCCCCGGCACCAGCAAGCCGATGCTGTCACCCACGTGATAGGAAAAGTCTTCCGCATCCAGTTCGATGACAATGTTCCGGATGTCCTCATCCGAAGACTCCGGGGTGATGCGGTCGTTGCTCAGGACCGTCGCGACGAACGACTTGCTGATGTCCAGTTCTGCCAAAGACGCCATGGTGATTCCTCCGATTCGGTCTCCACGGGGGAGAATCCGTTGCGCCATTCTTCTGAACGTCCGGGCCGGGCACGCATTTTTTGTGACTTACCCGGGCCCCGGCACGAAAATGCTGCTCTGGCGGGTCTTCCAGGGTTGCAAGGACGGCCGCAACCTCTGTAAGGCACTATTGTAGGGCGCGTAGCCCGAAAGAGTCAAACGCGCGGGTTCGGCGCGCAAATCCGCCCTGTTTCAGGGCAGGGGCTGCTTAGAGGCTGAAAATCGCGCGAGAGAGGCCTTTCACGCTACGGGCAGAGCTGTGAGGCTCCAGCGAGGGCCTCATTTGAACGCCTGCAAAGGTCTCCGCCCAGGATTTGCCCGAATTTACACTGGCGGCCCTCGAAAGCCTTGTTTTAAGAGGCTTGGCCCATTTTGCTGTGGCAAAAGCCCGCGATCAGCCTGAATGAGCGCGAAAACGGAGGATCTGGCCCGACATGGTGTTGATTTGGACGATACCCCGCTCATCGGGGTCACAAAGTGACCAGCCGGCGTCCGTAAGCGCGTCGGTTTTCGGCCAGGGCGCCTGGATCCGCAAAACGCCCCCCACGGTGCTCTCGATGGTCAGATCGCGTGTCTGGCCGTCTTCGAAGACCGCGGAAACGAGGAACCCGCCCTGGGCGCGCAAGCGGGTGAAACGCGCGGCCCTGTGGCCGGGCCAGGCGGGGAAGAGACGGAGAACGTCGCCGACGCTTTGAAGGAGCAGTTCGTTGATGGGCAGGCAAACGCCGAACATCTCGGTGTAATGCCCAAAATCATTGAACCTGAATTCGGGATCGAGGCGATTGAAGCTCAGCGTGCCGTTTGGCCGTTCACGCCACACAACTTCGGTATGCAGCCATTCCAGGGTGCCGGGCATATCAAGCCGCGCCCGGGCGGTTGCAAGCATCAGGGGCGCGTTATTGCCATTATGCTGCAGGCCGGCTGCGGTGCGCTGGAAGATCTCCCGAACCTCAGGCGGAGAAAACCAGCCGGCCTGGTCCGCGGGAAACACGGGCGTCGTGGGCACAGGGATGTTGTAGGTGATGGGCGATGCGCCGGCGACGTCGACGATGATGGGTGTGTCTTCACCGTAGCGGGGATAATCGGGCAGCAGCGCTTCAGCGGCCCGCCATCGCGCGACCCGGTCGGCGTCAACCCCAAGGATCTCCGCGCCTTCGGCTGCCGCGTCAAAGATCATCCTGAAATACGCGATGCAGAAGCTGCAATCGCGGTTGAGTTCAAATCCGGGCGTCCAGCCGTGATGTTCGGGCGACACCGTGGGCGCGAGAACAATGCGCCCGTCAACGCGGTCGCAGGTGTCGACAAAATCGGCGTAAAACTCCGCCGCGTCGCGCAGCGCCGGATAGGCGACATCTTTGAGGAATGCCGGGTCCGGAGCGTATTTGTAATGCCACCAGAGCGGCTGGACGGTGAATCCCGTTACGCCGAGCGTGAAGGCCCAGACATGGTGGATGTACTGGCGTCCGTACGGACTCTTGCAGTGCTCCGGATCCGGAGGCTCATAGGCGAAAAGGACGTGCGGATAGAATGCGCCGTTCGCGTCGAAAATGGTTTTTGCGAGCCACCGGGCGCGGGGGAGGTAGTCGAATATCAAACGATCGTAGGGCTCGGCCAGCTCACAGTGATTGGTCGTGAACGCGCTCCAGAAGGTCTGTTGAAGGTTGTAATTCGTGTGGTAATCGCCGTGCCAGGCGGGGGCATCGTCGAGCAGGCCCGCGAAGAGGCCCGGGCTGACAACCCCGGGTTTCGTGACGCAGCGAAGGAAATACAGATTGCGATACCAGACGCGTTCGAGCACCGGATCGTCCAGCTGCAACCCGCTCCGTGCCCAGAACGCCTCCCATGCGGCCCGGTGCTCTGAGACCTGGCTGTCAAACGGTTGCTCCGTCATGTTCCGGGCAAGTTCCTGCGCAGCCGCCAGCGGGTTACTCGATTCGAGTGACGTGACAGCGGCAATCGCGGCCAATTGGCCTTTAGTTGCGCACGCGACGGCAAAGGACATTCCGCCCCAATCGAGGTCGCCCGGGATCTCCTGCAGGAGCCAGCTCAGGTGATCCTGCCGGCCGGTCTCCGCGGCGGGAATGTCGGCCGAGGCTATCGCCTCGAGCATCGCAGCCGGCATCTTTTCCGAGCGGACCAGGGTGACGTTGGCCTGCGCGGGAGCCAAAACACGGGTGACGCCATCGTCCGTGATCACCGACGCCTCAGCGAAACGAAGATTCAGGGCAGCCGACACGAGGCCGGCTGCCGCGTTCGGGATGCGGACGACCCCGCAGGCCCTCGGACAGGGATAGGGGTGCGCGTGGTACGCGTCTTGGCCCGTGTACTCATACCCTTCGGGAAGGATCCAGTTGCGGTCGGGCCATTCGCCCTGACCGAGCTGCTTGAGGCGTTCGAGCGTGGGGAGCGGCGGGTTCAATGCGGCATCGACCCGCGCATCCCACACGTCGTTTTTGGTGATGCGAATGACGAGGTCATCGCCGTCCGCAAACAGCAGGGCATTCAGGTCGCCGTTGCCGAGAATCAAGGCGTCGTTGATCGGCTGCCCGAGAGCAGGCAATGCGATGCCCGAACGCTCCAGGGCTTCGAGATACGGGATGGGCTGGCCGGCCTGGGCCAGGGCTGTGATGCTGCACGTGCACAGAAATACCAGGGCTATGATGTAGCGGTTCATGATCGTCCCTCCAGATGCCGCTTAGAATACCACGCTTTGGACGGGCCCGGAGAACCGGCTACGCGTGTCGCGCATCCGGCAGCGTACATCCACCCGTATGGCCTTTTTGTGCACCCATGCGTGCGCATCCAGAACCATTAAAAAAACAGCCCGACACGGGATTCAACACACGGAAATTACAGCAGTTATGCCGGTTCCCCCGGCACAGTTCGCCGGACAGGCACGAGCATTTCGCTTCATTGACTGAAATTGCCCTTTATGCAATAATGCTCCGCAAACACCGAA
>DAOSJS010000101.1:0-11727 GCA_035367355.1 Candidatus Hydrogenedentota bacterium
GGTCGGCGTGATGACGTCGTAGTAGGGGCCCTCTTCGGGGAATTCACCCGTCACGCCCATGGCCACCACGGCCTTCGCCTTCGCCAGCGATGCCGGATACCGGCGGACGCATTCGGCGAGGTTGGTCAGGGGGCCTGTCGACACAACAAGGACTTCGCCGGGATGGGCCTCGAGCAGCTCCGCAATGAGATCCGGGGCGTCGCGCCTTGACAGGGCTACAGCGGGCTTCCGGCCTTTCGAATAGCCACCGAGACCATCAGGGCCATGCACGTTGCTCGCGTCCGGGATGTCGCCCTTGGGGGTCAGGCCCTTTGAAATCAGCGGCGCCTTCACCTTGCGGTAGAGTTGCCGGGCGGCATCGACAACCAGCCGGGCATTACGCGTCGTGCGGCGCAGGGCCACGTTTCCCGCCACCGTGGTAATGGCCAGCACCTCGAGTTCGGGCGACGCCAGAGCCAGCAGAATGGCGATGGCATCGTCCACCCCCGGGTCCATATCGAGGATCACTTTACGTGGTGCGCCGACGCTTCCGCGCAGCAATGTCAGGCCACGAAGGGCCTTGGAACACGTTGCGGGAATCAACCCGTATGCGGTGCGCAGGTGCTCGACGACGGGGTCGAAGGCGCTGCAATCCGTGGAGGCTTTGGTCTCGACTTCGAGATGCCGGCCCAGTGTGCGGCCGGCCGGCGACCGAAATGTGCACATATCCACGCCAACGGTGATGCCTTTCCCGGCGCGCACGAGTACTTCGCGACGTTCCACCAGGACCTGGAGAATCGGGCTGACAACGCGCGCTTTCACAAACGCCTTCGGGGGGCGGTCAGCGAGAGCTTTGCGCGTTTCGACGTGATACACCCATTCGTTACCCCGCGCGACCCGGCGCGTTTTGCGCTGCCAGACCGCCCTGCCGTCCGCATAGCGGCGCAGACGCAACGAGCATCCGGCCTCCACCAGCGAACCGTTGGCATCATCAAAATAAACGTCCGTGTAACAGACACTTCCTGCTCTTCGAGAAGGGTATCCAAAGATCGCCGAACTTGACGTCAGCAACTCAGCCAAACGATTGGCGACCATGGGCTCCCGGAATATGAGTTTGGTTTCTCTGATCGCTCTTGTTTTCCTGCTACTGTCGATTTTGCTTGCCATTGCTGTCATAAGCCTCCTGCGCCTGTGCGCACTTCTGTCCATACACTTCTGCAAGCGGCCTACCGGCCCTGTGCGCGCTCATGCGCTTTGGTTACATCGTCAACGGTGATGTAGTTTCTCCCTCCAGTAGACGCACCGAGACAGGATAGTCGGAGCAGGGTTTCCAGCAGGCGGAAGTTGCTGTGGGCGTATCTGACTTTTTTGAACTCCTCGAATGCCTTGACCCCAATCTCGTTTACCGCCTGACCGGGGTTTAGCTCGTTCATATACAACATGGATTCAAGAATGTACGGCAGGTCGTCCTCTTTTCTGTCATCGAGTGAGGGGACCCGGACGACGAAGTTGAAGCGTTCAAAGAGGTCATGGCGGAAGAAACGCCCCATGCTACGGTCGGCTTCTTCCTTCCTGTCCTCATCCTGTCTGCCCGGTGTTCGGCTGCGGTCCAGCCACTCTTCAATCGGCTGATTTGTGGCTGCTACAACAAGCGTTGGACAGAAGATAGTTTCTTCCCCAGCCCATCCGCAGGGCCGGACCTGATAGTCATCCAGATAGGCCAGGAGTTTTGCCTGGATTCCGGCGCTCGCATCCCCGATCTCGTCAAAAAAGACCACGCCGCCAATGTGATTTATGAGAAAGCCTCTGCTGCCTTGCTTCGGTGCATCGGTGTAGGCCCCCGCACGATAGCCAAAGACGTCATATTCAAACATGTTCTCCTTGCCAAGATACTGTGGCAATGAGACGCGGCCGAATGGCCTCGACGTTACGTTGTTGTTTTCGATTCCGACCATCGCAAGATAGCGAGCCACCAGCGTCTTGCCAACCCCCGACTCGCCAAGGAGAAGCACCCTGGGCACTGACTTAGGCATGATTTTATTCGAAGTCATATTGGCGCTCTTCAACGTATCTTGAACGACCCGCATGGCACGGGTAGAAGGATCGGGCTTGTTGCCGCTCTTTTTGTCGGGCGTGATGGGAAGCGCCAACAGCTCATCTACAGCTTTGTAGATCTTCTCGCGCTCCTTCGTCAGAAGGTTCCAGCGAAAGGGAGCATTCCTGCGGAATACGCGTTTGCACTCGTCAAGTCGGTTGAGCACGACGCTCATCTTGCTGGACGGATGGATTGTGAGAAAACCCGGGTCAAAGTTGTCTCCGGAATTCGCATCAAACTGGAGACGCCTCTGCTCTCCCGTTATGGTCACGGCACTTGGCTCTGCCTTGGAATCCTCGGGCAACCATCCCAGCGTGTCAAGCTCGCTCTGGAGCCATTTTTCCCATCCATCCTTGGGTTCTTCCGTCGGCAGAGCTACATAGCGCGCCGCCGCAACGTTTTCCTCATCAATCAGCGCGTTTCTCCAGGTGAGATGTTGATGAGGGTTCAAGCGGGGCTCGTACAGCACAACTACCCGGCAAGCGGGTTTGATACTGTCCCACGGCTTGCCGTGCGTCTCTTGCCAATCGCCGAATGGCTGCCACTTAGCAAGATAAATAATCAGGAGGTTTGAGGCCTTCTGAGCGCTCTTGCAAGCCTCTTTTCTGAGCTCCTCCCTGCCCTGCCACTTCGGAGGGAAACAACGAGGGGCTTCTGCACCGGCAACTGCGCCATCAGTCATTCGGTTTCTCCCGCCAATTGCTGGATGATCTCAGTCCAGCAGTTATTGACATTGAGCTTCAGTTTTTCCGTGCCCAGATACCGTCTCAATTCGTCTCGCAGCACGATGCGCTTCTCATCGTTATCCAGATCACTCAGGTTACGGCCTGTGAGACGTTCAAGACGTCTTTTATCCTCGTCAGACAACGTCGCAGGCAATTCTCTAAAGAGCTTCCGATTCGGGTACTTCATTTTAAACAGCTTTACGGCCGCAGCTTTCCGCGCTTCTTCTGAAAAGAGGGCCTCCTTAAACAAGCAAAACTGCCCGTCGAAATCCAGGGCGAGAAAATCGACGATTGAGGTAAACCGGGTCAAGTCGAAAACTGTCTTCTGGTCATGGTTAATCCGCTCCAGGAGACCTTTTTGGGTAACAATCGGGTTGTTCTCAAGATCTTCCAGCTTCTCCCCCTCCAGGAAACTTGCTGGACTGGGACTCCCAAGAAAACACTGCTTGTATTTTTCCAGCCAGGCCGCGGTTTCTCCGAGAAAGGCCGCAAGGGAGCTTAAGAAGAACGCCTCGTCCGGGTAGTTTCCGGCCATCCACGAATGCTCAAGCGAGGCGCAGGAATAGACGCCCCCGTCATCCTCGTCGACCGCGATAAGGTAAAAATCTGATCTGTCATAGGCGGGTTCTTCCACGGGCAATGGCGAAGGCCCCATCGGCTGCTCGAGAATACCTTCGTGTGGGTCACCGTCTTCCGGCCACCCTTCTTCGTCATAATCGTCCAGTTCGGTCTCTTCCAGGTCTTCCTCGATGTCCTCGACTTCATCGCGCAAGGCCGGCGCGTACTTTGCAGCCAGGTACTGCTGGAGCTGTCGGGGCGACGTTCTGAAGACCGTGTCCGCGACCTGCCTGTCGGCGGGAACCTGTGTTTGGGTTTGTCCGGGGTCGGGCCGCGTTCTCGCTCCAGCGCCTCCGTTCATGGTTTTCTCTCCTCAAGAATAGGGAGGCGGCTCCTGAGCACATTCGCCAGGGGCGACACGCACGATTGTCGTCCTGAACAGTCTGCAGCCTGCTTGATGAAAGCCCGCTGCGCCGGGCCCACAAGTCCTGACAACAAATCAAATTGCCCTCCAGATGCGCCGGACAAGGTCTTCTTCACAGACTCGTGAATAATGCGCCAGATCAACTCGAGATGGCGGTTCTCGATGTCGCCGTACGCTTTTTTTTGTCGCTTCATGATCTTCAAGAACGCATCTGGGCGCTTGTTCGTCTCAAAGAGGTTTACGGGTTTGGGTTTTGGTTTGTCGCGGTCCTTCGGACGAACGTAACGCCCTTCAAAGAGCGCGTCTACTTCGTCCAGGGATATGGCGCGTTCGCCGCTGTGAAAACTCTGCATCGACAATTGCGTGCCGCGTTCTCCGACGGATTGCGCCGCAATCAGCCCGGCGGGAAATCCGTCCAAGTCTGTGTAACCGAACACTTCGCCGTAACAGGCTGAACAAATCGCACGGTCCTTTGCAAAGGCACAGGTGGAGATGGAACGGTTTCTCGTGGAGGCTTTGCAGGTCCCCTTTTTGACATGCCAGGGCCAGCAGGCAAGCACGAGTTTCCGGGTGAGATAGCCGGCCTTGGGCGTGCCGTATTTCTTGTCTATCATGCTGCTGCGACCGTTCATTGCCGCGAAGAACGCCTGTTCTGGAGTCATGCCTTCGCACAGAGAGGTATCGAAGACGAAGTCCATTGGCTTGACGTCAAACCCGGTGTCGGCGGGGTCCAGGTAACCGCGGGCAGCCAGCAACTGGCGGACTTGTTTTCCGTCGCGTGCACCGCTCAATGCCATGGCCGCCAAGCCATAGCCGGGGTTTTTGGGATCTGCCAAGGCCTTTTTCAATGACTTTAGCGTGTATTTATCCAGCTTGTCATTGATCTTACCTAAAGGCAGCGTTCCCTTGGATAGTCTGTCGAAGAGTGCTTGAAAGCGATTGATCTTAACCCCGGCCAACTCGAGAAAGCCGTAAGATACGCCGGCTTCGGTGGCTGCTTTGAACGCTCTGTTCATCCAATGCGGCAGTACCGCGGCTACGTCAGTCGGGTGCGCCTTGCACAGATGCTCAAGAAACTCTCGGCCTGTCTTTGCATCCAAGAGACACTCTGGCGAGAGGAAGCGTTTGCACTCTTCACACTCTTCACAGGGCGTGAAGGAGCTTGGCAAAAGGCTCCGTGTTTCTTGGTTTTTTGACAGGATATATGAACCAAGAACGATGTCCTGTGAGTAAGAAGCGACGGGCTTTCCGTTCGCCAGGGACAGCAGATTGACCTTTGCGGTGGGAAGCATGCGGTCTGCTTCTTTACATTCATCCGGGTCGGTAATCAAGTGGATCGCCATGGCGTCGCCGTCAAAGTCCGCGCCAAAACCCGCGCACACGAGGGGATTGATGCTCAGGACAAACCCTTTTTCCGCGGGCAGGACCTCAGGGCAAAAAGCCTGGATGCTGTAGCGGTGCAGGGATGGCTGGCGATTCAACAGGACACGAATGTGCTCGTGGTTGGCGAGATAGTCTTTCAATACACGCTCGAGCGTTTCGAGGGCGCTTTTTTGTTGGTCTGACAGATTCCTGGTGCTGCCCGTGGCCCAGATGTACGCCATCGCCTGCTTCAGATGCCCCTTGATTTCATCCTCAAGCTCGATCTCATTCTTGAACCATTCGTAAAGAGCCAGGAGGGGTACACCGCAACTCTCCCACGCGAGTCCGGGATCCGGGACGATAACAAATCGGGCGGAATAATCAACACGGCGCCCCAGGCCCTGGCGGCGAATGATCCCCTGTTTGGTAAAAACCTGCTGTGCCAGGGCGCGGCGAAGCCTGGAGAGAGCCATATACAGTCTGTTTTCGCGAGACGCTTTGATACAGCCGTAAGTTCTGATTTCTTCGTCTTCGGAGTCTTCGTCTTCGGAGGCTTTCTTACACGCGTCCGCGGCTTTCATATAAGAGTCTCTTGCTCGCAGTATCTCCTCGTAAAGCCGGGTCAATTGCTCCGTGTATACCACAGTGCCTTTCCGGTCGATCTCGGGCCGGGGATAGCGATAACGAAGCGGCAGGACGGGGATGCACGAGATGCGGGGAACGTTGCCATTGTCCTCATCGGCCGCGCTGAGAGGGAAAAGCGGCTGCTGGATTTCCTCCGGAAGGCAGATATGTCCCCAGCCGCCCGAGCGAGCACCCCCTTGGTCAACTCGACCGAAAATGCTTTCGTCCGCGAGTCCCCCCGGCACGGGCCGAATTTCCCGAGAGGGCTGGAGGGGTTGAAGATGGCTTGAACTGTGCGTAGGACAGGTGAGCCGCAGCCCGAGGATGGCCCCCTCTTTAAAAAACTCCTTATTCTGGGCAATCTGGGCATACGCCGCGTACTTTTGTTTTTTTACCGTGAAGCCCACCGTGATCTGTCTCGCGGTCCGTGCCAGCGTGAACACGATCTTTTGTTTTCCAGAAGACGACAGCACAGAAGGACGGATGGTCTTTTTCTGTGTGTTTCCGTCCCACTTTCCAAAAAGTACGCGATCTTCCTGAAAAGCGGGAGTCAATCCATGATGCTCGAGAATATCTCCGATGCAGAGGTTCAATTCCTGGCTTCGTTGCGTCCTCGCGGAAGCCGCCATTTCCTCTAGCGCATAGTCGCATTTGCTGCATTTATGTCGGCTCACGTTTACTTGGCGCCAGACCCTGGGAGAGGAGACCTCCCTGCCTTTGTTCGTCACGTCCGCGGGTTTTGCATAGCGGAATTGAAACTCCTGGTCTTCCGGATTCTCGACGACTATGCCCAAGGCGAAGAGATGATCGCAGATGGCAGGAAAAACCTGGCTCTCACGCGCGCCGCCGGCTGTGGGGGGCGACGACTTCGAAACGAGCGCAGACTGAAGCGATTTCGTGGCCTGATGCGCGGCGAGCGCCCAGATTTCCATTTCGCCCAGGCGCTGGGGCCTGTCGCCGGCTGCTGCGGTTCGCGTGGGTTGACCCGTGCGCAGGCTGTACGCATCGGATGAATGAACCGCGGCCTTTGTCACCGGAGCATGGTTGAGCCGCACAAAATGCTGCATCCCCACCACAACCGGGCATGTCGTTTGCTCCCTTTCGGAATCGGAGCCCGGCAGGGTCAGGTACATTCTTCCGTACTCATCAATGACTGCCGGTTGTCTTTTCTCGTTGATCTTTTGAAATTCTCGCTTAATCTGACGGAGGTCAATTGGCTGGAAGGCCTTGCCTGCGGCAAAATCTGAAATCTCCCCGCCAAGCTTGGCGAGCAATCCCAGTTGGGTCTCGATGAGTTGGCCCAGATTCATGCGAGAAACGACGCCATGCGGATTCAAGATGAGGTCCACGGGTTTGCCGGAAAGCGCACCCAGTCGCGGATCTTCAGGCAGTCTGGGCATCTTCTCTGGCGGGAAAAAGGTGGAAATCACGCCTTTGTTTCCATACCTGCCCATGAGCTTGTCGCCAACATTCAATGGAAGCCTGGTTCGGATACTCCAGTCCAGGCGGCCCGACAACAGCTCGGAAGGCGGTTCATATGCGATGCTGACAAGCTCTCCCGAATGCACACCTGCCCGAATGCTCCGCCGGACGCCCTCCTTTTCGAAGAAGGCCAGCTCGGTATCAACGGAGACAAACACCCCTGGTTGAAGCAGGTTTTCCGCGTAACGTATCTTAACCAATGCCTTGTGCCACGGATCTTCGGGGCGGGGTTCACACAACTCCCAGCCTCTCTGAATGGGGAGTGAAAACTCCTCAATAAACCCGTAATCAAACGAATACGTCTTGTAAGTCTCGTCAAAATGGACCAGCCGCTCATTGGCAACGATCGCGTCCTCGTAGTTCCAGCCGTACCAGGGCATGTACGCCACAAGCAGATCAACGCCCGGACTGAAGAACGACGCTTCGTCGGGAATCACACCGGCCTGGATCAGTGGCTCCAAAACACGCTTTGGCGCTTCCTCGGAACCGGTCTTGAGCAGGGGAGAGACCGCACCCGCAAGGGGAACGGCCTGTTTGAGATTCTTGGCGCCCATCATCGAGCGCGGACCGTCGTTGTGCTGGTAAAACGGTACCAGCGAGGCGGCGTATCCCAAGGCAGCATGCTGTGGCTCTTTACCGGTTCTAGACAGATTACCCCGCACGTCCGCCAGGGTTCCCTCTGCAAGATGCAGTGTGATGCCTACGCGCTTTGATTCAGGCGACTCCACGGGGCAGACATAGCCCGCAAAACTCGGATGGTTCTGCTGGAGCACGGGCGCCGGCCGCCTGGCCATTCCCGGTGCATATCGGTCAAAAGCGGTGAGCTGAGATATGACCTCGATACCGTTCAGGCGATTGAGGGGCTGCAGCCACTTGTCTTCTGCGCCAGTAGAACGCGATCCGTAGAGTGTGCATACCCCCAGGAGCTCGTTGCGCGTAGTGAGGGGGGTTCTCTGCGGCAACGCCTCAAGGTCGCTCTCGCGGGTGGGTCTGCAGAGGGCCTCAATCAGCCGGCGCTCAAACTTGTCGATTATGAATGCACTGTATGTGTATAGCCGTTGATATTCGAGATCCTGTTCATCGTAGACTTTGGCATTCTCATCTTGTTCGGGAAGTTCTTGCAGTAATTGCAGCAATTTTTCAATGGGTTTTGGAATGGGTTCTGGCGCCCCCCCTTCCGTAGCGTCCTCGTCCTGGCGAGGCTGCTCGAAGAATATGGCCGGCCAGTGCATGTCAACGAACGCTTTCAGGTCGGTATAGACATTGGGAATCTCGTCCGGTCGCGGCAGGGCAATAATGCCCTCAAAAGCCGAACGTCTTTTCCAGACACTCTCCTCAAACTCTTCAAGCTTCTCAGGATCGCAGGGAACGTCCAGGAATTTGCCGTTCGACAAGCCCAGACGGAAACACACCTCTTCTTTGCGTTTGCCCTTGGAATAGCGGAGTTTCCGGATTTTCCAGACACCGGGTCTGGGCACGAGACGGGGCCTCCAGGTCCAGAACTCCGGCTGCTTCTGCCGGGCTCGCGATGCATGCTCTTTGCCCTCTGAATGAAAAACAAAGACGCCATGGATACAATCGGGGAATGCCCACCACATCGCGCGCGTCTGCTCCGCATCGCAGCCAGAAAGTAAGACCTCGATGGAGGCTTTAGCATTCCGGTTGCGCTCTACACGCAGCTTCGCGTGATCCGGACTCAAGGTGCGCACGCGCACCTCCACCTGGGGGGTAATCTCCAGTTCCTGGCGTGCCAGGAGATCTCGTACAAAGCGATCAAGTTCAAGCTCAACGGCAGGCGCGTTGAAGAGGAAAGGAAGACTCGCTTTCAGAGCTTTGGGAAACGAAATGATCTCCGCTTTGAACGGGAAACGAAGCAGCAAATTACGGCGCGAGGACCAAGCGGTCTCGACCAGTTCCTCGGCGGTCATTGGCACCGGGTTCTCCGCGGAATTCGGGGTCAGTTTTTTGTAGAGACGCTGGCAATCGCTTTTGCTGCCTTTGAGATGATACCAGCTCAGATTGAGAACAATCGGATCTTCGGCTGAGGACGGGCTACCGGCGCAAAGAGATACGGCGTTTGACCCGCAGTTGACAAGTTTGCAGTTGTGGACGGAGGCGAGAGCGCTGACGGACTCCCGCGAGAGGTTTCCTTCCTGCGTATCAAGGGCCGTTCCCTCGGTGGCGGGTTCGCCTGGGGAGGCCGTAAGCTCTGGCCATTGATAGTCGCCATTAGAGGACTTCGCCAGAAGAAAAGAAGAGCACGATCCGCCGCGGCATTCAAAGATAACGACTGCTTTGATTTCCATTGGTATCCTTCATGCAGGAAAAACCGATGTTCCTGGCAGGGGTTATTCTCATGCTTCTACCTGCACCTCACCGCAAACTCCATAGCTCTTGTTCTACCCCCGGTGGTAGATCCCCAGCGTCTTTCGTGAAGGATATAGGGAGCACAGCCGCTTTGTAAAGTCGACGAATCGCGCCATCTAAGATCTTACCGGGGATGGTATCGTCTTGCCATTTGCGATCTTACCGGAACATGGAAGGCAAGACGATGTCAGGAGAACGGATTTTGGATGCATTGAACACGTATCGGAAGCGTTATGCCAGAGCGGATTGGCCGGGCAGTTCGGTGCTGCTGGACGAATTTTGAGCCCGGGCCAGCTGCCACCGCAGGAGAAGCGGTTCAGCTCACGCACCGGGAATGAAAGGCGATAGTCCACCCCCGTCCACTCGGAGCGCGTAGCGCAGGCATCCTGCCTGCGCTCTTCAGATGACGATCCAACCAAGTTTTCGTAGCGCGTAGCGCAGGCATCTTGCCTGCGTTCTTCTCTTGCGGAGCACAGGCCTCTGTACCTGCCCTGTATCGGGGTCAACGCGTGGAGCTGGGATGGGCGGCCACAGGGGGCCGCCCCTACAATCCGGAGCGCGAACGCCTGGGGCTGCCCTGGTCCATTCTGGTTTTCGTAGCGCGTAGGGGCAGACCCCTGTGTCTGCCCTTCTTCAGACGGGTACACGAGGGCTATCCGGATGGGCGGCCACAGGGGGCCGCCCCTGCAATCCGGATGGGCAACCGCGCAATTCGACTTCATGACCGGTGCTTGCTAGACTACATTCTCTTCCTGCCCATGATAACTTCCTGAATACGATGAACATGCTCAGCCGAGGGGATTCATGAATGCATTCCTGGCCGGATTGAATCCGGCACAACGGGAGGCGGTTACGCATACCGAAGGGCCGGTCCTGATCCTGGCGGGCGCCGGCAGCGGAAAGACCCGGGTCATCACGCAGCGCATCGCGCATATTCTCGCGCGGGGCATCGCCCAACCCGGAGAAATCCTCGCGGTGACCTTCACCAACAAGGCCGCGGGCGAAATGCGGGAGCGGGTCGCCGCGCTGACGGGGGCACAAGCCGCGCGGGACCTGGTGATCTCGACGTTTCATTCCTTTTGCCTTCGCGTATTGCGGGCGGAAATCACGCACCTGGGCTACCGGAAGGATTTCACCATTTCGTCGGAGGGAGACGCCCGTACCATGGTGCGGCGCCTGCTCGATAACCTGGACGGCGTGAGGGAGACATTTGACCCGGACAGTTTTCTCGAGCAGATCGGCTGGGTGAAAAACAGCGGCTTGTTTGAGGTGCCTGAAAATCAGCCGGAGGGGGATACGGACACGGCCAGAAAATACGCCACGTGGCTGCCGGCGGTGTTTGAAAAGTACCAGTCCGCACTCCGCGCCGCCAATACCCTGGATTTCGACGACCTGCTGCTGTTGACGCTGCGTCTGTGGCGCGAACATCCCCGGATCCTCGCGCGGTACCAGAAGCGCCTGCGTTACGTGATGGTGGACGAATACCAAGACACAAATCCGCTCCAGTACGAATTGCTTCGGCTGTTGGCGTCGGCTCACCGAAACCTCTGCGTGGTGGGTGATGACGATCAGTCGATCTACGGCTGGCGCGGCGCCGACATCCAGAACATCCTCAGTTTCGAGAAGGACTATCCGGACGCGCGGATTGTCACGCTCGAACAGAATTACCGGTCCACGCAGACCATCCTGAGCGCGGCCAACGCCGTCATCGCCAACAACCGGGCGCGCCGCGAAAAGCGCCTCTGGAGCGAGCTGGGAGCCGGCCGCCCCCTCGACTGGTTTGTCACCGCCGACGAAGAACACGAAGCGAAGATGATCGTGTCGTGGATACAGCACATCCGAGACCGGACCCGCGCAAAATACACCGATTTTGCGGTGCTCTACCGCTCAAATCTGCAGTCCCGGCCGATCGAGATCGCCATGCGCCAGGCGAAGATCCCGTATGTCGTCGTGGGCGGGCAGGATTTTTTCGAGCGGACCGAGGTGAAGGATATCATCGCCTATTTGCGCGCTGTAGTGAATCCGCGCGACGAGGCGGCCTTTCTGCGGATTGCCAACATGCCGCGGCGCGGCATCGGCGACGCCACCCTGCACCAGGTGCACGCCCTCTG
>DAOSJS010000102.1:0-11709 GCA_035367355.1 Candidatus Hydrogenedentota bacterium
CTGAAAGCGCAATATGAGACGCTCGACGCTCTCAATGCCGCCTGGGGTACCGACGCCGAGTCGTGGGAAGCCCTGCGCCTGCCCGGCCGGCAGACGGAGGCGGGCAAGGCTGATGCCGAGGCCTTCGAATATGCCTTCGCGCACCACTATTTCTCGACCATTGCCGGGGCCATCCGCAAATATGCGCCGAATCAGCTTTACCTGGGCTGCCGTTTCACCCCGTTCTACTGCCCGAAACCCGTCCTGCAGGCCTGCGCCGACGTGGTCGATGTCGTCAGTATCAACTTCTATCTCCCGTCGGTGCCGCCCGCCGTGATGAGCGGCATCGATAAACCGGTGGTGATCGGAGAATTCCATTTTGGCGCGCTCGATCGGGGCATGTTTCATACCGGCCTCTGTGCCGCGGCCAGCCAGGATGAGCGCGGCGAACTCTACGCCCAATACGTCAAAAGCGTCGCTGAACACCCGAACTTTGTCGGATGCCATTGGTTTCAGTACGTCGACCAGCCTTTGACCGGGCGCAATATGGACGGCGAGAACTACAACATCGGCCTCGTGAGCGGGGTCGACGTGCCCTACGAGCCGTTCCTCAGCTATGTCCGGGAGGCCCACCGCGCCATGTACGCCCACAGGCAGGCGCATTGATCTTTGCGGAAGCCCGAATTTCCGCCGGGCTCGGCCCGGTCAGCGACGGTCAGCCTGCGTTACATGATTGCATCGCACCTTCGCGGAGGTTATCATAAATTGGCTTATCCGCCAGGGTGTGGGGGAGCGGGGAATCCGCCTGCCGGGGAAGACGTAGTTCCGTGGCGTTCTCCGCACAGCATCCGAGACAATCGCGCGGCGCAGCCCGCGCAGCCAGGAAAGGTGAGATCATGCAGCCACTCGAATCCTTGTTCGATCTCGTTGCCAAACAGAATGCGTCGGACCTGCTGATCAGCGCGGGGGCGCCCCCCATGCTGCGCGTCAACGGCCGCCTGTACCGGACGCGAAACGATGCCCTCACGGCCGAGGACTGCAAGAAACTCATTTACACGGCCCTCACCGCTGACCAGCGTAAGAAATTCGAGGAGGACAAGGAACTCGACTTTTCCCTGGCCGTCGGCCGGAAACACCGGTTCCGCGTCAACGTCTACTACCAGAAGCAGTCCGTCACCGGCGCATTTCGGCCTATTCCGGAGAAGATCCCGTCCCTGGATAAGCTCGGGCTGCCCGAGATCGTGGAATCTCTTGCGGAGCGGAAACAGGGCCTTATCCTGGTCACCGGGCCCACCGGCCACGGCAAAACCACGACGCAGGCGTCCATGATCGACTTGATCAACAAAAACCGCGAATGCCACATCATCACCGTCGAGGATCCGATAGAATTTGTGCATCAGCACAAGAAAAGCATTGTCGATCAGCGCGAAGTGGGCAGCGACACCCACGGGTTCAATGAGGCCCTCAAGTACGTGCTCCGGCAGGACCCCGACGTGATCCTCATCGGCGAGATGCGCGATCTGGAGACCATCCAGGCGGCCCTGCGCGCCGCCGAGACCGGCCACCTCGTTATGGCGACGCTCCATACCAATGACGCCATACAGACGGTCGACCGCGTGATCGACGTGTTTCCCGCCGCACAGCAGCAGCAGATCCGGTTTATGCTGTCCATGACCCTGCTCGCGGTTATTTCCCAGCGGCTCATCCCGCGGGCGGATTCCGAAGGCCGGATCCTGGCGTCGGAGATCCTCCTGAACACCACCGCGGTGGCCAACCTGATACGCGAAGGCAAAACGCATCAGGTGTACAGCATCATGGAGACCAATTATAAAGAGGGAA
The DNA here is from genome assembly GCA_035367355.1 of Candidatus Hydrogenedentota bacterium. Lineage (GTDB taxonomy): Bacteria > Hydrogenedentota > Hydrogenedentia > Hydrogenedentales > SLHB01 > UBA2224. The sequence goes on from DAOSJS010000102.1 coordinate 1,819, forward strand.
TGAGCACCATGGACCGGTCGGTCAAGGCGCTGTACATGGAAGGCATCATTTCGTATGAAGACGCCTGTGCGCATGTCCAGAACGCGAAGACCATCATGGATGTAAGTTCTTGATTTGCTGTGATTTATACGTGGCAGACGGCTGTTTGTGCCGTGGCATGGTTTGTAGCCGGCAGGGAATCTGTGTATAATCGCCCTGATGGCTGGAAAGCCAGATGGAACCTTTTTGAGAAACTGAGCATAAAATACGATGTCTGAGCACGACCGCAACAAAGGAAGCAGCGCCGCCATGACCGAGGCCGTTCACAAGACCCCGCAAGCCCGAGCGCCGCTGGGACTGAGGGTCATTGAACGGGAAGGTCTTCCCTTTCCGGAACGGTCCGATGAGGACCTCATGCTCTCGCACGGCGAAGGTTCCGATGAAGCCTTTGCCGAACTGTTGAGGCGGCATCAGCGTGGCGTGATGAATTACATCTTCCGCATGGTGCAAAACCGGCATATTGCGGAAGAGCTGACGCAGGAAGTCTTTCTGGCGCTCGTCAAAAACGCCGAGCGCTACCAGCCCACAGCCAAATTCACCACGTATCTGTACACCATCGCCTCAAATATCGTTTCGAAAGAATGGCTGCGCCGGAAACGACGCCCGAAATTCTTCAGCATGTCCTCGCTGTTCAACCGCAGCAAGGACGAAGAATTCAATGCCATTGAGCATTTTGAGGATGAAAACGCCGACGTACTTACGTCATTCCAGCGCGGCGAGGTCTCGGAAGCCGTCAACGAGGCGCTGCGGCATCTGCCCGAACACCAGCGCGAGGTGTTTGTGCTGCGGCGTTTCCAGGATCTCTCGTACGAAGAAATTTCCGAGGTGACCGGGGTGCCCGTTGGCACCGCCAAGTCCCGCGTGGTGCGCGCGGAACATGCCTTGAGACCGTTTTTGTCCAAGTTCAGGGAATATCTCTGAGTCGACCGGGTAGTGATTGGGTAGGCAACATGTTTGGGCATCCAACACGCTACGAATTGACCGAGTATGCGGAGGCACTGGTAGACGGCAAGCCAGTGTCCGCCCGGATCGGTAAACACCTGACCTCCTGCGCAGCGTGCAAAGCGCAGGTGAATCTGCTGCGTGAATCTTTCTCGTTTCTGGCCGATGCCCCCATGCTGGACTGCACGCCCGGGTCCGCCGAACAGATTCTGGCCACGGCCCGGCTGCTGCGAAAGGCCGAGCGGCGGAATGGCCGGTTTTTCCGCAAAGCGTTTGGCGTGGCCCGGGGCCTGGCCTGCGCAGCAGGCGTGGTGCTGGTGGCTGCCTGGGTATTTGCCGCTGCTATCGGCGAATCCACCCAGGTCGAACTCAGCACCCGGAGGCCTGCCGTGAGCCGCCTGACGGCAACGCCTGCCGCCCCCTCGCTGGAGGAGCTGCAGCGCAAGACCTCGGAAATCCAGAGTCTGGCCTCGGCGGTCAATGCGCAATCCGATACCCCGGCCAGCCTGTGGGAACGCCAGCACCGCCACATGGTTCTGGCGCTGCACGCCGACCGGAACGCTGCCCTGGCCGCCCTCAAACGCAATCCCGGTTGTCTCCGGGCAAGCCGTCTTGTGACCGCGAACCTGGAACGCGAGGCACAAACGTTGAGGACGCTTTACGTGGAACAGGGCCGTTGAACGGCCACCTATGATGTTCAGCTCCCGCGCGACAAAGGCCAAGATGCTCTTCTTGGCCCTTTTTCTTGTGTCCGGCCTGGCCCCGGCCGGGGAAGACCACCTTGTCAACCGGGTGGGCGACATTTTTGAGTCGATCGCCGGATCGCTTCAACAGATGGGGAAGCGAAGCGAGGAGATCGTCAAGCCGCCGTTCGGTCCCTGGCGCGACTTCAATACCGGTCCCATGCCGGGTTCGGCCTCGTATCCTTTTGAAGAGCTGTTCCCGGTGCGCTCGCCAGCCACGATCATCATCGACAACGAATTCGGCGAAATTCGCATCAACTCCTGGGCGGAGCAGGTGGTGCAGGTCAACGCCGAGATCTCGGTCGGCGCCGAGACTTCCGAGCTGGCGCACCAGATCGGCCGTTCGATCGACATCAACGTAACCCCGCGCGGCGACGGCATCAGCATCCGCACTCTGCTCCCTGACACCCGCGAGATGGGCCGGACCCGCATCGAAGTCAACTATGTGCTGACCATCCCCCGCGACGCGAACATCGTCTGCCGGAACCATTTCGGAGATACCCTGCTGCAGAACATCGGCGGCAGCGCCGCCATTGACTCCGCCTACGGCGTGATCGAACTGCGCAACATCGACGGCGAAGTCAATGTGCGGGCCCGCGGCGAAGCCCTGCAGGCCCAGGGACTGGCCAAGGGCGGCACCTTTGAGCTGCTGGGGTGTCAGGCCGAGTTTACTAACATCTCGGGCAATCTGCGCGCCACCAACTTCATGGGCTCCGTGGTTCTCCGCAGTCTGGGAACGGAGGCAACGGTCGATATCACCAACGCCAACGGTCCGATCCACATGTATGTCTCCGAATTTGACGTTCCCGACCTCCAGTGCGAGGTGCTGTTCGGAGAGCTGCGCTCTCACATCCCCATGGAACAGAATGTCGTGGGCGATCTGGTTTATGGCCGCAACCAGAATCTCGAATCGAAACGGCGCGTGGCCCTGCGCACCTCGTTCGATGAGATCCTCATTGTGCAGGAAGGCCGCTCGGAATTCGCCAATCCCGCCCCTGACGACGCCAAACTGTTCGAAAGCGTCGTTGAAAAGGCCGCCGCATGCGAACCCGGCGTGGAACTCGTCATTGACGCTGTTGCGGGGACAATTCGCGTGGAAGCCGCGGATGGCTCCGAGGTGCAGGTCATGGCGCGCAAACACGTGCTTCTCCAGACCACGGAAAACGCCCCCGCTGCCCTCGAAGCCCTTGGGGTCACGGTCGAAAGGCTCGAGAATCGCATCCAGGTGCAGACGACCGCCCGGGACGGTCTGACCGCCCTCGGCTGCTCCTATTACCGTGTCGATTTGCTGGTGCGTGCACCGCGCACCGCGCTCCTGACCCTGCGCGCCCAAAATGGCGACTCGATCGTGCGCGAGTTTGAAGGCCCCGTGAACATCGTCCAGACCCAGGGGCGCGCCGTCGCGGAAAAATGCCTGGGCCCGGTCGAGATCACCAACCAGAGCGGGGACGTTCAGGTCCTGGATTGCGCGGGAACCGCCACCGCCACCGCTACCAAAGGCACCATCACCACCCGCTCTATTGGGGGTGCACAGCAGATCACCTGCACGGAAGGCAAGACCGTGGCCGATGCGCCGCTTGGCCCGGTGACCATTCGCCAGCACGGCGGCGACGTGCGCATCATCGCCCTGGGCGAAGGCATCCTGGGGAATTACGACGTGTCGACCGAGCGGGGCGATATCAGCATCGTGGTGGCTCAGGGCTCCGACGCTTCGTTTTACGTCGAGACCACCGGGGGCGAAGTCCATTGCGGCGCGTTACCGCTCCAGGGCAGCATCGAGGGGAATGTCCGCAAGTTTTCGGGACGCCTCAACCAGGGTCAGCACACCGTGGCGCTGCGCACGACCGAAGGCAACGTCATCATCGACTGATGCGCCGCCTCAAGGCGTCCCGGTGCCGGCTCTCTTGGTTTCGAAACAGCGCCGGGGATAGTCCGTATAAAACCGGTAGACCCCCATGTCCCGCAGTTTGCGCATGCGTTCCGCATCATTGACGGTCCACGCGCCGGGTTCAAAACCCGCATCTGCGATGGCTTTCACCACGGCCTCCGTTATCGCCTCGTGATAAACCACAATGGCTTCAAATTTCCACTCCCGGGCGGTAGCCAGGCCGCGCTCCAGATCAAAGCCGGATGACCAGTCCCAGAACACCGGCAACGACGGTTCCAGTTCTTTTACGCGCCGCATCTTATTGAGGTCGCCGTCGTTGAAGCCCACCCAGGCCTCCGCTTTCATTTGCTTCACCAGCGCGATCGCGTCGTCAACGATGTGTTGCTTGGGCTGAATGCTGACCCGGGTATGGCGTTGGGCCATCACGCGCGCCAGCACCTCCTCGAGCAGCGGTGCGCGCTGGGGCGGGCAGGCCTCAACGGAAAGGCCGTGTTTCGTCCGAAACGCGTGGGCCACGTCCACCTGGGCCAGCTCCTCATACGTCGCCTCGGCTATGTGCACTGTACGGTCGCCGACCCGCCCGGTGTCCGCATCGTGGAGCACCGCGAGTTTCCCATCCTTCGTGCGGTAGATGTCCAGTTCAATCCAGTCCGCGCCCAAAGCGAGGGCGCTCTCGAAGGCCGGCATCGTGTTTTCGGGATACTCGCCTGAATTGCCCCGGTGGGCCGTCACGCCGTTAAGCAAAAAACCTTCCCCAACGGGCGGGGCGCTGAAAAATGCCGCGCCCGCCATCGCCACTACGAGCCAGCTCATGCGTTACTCCTGGTCAGCCGCCGCGCGCTTTTTCGGGCTTGCCAGGAGATATTCGCGCAACACAACTGCATTGTTGTGTTTTTCATCTTTCGCGGAGAATACAAGGGTCAGGCGCCCCGAACGCGCCTTTTCGAGCAGCGGTGCGACTTCGTCGCGGTTCGCGTTCAATTCCTTCCAGTAGCGTTTCCTGAATTCTTCCCATTTTTCGGGATCATGGCCGAACCATTGCCGAAGCGGGGTAGTGGGAGCGACATTTTTGTGCCATTCATCCACGTGAGCGGCTTCTTTTGAAACTCCCCGCGGCCAGACGCGATCCACCAGTATCCGACAGCCGTCGTCTTTGCCCGGCGCCTCATACACCCGGCGAACGTTAATATCCACGGCACGCCTCCTTCCATGTGCCTGGCCCCAATCACTCCGGTAATGCGTCCTGCCATGCCTGGGGGATCGTCGCCACACACACGTCCGGCGATCCCAGCAAATGCGACGTGAACACCACTTGCCTGCCGGCGCGGTCCCATCCCACGTGCGGATGTTCACCCGAGCCGTAGGTCCGGTGTCTGGCAGTCAATAGTCTGGGCCGGCTTGTTTTGCCCTCAAACACCATGATATCGCCATGCCAATTGTCAGCAGCCACCCAGCGGCCGTCCTCACTTCCCGAGGCATGCCACCAGTTGCGTTTCGCAATCTCTGCATCGCCGCCATCCGGCCACCACGCGCCCTCTCCGATGATGCGGACTTCGCCCGTGTGGATATCCAGCACCTTCACATGGGAATCTTCGCCCGGTTTCGGGTGGATGCCGCCGCAAAACAGCAGCTGATCCTTCACCCACCACGATTCGTGGGTGACCAGCTCGTTCTCCCAGGCCTGATACGGGTTTCTGGGCTCGCCGTCGCGGGTGTCGATCAGCATCAACCGCTGCGGATATCCCGCGTAGCTGAGCAGAGTCGGAACGGTCCGGCTCCATTGAACGTGAAAGTGGTATGTGTCGGGATCGTCGAAGCGATGCAGTTCGTGTATGGCCCCATTCGCCACATCGATTGTCAGGATGGCGGGCTTGTCGCCTGTGTCCGCTCCGCGCACTCCGACGCTCAATCGCGCGCCGTCGCAGCTCTCATTCAGCGCGGTATTGGCCTTCACCGACGGTAGCATGCAAATCAGGCGCTCCGTGACCGCCACTTCCGACGCCTGCTCCGACGGGTTGGCGGACGGCGTGATGGCCACGGTTATTTCCAGTACCCGATTGCCCCGCATGGCATAAAACCGGGGGCCGGTCAATGCGGCGGTGGCGCCGCTCAAAGCGCCGTCCGCGGTGGTGAAGGTTACCAGCTCGCCCGTTTCGGCCAGGTACCCCATCAGGCCGCCCGGATCACGGTCTGAATAAAACAGAATCAGCGCCCCGTCCGACAGCCACGAGCGATCATGGAAGTACAGGTTGGTGTCCGTGCTCGCTCCTGTAGTCAGAAACCTAAGCTCGGCGCCTGTCTGCGCATCCACGACGACCCGGCTCTCGCGGGGGAACACAGTCACGTTATAGGCCGTCTCGGCCACAGATGCTGCCGCGGCCAATACCACGAGCCCGCAGCCTGTCAATATACTTCTCATCAGGACGTTTCCTTTCTTCCGCGCGTTTGACGCGAGCGATAATACGTAAAAACGTCCTCCGATTCCTAATTAACACGCGCCTCGCCTTCGGTGTTTCCGCAAGGGTCAAATTCAAGACAGGCGCAGGAGTTGGGCCCTGTCGGCTTTCCGCCGGTTTTTTGCAGCGCCAAACGGGGGCCCGACGCAAAATACCCGCTGAAACAATCATATTTATCCGATAATGCGGGTCTTTTGCGATCCAGGGCCCCTCTCATGCTATAGTGCCCTTTCGCGGCGGCCTGTCCGAGGCCGATCGTTATCCGAGGATCGTGAAGTGAATAAGGGTTTTGTGTTTTGGGTGGGGTTCGGGCTGGTGGCGGCCGTGTCGCTGCTGCTCATTGCGAAGGCCCGCTGGGATGCCGACTATTTCCGGGGATATGACCCCGCGCTTCCATTGGACGCGCGGGAAGAACTCCCTGAATCGGCTATGGAGTACCAGCGCACGGAATTCTCGTTTGCGGGGATTGCCGGCGAAGATCGGGTGCCCGCAGTGCTGGTAACGCCCCGGTCGTGGGGCGGGCCATACCCCTGCGTCATCTTCCTGCACGGCATTGGCCAGAAAAAGGAATTTATCGATGAGATCGCCCCGCAATTCATCCGGGGCGGGTTCGCGATAGTGACGTTTGACCAGTACACGCGCGGGGAACGGCATCTTCCGGAGGATGCCAGTAAGCTCGACGAGGCCCTGGCCTTACGGCGCCGCGGCGCACTGACGGTCCTCGAAACCCGCCGGCTGGTGGATTATCTCGAGACTCGCGAAGACATCGCCGCGCACCGGCTCTATCTGGTCGGCGCAAGTTTCGGCGCGATCACGGGGTCCACGGCCGTCGCATTCGAACCTCGACTGAAAGCCGGCGTCCTGGTATACGGCGGCGGCAACCTGCGCCTGCTGCTCGACAGCCCGCAGACACGCGAATTTCTGGGCGTCCTGGCGCAACCGGCCGTGTGTCTGGGAGCCTGCTTTTTTGGACCGGCCGACCCGATTCGCTATGTGGCCCAGACATCCCCGCGGCCGTTGTTGTTTCAAAATGGCACACGCGACACACTGGTTCCCGCTGCGAGCGGCGAGGCTCTCTTCCAGGCCGCTCGAGACCCCCGGGAGATCATCTGGTACGACAGCGACCACATCGGTTTGGACGAGGCGCACGTTGGCGTGGTCCTGCAGGACGCCATCGAATGGCTTCGCAAGCAGGACCTGCAGGTCAGAAAAGGCGTCGAAGGGGTATCCCATGCGACGTGAAATTCGGGCCGGCGCGGGGGCTTGCCGCCAGTCCCGGAAAATGGCGGGCGGCCACATGGAAGAGCAAGCCTCATTCCCATGAGGCCATTTGACTTAGATTTTCAGGCTGTGGCATAGTATGCGCTTGACTATCAGGTGAGATGTCTGAAGGACATGCCCCAGGGCTGGGCGGTAGCCCCGCGGGGCTGCGCGTGCACAGTATCATCTGGAAACCAACCTTCCAGCAGCGCGCCCATCTGCATACACGAAAGTCTTTGGCCGGTACCGGTATCGGTCATGGCCGGAAGTGAAGATCTGGGGACGGCCCCATGCAGCCGGATTATCGCGAGTTTCGCAACGAGTGAAATGAAACGAAAGGAAGACACCCATGGCGATTAAGGTAGGCATCAACGGATTCGGGCGGATCGGCCGCAATGTGTTCAAGCTCCTCATGGACGATAAAGCGTTCGAGGTCGTGGCGATCAACGATTTGACCGACGCGAAGACCCTGGCCCATTTGCTCAAGTACGACTCCGTCAACGGCGTATATTCCCGGGAAGTGAAGAGTACGGACAATTCCATCATTGTCGACGGGCAGGAAGTCAAAGTCACGGCGATCAAAAATCCGGCCGAGCTGCCCTGGAAAGCCAATGGCGTGTCGCTGGTGCTGGAATCTACCGGCGTATTCCGCAAGAAAGAGCAGTGCCTCCTGCATGTGGAAGCAGGCGCCAAGAAGGTGCTGCTGACCGTGCCCCCGAAGGATGCGATCGACGCGATCATCGTGATGGGCGTCAATGAAAAGACGCTGAAAGCCAGCGACGCCGTGGTGTCGAATGCGAGCTGCACAACGAACTGTCTGGCGCCGGTTGCCAAAGTGCTGCATGAGCGGTTCGGCATCAAGCGCGGCCTCATGACTACCGTCCACGCCTACACCAACGACCAGCGCGTGCTCGACATGCCGCACAGCGACCTGCGCCGCGCCCGCGCTGCCGCAGAGTCGATCATCCCGACGACGACCGGCGCCGCCCGCGCGGTGGGCAAAGTCCTGCCGGACCTGAACGGCAAGCTGGACGGCATGGCCATGCGCGTCCCCGTGAAGGACGGCTCGGTAGTAGACCTGGTGGTCGAGCTCGAGAAGAGCGCCACGGCTGCGGATATCAACGCCGCCATGAAAGCCGCCGCGGAAGGCGAGCTCAAGGGCATCCTGCAGTACTGCGAGGACCCGATCGTGTCGGTCGATGTCATCGGCAATTCGTATTCCAGCGTCTTCGACTCGCTCTGCACGTCGGTTCTGGGCGACAATTTCGTGAAGGTCGTTTCCTGGTACGACAATGAGTGGGGTTACTCCTGCCGTTGCGTCGACCTCCTGAAACTGATGGCATAACAACGAAGCAACATCACGGGCCCGCGTGTCCGGTGCGCGGGCCCGTCGCACCAATTTCGTGGAGTGTGACCATGGCCAAGCTGATGATTGAAAATCTCGACGTGAAAGACAAGCGCGTCCTCATGCGTGTGGATTTCAACGTGCCCCTGAATGACGACGGCACCGTGCGCGACGACACGCGCATCCGCGCGGCGCTCAAGAGCATCCAGTATGTCCGCGACCACGGCGGGATGCTGATTCTTATGTCGCACCTCGGGCGGCCTAAAAACCCCGACAAAGCCGAATCGGAGGAAGAAAAGGCCAAGATCATCAAGGCCAATCAGAAACTGCGCATGAATTCCGTGGCCGACAGGCTCCGTGAGCTGGTCGGAGGCAACGTGACCAAGGTCGACGCCATCGTAGGCCCGGAAGTGACGCAGGCGGTGGGCGCCATGAAGCCGGGAGACATCATTCTGCTCGAGAACACCCGGTTTGAGCCCGGCGAGACGAAAAACGACGAGACGCTTTCAAAAAACCTGGCCGCACTGGGCGATGTCTACGTAAGCGACGCGTTCGGCACCGTCCACCGGGCACACGCCTCGACCGAAGGGGTGACCCGCTTCATCAGCCGGAGCGCGGCGGGTTATCTCGTGGCGAAAGAGATGGAATACTTCGCGAAAGTGCTTCAAAGCCCGGATCGGCCGCTCACGGCCGTGCTGGGCGGCGCGAAAGTCTCCGACAAAATCACGGTGATCGACAATCTCCTGAACCTGGTCGACACGCTGATCATCGGCGGCGGCATGGCCTACACGTTTATGAAAGCGCAAGGCTACGAAATCGGCGACTCGCTTCTGGATGAGGGCGGCCTCGACGTGGCCAGGCAGGCGATGCAGAAGGCAAAAGAGCGGGGCGTCGAGCTGCTGCTTCCCGTGGACACCGTCGTGGCCGATGCGTTCGACGCGAACGCGAACACGAAAGTGGCCGAACTTGGCCAGATCGAGCCCGGGTGGCAGGGATTGGATATCGGCCCCAGGACGCTCGAAAACTTCATGGCGGCCATCAAAAAATCGAAGACGGTCGTATGGAATGGCCCCGTTGGAGTGTTCGAGATGGAGCCGTTCGCAAAAGGCACCAGGGCGATCGCCGAATTGCTCGCGAACTCTCCCGGCATCACCAGCATTATCGGGGGTGGCGACACCGCCGCGGCCGTGACCCAGTACGGGCTGGCCGGAAAGATGT
>DAOSJS010000103.1:0-11689 GCA_035367355.1 Candidatus Hydrogenedentota bacterium
GCTTTGCTGCGGGCCTAAGGCGTGACGTTCAGGTGCGCGGTGACGGCGAAATGGTCGGACGCGTAATGGCCATCTTCCCCGTAGACCACGGTCTCGCAACGCTCGACTGCGATGGGTCCGCGAACGAGTATCCAGTCGATGCGGCTGTCGTCGCCGGGTTGCAGCGGCTTGAACGCGTTGAACGTGACTGTCGGCCCGGCGGTCGCGCCTGCAACCAGCCAGGCATCCCGAATGTCGCCCTGCACCAGCGTGGTCCAGGCAGCGGAGCGGACCGCGTCTGAGTTGAAATCGCCCGTCACGACGACAGGCAGGGCCGGGTCAATTGACGCGATGTATTTCAGGAGCACCTCGGCTCCCTTTTGGCGGGCAGCTTCGCTCACGTGGTCTAAATGGGTGTTGCAGAACGTGAGATATTGGCGCGTCTGGTGATGATAGAAGCGGGCGGCCGTCACCATGCGCGAGCACGCGGCATCCCAGGAGCGGCTGCCCGGAACGTCTGGCGTTTCCGAGAGCCAGAAATTTTTGACCTCGATGGGGCTGAACTGCTGCCATTTATAAAATACTGCCATACGCTCACCGGTGGCGTCGGCTTCGCGCCCCATGCCGAACCAGCGGTATTCGGGCAGCTTTTCGACGATGTAGTCTGCCTGAAAATCCAGGCATTCCTGCATTCCGACCAGGTCGGGGGCACGTTCCCGCAACATCGTGACGACCAGATCACGGCGGTGCTCCCACGAGTTCTCGCCGTCATTTGCGGTTCCAAAACGGATATTAAAGGACATGACGTCCAGGCTGAAGGGTTCCGAATGGGCAAAGCCGGCGGAGGCCAGCATCATCAAGGTCATGCTTACTCGGATGAACACGTGCGTTCTCCTTTCCACGTTGTTCTGATTTCATTGGACAGCTTCAGTAAAGCGGATTTGTCCGGCTCGTTCAACCGCGAATGACGACATCCACGCCGAAAACCGCCTCGAACAGCCCTTTCTTACGTTCTGCACCCATGAGATCGATGCCGCAGCCTGGCGTCTGTTGCACTGCGATTGTCAACGTCTGGCCGTCGCGGCACACTTCAAGCGCCTTGACCGTTGCCGCGTGGGCCCGGTCCAAACCGTCCGCAATCCGCAGTATGGCCGCAAGCATGCGGACTTTTTCCCGGGCCGACTGGTTCAGATCCCGGTACACCTTGTGCCGGGCGCTGGGGTGCGCTTTGCGGTGATAGCGGGCCAGGCAGGCAATCATGCGGCGCTCCTCTTCACTGAATCCCGCCAGCGGTGCTTTCAGGATAAGGTCGCGCGAGCCTTTATGATGTGCCTCGGGGCGCACGGGCCAGCCCACGTCATGCAGCAGCGCCGCCGCAACAAGCAGCCGCTGTTCGCCCGGCCCCAAACCGTGCATTCCGCTTGTCGCGTTAAAGAGCAGGAGCGCCAGCCGGGCAACCTGGGCGCTATGACCCGGATCCTCGTCGTGGGCCTGTGCGTATTCAGCCGCGGCCAGCAATCCGGCATCGGTATAGCGGTGCGGATGCAGCATGGGCGCTCCTTCGATGGCGTTACCCGTGCAGTCTACCGGCGTTTCACCTCGGGTACCAACAGGCCGGTAATGCTCACGTCTGTGGGATCCGGGCGGCGGCTGTCCACGCGAAGTACGTACAGGCGGCCCGGCGCAATGGCGTGGCAGAACGAAAATGGCGGCACCTGATCCTGATAATGAGCCAGCGTATGCCCGGCTTCCGAAAATTCAATGGATAGAGGCGAGTCTGAGGTCTGCCGTATGAAGGTAAATTCGGCCATGCGGCCGGCACTGTTCACCCAGGCCGAGCGCGTCTCTTCCCAGGAAACCATGTACTCCGCCGGATACGCTTCCGCGGAGAAGCGTAAGGCGCCGCCCGGCATCTTTACTGCACGTGCTGCCTCCAGGGCGGCAAACGTATCCAACTGGTTCAGCGTTGCGACGTTGGTGACCGCCGCAAACACGCCAAAGCCACACAGCAATGCGAACACAAGCTGCACGGCCCAGACGATCAGCGCCCGGGACCGTGTGGTCCGCAGCTGCAGCGGAATCATCACCAGTGTAAGCACCGCCGGGGCGGCTATGGCGAGCGGCAGCATCCGGAACGGCAGCCAAAGCAACACGGCGGTCAGCGAAGCCGCCAGCAGGCCGATCCCCAAAACCTTTCGAAGCGGTACCGGCTGGTTGCAGCAGGTAATCGCCGCCAGCCATAAAATCGCGGGCCAGGCCAGCAGCAGCGTACATCCCACCGCGATGCGCCCGGCAAACCATTCATGGTCAAGCAGGCTGTCCACACTGGTTGCCACAATGAAACCATCTGTCGCGACGGGGCGGTTTGCCGCATAGGAGAGCGTGAGGTAGACCCCTCTCGCGAGCAGCGCTACCGTGGCCAGGCCGATCAGCACGGTCCAGAACTGCCTGGATGCCGATGCAGACGATTTTCGCGTCTCTGGAGCCGGAGTGCTGGAACCCGCAAGCAAGGCGTGGCACTGCCAGCAGCGGTCGAATTCAAAGTCGTTGCGCGCGCCGCATTTCGGGCAGGTTACGCCGAGAGAAAGGTTGATCCCACTGTCACTTTCGTTCAGGCGAAGCTCATTCTCCGACGAGAATTTCTCGATCGTCGTCGTCAACCGGTGGATGGACTGCGTTGCGATGGGATGCTGCGGGTCCATTTTGAGGATATCCTGCCATACGCGCACCGCCTCGCCCGTATTCGACGCCACTTCGTATGCCCGGGCCAGTTGTTCGCGGATGGGGATCTCGGCGGGCCAGGATTCGAGGGCCCCGTGCAGTTCGTGAATGCACTCTTCGTACCGGCCCAACCGGTAGTAGGTTGCGGCCAGATAACGGCTATAGTTCAGTTTCCAGTCTGCGTCGCGTTTGAGAATGAGCAGGTGCGACAGGGCGTCCCGGTATTCGCAGGCCGTATACAGCTTCTTTGCCAGCCGCCACCGTTGCGCATGGTCGTCTGGATGCTCAATCAGATACGTTTCGATATCTTGCAGATTTGCCATGCCTGTGACGCTGTCCGCCTCTGTGGCCTGTTCAACGTTTCTTCGCCTTTTTGCGCGCCGCCAAGTGGCGTTTTCGGGTCTGGTATTGCAGCACGGAATTGACGGCCCATGAAACCACGCCGGCTCCGACGGCTGCGCCAATCGCGCCCATGGCGACGGGCACCAGCGGCGTCGTCCGTTCTGTCACGAGTTGAAAGCTCAGGTAGGTCGCCGGGGCCGCCACCACGGCAAAAACTACGAACCAGAAGCGCCATCCGACGTACTCAAGCCCTGCTGATTTATTCTTCGCCACCATTCAGCCTCATTTGGTTGTGTGTTCCCAGGGGAGACGAATTCGGAACAGTGCGCCCCCTCCGGGCGCGGTGTCAAGCTCGATGCTGCCCCCGTGTTCCTCCACGATTTTTTTCGTGACGGCCAGACCCAGGCCCGTGCCATCCGAGCCTTTTGTCGAAAAGAACGGATCAAAGACGCTTTCCCGGATGGCTTCGGGAATCCCGGTCCCGTTGTCTATCACTTCCAGGCAGACCTGGCCATCCGTTCCCGGATAGGCCGCTACGTGAATCGTGCCGCCTGCTCGCGGAACGGCATCGGCTGCGTTTGTCAGCAGATTCAGCAGACACCGGTATATGGCGCGTTCGTCGAGGCAGGGTTGCCGTTTCAGGCGGGATGTGTCGATGTCCAGGGTTACTTCCTTGACAACCAGCAGGCCCCGGAATGTCTCGCAGGCGTCCAGGATGATCCCGTTCAAATCGCAGGGACGCCGCATGGGCACGCGCGGCTTTGAATAGGCCAGCATGTCTTCCACAAAGTTCGCAATACGCTCGGTGCATCGCTTAAACACCGGCCAGCTCTGATGAAGGAATTCGTGGCTGCCCTGGCTCAGACCCTGATCGATCAGATCGACGCTGCTCGTCATGCCCGCAAGAATGTTCTTGGTATGGTGCGACATCCCCGCGACGGCCTGGCCCAGGGCAGCCAGCCGTTCGGCGCGCAGATTGTCCTCGATGAGCTGTGCGTTGGCCAGGGCGGAGGCCGTAAGCGCGGAAAAGATCTCCATGACGTGTAAATCGACCGTAGTGAAATGGGTCCCACCCACCTTGTTGAGCACTTCAATCACGCCCACCAGCTCATCCCGGTCGATCAATGGAACGGCTAGAAGGTTGCGGGTGCGAAAATTCGAACGCTGGTCGGCCACTTCGTAAAACCGGCTGTCCTGGCTGACATCCGTCACGTTGATGCATTCCCGCATGGCCGCGGCGGCGCCGGCGATGCCCTGGCCCAGCTTCAACCGGATCTCCCGTTTCAACGTTTGCAAATCCCCGCTGTCGCCCAGCGCAACCCGGAAATAGAGCTCTTCTGACGCCCGGTCGTACAGCAGCAGCGAGCAGGCTTCCGCCTGGGCGACCTGCATGCTTTCGTCCAGAATGCGCTCCAGAAGCACGTCCAGGTCCGTGATCGCTGAGATCAGACGATGCGCACGGTACAGAGCAACCACAATCCGTCGAAGCTCTTCCGGAGCGGCTTCGGTAAGCCAGGGTGCCGTGTCATGCGTGGGCGTTGTCATAGGCGGACGAAACCTTCACGCTTGGATTCTCTCTCCTGGTGATTTTGCCGACACTGCATCATAAATCACCCCGCAAACCTGCTGCAAGCGGACCCGCACATGCGAATACTGAGCGCACGGCCATTGCCCTTTGCCCTTTCTCGTCAAAGCCGCCCCCTGGAGTGCCGGATCACGATCCATGAGTGGAGAGCCGGGCTGGCATACGTCAACTCCGGCACATCTGAAAGACCCTGCGCCTTTGGACGTGATCCAGGATCGCGCATCCCCGGCTATTCGGGCAAAGGTTTGCCTTTGGTCTCCGGTGCGAAGGGTAAGACGAAAATCCCCAGAACAAAGGCTGACGAAACGGTCAGTGCCGCTTTCTGGATGCCAATCGCCGCGCTGAGTTGCCCGAAGAAGGTGGGCGATGGCGCAGACAGGTAGCGCGCAACGTTGTAGCAGAAGCCCGTGCCGGTGGCCCGCAGGCGTGTGGGGAACAGCTCGGGGAAATAGACCGTCAAGCCGCCCAGCAACAGCATCAGGACGAAGCCCATGCCAAAGAAGAAGAGGAGGGCCATATGGTACGTCGTCGCGAACCGGAACGCCAGGGGGATTTCGATCGCACACCCCAGCAGGGCGATGAGGAAAGACGGACGCCGGCCGATGCGCCGCGCCAGCCAGCCGAAGGTTAATGCGCCGAACATACCGCCAAAATTCTGCAGCATGCCCGCGTAGCTGACACGGCGTTCAATGGCTGAAGGATCCAGGTTCTGCACGCTGAGGGTGGCGCGGAGCAGCTCTGGGGTCCAGGTGCTGATACCCCAGAATCCGATGACGCCAATGGCGGCAAGCGCAACCCCCACAAGGGTGTTGCGGCGGGTCGTCCGCTCGGTGAACAGGGCCAGGATCGAGCCAACCTGGCGGCGTTCGCCCCGGGCTTTGGCTTCGCGGGCGCGGTCGCGCGCCACCTGCCAGGCTTCCGGTTCCCGGATGAAGGCAAAAATGACCACTACCAGCAAGGCGGGGATGATGCCGATGGCGAATACCCAGCGCCAAGCCTGTTCTACGGGCATGTACGTGGAGATGATCAGGTTGATAAGGCCCGCGGCCACGTTACCCAGAGTGGAGGAGGCCTGGACCAGGCTCAAGGCCGTGCTGCGGGAATGTGCGGGGAAGGATTCAGCGACGAGCGCGGCGCCGGCGGCGAACTCTCCGCCCACGCCCAGCCCCGTCAGAAAACGCAGCAGCGCAAACTGCCACCAGTTCTGGGACAAGCCGCTGAGGCCTGTAAACAGGGCGTAGACCAGAATAGTGACGGCCATCGTTCGAGTTCGGCCCAGCCGATCGCCGATCATGCCAAAGAGCAGACCGCCGGTTGCCCATCCCAGGATCATAAAGGTCTGGGCGTAGCCGATGTAGGTATTCAACCCCGAGTCGGGCACGGTCCCGTGAAGGAGTTCGCGCAGGGCGTGTTGTTTTACAAAGACGTAGAGCCACTGGTCCATGGTGTCAAAAGACCAGCCCAGGCAGGCTACGATCAACACGAGATAGTGGTAGCGTTGCAGGCCCTCGTACCATGGGCGCCGCTCTGTTAAATCTGCCGTCTCTGTCATGATACCCCCTTCAACCTCGCAATTCCCCGATCCCCAGGCGACACGAATGTGCGAAGAAGCCGGCAGAAGTCTAAACCAGATGGAAGAACGGAAACAACCAGCTCCTTTGTCTTTGTGGCGGTGCCGCGCGCATGCTGTTTTTGTTCGGGCTGCGCGCTCGGAGCGCCGCAAATCATGGCGTAAACCGTGGCGACTCGTTGAATCTCAGACAGGTATTGTGGTCAAATCGCAGCCCAGGGGAGCGTCCGCTGCCGGGGGATGCATTCAGTTGTCCAGAGGGCGCAGTCGCACGGGCTTACGACATCTCGGGGAATTCACACAATGGAGCAGACAGCTCGCTTTACCCATCTCGACGGCGCGGTCCTGATCGGCTACTTCGTTGTGGTCATGGTGTTCGGGCTATGGGTGGCGCGGCGGGTCCGGAGCAGCAACCGCTACTTTCTGGGTGATCGGAAACTCCGCTGGTGGATCATGGTGGGCCAGGCGTTTGGCACCGGCACGCACGCGGAACACCCGGTGGCCCAGGCGGGGGCCGTGGCCGAGTTCGGCTTCGCCACGATCTGGTACCAGTGGAAGAACATGCTGATCACGCCGTTTTACTGGCTGCTGGCGCCCTGGTACCGGCGCAGTGAACGGACGACGATCGGCGAGATGGTCGAAGATCGATACGGCCGGCGGCTCGCCATGGTGTATACGCTCTTTGCCATCGCCTATTTCGTGTTTAACCAGGGGGCCATGCTGAAAGGCGCGGGCAAAGCCATCTCGGTGGCAACGGGCGGCCAGGCCGTCTCACCGAACGAGGTGGTGTTCGCCATGACGGCGGCCTTCATTGTGTACAGTTTCTTTGGAGGCCTGGTGGCCTCGGCCTACACCGATTTTGTGCAGTCCTTTCTTATCATCCTCCTCTCGGTGATGCTGATCCCGGCCGGTTTGTCGCGGGTAGGCGGGTTTGCGGGTCTGCACGACAGCCTTCCGCCCGATTTTTTCACGTTGTACAGCGAAGTCAGCGGGCTGACGGCATTCACCATTGCCATGCTCACGGTCAACGGCATTGTGGGAATTGTGGCCCAGCCGCACATGCTGTCCTTGTCGGCGACCGGCAATACCGAGCGAGCGGGGCGCATTGGCCAGACCTACGGCACCTTTGTTAAACGGATCTGCACGATTGGGTGGGCGTTGACTGGATTGATCGTGGCGGCGCTGGTCGTCCAGCAGGGCATGGAGCTTCCGGAAGGCGAAGCGGCATTCGGGTTTGCCTGCCGCGAGTTTCTGGCGCCGGGGCTGACCGGGCTGATGATCGCGTGCATCCTCGCGGCGAACATGTCGACGTGCTCGAACTTCATGGTCAACACCGGCGCGCTGTTCACGCGGAATTTCTACCGCGAATACATCAATCCGGGCGCGAGTGACAGGCAATTGCTGATGATGGGCCGTTTTTCCGGTCTGGCGCTGACGTTGCTGGGAATCCTCTTTGCCGTGGCCGTTGAGCGGGTCCTGGACGCGTTTTTATTCACCGAGACGATCGCCGCCCTGATGGGCGTGATGTTTCTTGGGGGCATGTTATGGAAACGCGCCAACCGCTGTGGCGCGTGGGCGGCCACGCTCGGCGCATTTTTGAGCTATTACGCGCTGAATTATTTGATGTCCTGCCGGGCCGGAGCGGATTCCGCGGCATTTTCGACGCTGTCAGATGCATTTGCCGAGCTGGTTGAGCGCACCCGGGCCGGAGAGATGGCCGCATTTTTGAACACCGGAGTCTACAAGCTGGTCTACCCCTGGAAGCCGGGACCCTTTGGCTGGGCGATGGTGGTGGGATTTACCGCGCTGATAATCGGCAGCCTCCTGACGCGTCCCGAAGACGGCGAGCTGATTGAACAGTTTTTCGATAAGCAGCGCCGAACAACCGACGAAGAGCCCGACGCCGAAACCGGCCTTCGCCCGCTGGCCGCAGCTCGAGGCGAAGAGCTGGTCCTGCTGGATCTCCCCGGATGGTTTACTGCCGAACGCTGGCAGGGCTTCTTCAAACGCTACCGCGAGGACCTCGTCGGGTTTGTGCTCGCCTGGTTCACGGTCGGGTTCTTACTCGCCCTGGCCTGGGGCATCCTCCAGATCGGGAAATAGACGCTGCCGCCGCAATTGCAAATTGTCCTGAACCTGGCACAACCGGATGAAATCTCGCCAGTCTCTCTTAAAATACCCTTGCACTCTATTCAGACCGCCAGGGCTGGGACTGCGGTTCAAAGAAAATATCGGTATACGGGTTCAGATTGAAGTAGCGCCGGTTATCGCTGCCGCGCGAGCGAACTTCCAACCGGCACGGCTGGCCGGGCACGAGCACGTCGCGGGGAACTGTGAGGTAAAACAGTCCCGCCGTGTAGCTCCACGAAGGCTGGACATGCCCGGGCACATACAGGAGCGCGGAGCGGCCATCTCGGCCCGGCCACTGGGTCTGCGTCTTTGAGGTGTCGAAATCGACCAGGGGCTGCCCATTGACGGCCAGCGTGAAGCCGGGGTTGGTAAGCGGAGGTTCCATGAACGGGAAGCCCCCCGCAAACACGAACGTCACTTTTGGGGCTCCAGGCATCGGCGCTGATTCCCATTCCAGGCGGTGGAGCGGCTCTTCCTGACGAATCTGCAGCGCGGTGGCGCTCCGTTCCCGATAGCTTTGCGCCTGCGTTTCGACTCCTTTGTGATAACGCAGGCGGGTGAATCCCGACACCAGCGGGGCGTTCGCGAAGGCGGACGACTGGATGGCGCTCTTCAGGAACCGGCCCGACCATTTCGCATCCGGCCGCGGAAGCTCGCAGGCGTGCTCGATCAGCCGCGAGAGCACATAGGCGGCCTCGGGACCGCCGTTGCGGGCCGCCACATCAAAATTGAGTCCGCTGATGATGATCGAACCTTTGCCCACCCGCGCCTGGGCGAGCACGGCTTTGTTGCGCCAGACGTATTCGAAATCGAGGTATTGGGAGAACGGATGAGGGGCGCCGTGGGTGTTTAACGCCCGGATCAGGACCTCCGGCTGGGCGGGAAGATCGTCAAGCAGCAAGGTCTGGGCGCCCTGCAGCAAATGAAACCAGGAGGCGTCGCACCAGTGGTCCGGTGTCAGGCCACGGGTGACAGGATTGTCGTAGACGTAGGTGCCCGCGTTGCTGTCGCCATCAAATACGCCCAGCCACCACGCGGATTTGAACGTGGTGCAATCCGTCGGGAAAACGCCGGCCGGAGACAATAGCACCACGCAGCTTCCTCTTTCAGCGGCAGCCACCAGGGCTTCGCTCGGCTGGCGGGCGACATAGACAGCCCGCGACGGGAGCCGAGCACCATCGGGCAGCGCCTGCGGTTGAAACGCAGCGAGGAGGGCCATGGTGTCCGGGCTTGCATACACCGGAGTCCGCGGCGGCGCTGCAGGCGGCGGATCAGGGTATACCCACAGCGTCCAGTCATTACATAAAGGCTCTTCCTCGTCTTCCAGGGCGGCCTGGAGGCTCAGGCGTTGTGGTTCAGCGGCATCGGGCAGAGTGAACTCCGCCTCACCCAGTGCTTCCACGCTGCCGTTTGGCACCGCGCCGCTTTGGATCACGCGCGAGTCCAGGATCTGGTCATCGTGCATGAGCGTGCAGGTGAGACGGCCCGGCTCGACTGCCTTTCCCGAATAATTGGACAGTGTGATCTCCACCGTGATCACGTCGCCGCCGGCATAGGTCTGCCGGAGGCCGTCCTGGAGCAACACCGCGGGCGCATTGAAGCGCCGCACCTGCCCGGGGGTGACCGAGATGGGCCGGCGATGAACGTCCAGCAGGCCGTTTGAACCGCAGTACCAGGGTTGCAGGAGCCACCAGGTGTAGCCGGAAATGCAGGGATTCTTGCGCAGGGCCTCGATATTGGCCTTGTGGCAGAGGAGATAGAGCTGCTGCGACGATTTCGACCAGGCCGGCGCTTCATCGAGCAGGCCGGCGCGCGCGACGCGATCCCGGCAATCGGTGATCCACAACGGTTTGATCGTGTCCCCGAAAAGCTCGATCTCGTCAAAAAGGGGGAAATGAACGAAGTTTCCTTCTTCGTGGGTGATGATGGGCTTGCGGGGCGTGCCGGTTGTGAATTTGTCGGGGTTGTCGAGCGGCGTGGTCAGGATGTCGAACATGATGGCGTAAAAATCGAGTGTGGGGCGGTCTTTCGTGCCGTCGGCGAAGCCTCCGGCGAAGATGCCGTCTGAATCGATCACCGGGCGCGTCGGGTCCAGTTCTTTTGCGATGCGGTAGAGTTCCGGGCCAATCCGAGGCATGCCTTCCCACAACTCATTGGCCATGCACCAGTCGAAGATGGAGGGGTGGTTGCGGTAGCGTTTGATGACCGCGCTCCATTCCGATGCGTAGAGTTCCAGGGCCGCGCCGTGAGCACGGTTATAAAACCGGGGATAGGCGATCGGAAGCTCCGGCGATACAAACATCCCCACTTCATCACAGGCCTCATAGTACTCCGGCGCGACAAAATGGCTGTGATGCCTGACAAAGTTGAATCCGTACGATTTCGCCACCCGGAGCCGGTCGAGGTAGAGCTGCTTGTCGGCGGGCGGCGCGATCGTGTCGGGGTATACGCAATCGTCGCCATAGCCGTTCAGATAGTACTTCACGCCGTTGACGTAGAAATCTGAATCACGGATCTCAATGGTGCGGAGCCCAAACCGGGTCCGGGTCTCATCAATCGGCGAGCAGGCCTCGTCGCTCAGCACGATCTGCGCGGTGCACAGATGAGGTTCTTCGGGAGTCCATAGCCGCGCCCCAGGCAATTCCAAATCCACCCGGATTGTGCCGTCCGGGCCGATATCCTGCCGCCTGGATGCAATTGGGGCGCCGTCGGACTCAAAGATAGCGACTTCGGCCCGGCGCGGAAGGCTGGAATCACCCGCCACCACAGCCTGGACCACACAGCCGGCCGGATCCGTTCGCGGCTCGACAAAGACATCGCACAACCAGGCCGTGGACCGGGATTCGAGCGTCACATGGCTCCAGATCCCGCCCCAGTACGTGAAAAGATGGTCGATGATGTCCATGCACCCCTGAAGCGCATCCTCAGTCCATCGCTGTTCCGAGTCCACCAGGACCACGATGCGACAGGGCTGGCCCGCGACCGCATGCGGGGTGATTTCAAACTCGAAATCGGACACATACCCGAGATGGGCGCCCGCAAACTCCCCGTTGACCCAGACTTTTGCGGATCGGTACACGCCTCCAAAACACAAAAAGAGGCGCCGGCCCTGCCAATCCGCGGGAATATCGACCGTGCGGCGGTACCAGCCCTTTCCCACGTGGCTGTGGTGCATTTTGGGCGTTTCCCCGCCAAACCCCTGAGCATCCCACGCGCCGGGCACCTGGATCGCATCCGGGAACGAGGCGGAGCCGGAATTCCAGCCTTCCGCCTCACCCACGCTGGCCGGATCGAGCCGGAACTCCCACGCTCCATCGAGATCGAGCGCACCCGCGAGGAGGTGAAGGTCATCCTTAAGACCG
>DAOSJS010000104.1:0-11625 GCA_035367355.1 Candidatus Hydrogenedentota bacterium
GCGGAACGCTGTGCCAAGGGGTTCTTTGAACAGCGTCAGGAAAAAGGCTTTCCGCTCTGCCGGCTGCCGCGCCCATGGCGTGAAGCTGAAGCGTCGCCCGTGCAGGCGGATCCCGGCGCGTTTCAGGAGCGCGACACGCTCCTGCTCGAGATTGGGGTCGAAGAATTGCCTCATTCCGACGTCAAGGCGGTTCGCGCCCAGCTGCCCGCGCTCATGACCAAATTGTTCCAGGAAGCACGCCTTCAACACGGCCCCGTCACGGTATGGGTGACGCCCCGGCGCATTGTCGCCCGGCTTGACGACTGCGCGTCGCAACAGCAGGATCTCATGGAAGAAGCTCGCGGGCCGGCACGGAAAGCCGCGCTGGATGCCGATGGCCAGTGGACCGTTCCCGCGCGGAAATTTGCGGAATCCAAAGGCGCGCGCGTCGAGGACATTTATTTTCAGGAGCAGGGCAAGGCCGAGTATTGCTTCATCAAAGTGGAGCGCAAAGGGCAGCATATTACTGAGCTGTTGTCCGGCATCGTCACGAAACTGCTCGCCGGTCTGCAGTTTGTAAAATCCATGGGTTGGGAAGACAGCACGGTGACGTTCTCGCGTCCCGTCCGCTGGCTGCTCGCCCTCCACGG
Organism: Candidatus Hydrogenedentota bacterium; assembly: GCA_035367355.1. Taxonomy (GTDB): domain Bacteria; phylum Hydrogenedentota; class Hydrogenedentia; order Hydrogenedentales; family SLHB01; genus UBA2224. Next base: position 630 of record DAOSJS010000104.1, read on the forward strand.
CGCGAATCCGGTGCCAGTCTCCTGGAAGTTCGTCGATGGGGGTGAATTTGCCGCGGAGCGCTTCCTCCATTCCGGCACCGTGTCGTACGGCCACCGGCGGCTTGCGGCCGGGCCCGTCTCCATCCCTTCGGCCGGCGATTATCTCGAGACGATGAAACGCCACTTCGTGCTTCCCGTCCTCGACGAACGCATGGCCCGGTTGCGCAGTGAAGCCGGGGCGATCGCATCCGCACAGGGACTCCATCTCGATGAAGACAGCGATTTGTTGGAGGAGATCATCGACATCACCGAATGGCCCGAACCCATTCTGTGCAGCATTCCAGACGACGCTCTCGCGCTTCCCGAAGAGATAGTCATCACACCCATGAAGGTCCACCAGCGCTACATCCCCCTGCGGGATGCCCAGGGAGGCCTCAGCAGGCATTTCCTCGCCGTCGCGAACGGCAAGCACGACGAGGAAGGCCGTGCCACCATCCGCCGCGGAAACGAGCGCGTCCTCAACGCGCGCCTCCGCGACGCCCGGTATTTCTGGGATACCGATACGCGCAAACCCCTGCGTGAGTTCGCGGCGGGCCTGTCACGGGTTTTGTTTCACCAGAAACTTGGAACCGTCGCCGACAAAATTTCCCGGCTCCATCGGCTCTATCCCATGCTCAAAAACGTCCTGCCGGCGGTTGATGACGCGCGGGTGGCTCAGGTTCTGGACCTTATGAAGGCGGACCTGACCACGCAGATGGTTTTTGAATTTGATTCCCTCGAGGGCGTGGTCGGTATGCTCTATGCGCGCAAAGAAGGGCTTCCGGAAGACATCGCCCTGGCGCTTTTCGAGCACCGGCTGCCCCGGCGCGCGGGCGACAGGCTTCCGAAGTCGCCCCTGGGGATCGTGGCTGCCGTAATGGACCGCACCGATACCCTCGCCGGTTATTTTGGTTTGGGCATCCGCGTCAAAGGCACCAGCGATCCCTTCGCGCTCCGCCGCAACACCCTGGCTCTTCTTTCCATCATCCTCGAAGAGGGCCTGGACATCGATTTGGAAGAGGCATTCCGTTCCGCCCTGAGCGTTTATGATGGGATTCTTGCCGAGCCTGAAGCCGCCGTCGACGTCTTTCTTCAGTTTGCGGCCGACCGCCTCGCGGTTATCCACCGCGAGAAAGGCATTCCCTACGATCAGGTCGCCGCGGCTATCGCCTCGCACGGCCGGCGCCCTGTCCAGGTTCGCAGATGCCTGGAGGCGTTCAGCCGTCTGGATGAACAGCAGGTGCAACTCCTCGCTGAACAGACCAAACGCATCCAGCGGATCGCATTGGAACCCGCCCCGGCCATTGACTCCGCGCTGCTGGAAGTCAACGAGAAGGCGCTCTACACGTTGACAGGCGAGCCCAGCGCCCGGCTTCGCGATCTGGTCGCCTCGGGTGCGTTCGAAACCGCGTTTTCGGAAGTCCTGTCTTGGATGCCCGTCATTGAGGCCTACTTCGAAGACGTCTTCGTCAACCACGACGACAAATCCGTCCGGCAGAACCGCCACGGATTGCTGAAAACCATTTTCAGTGCCATCAGCGTTGCCGCCGACTTCACGCAGATCGAAAAAAAGGAGACGCCCGCGGAATGAGCGACCCGGCTGCCGGTGCGAAGATCGATTATGACCAGATCGCGCGGCGCTATGATTCGTTTCGGGGAGGGCGGGGGCCGTATCAGGAATTCCTGGTCGAACTGGCTCAAGCGCATGACGCCCGCCGGATCCTGGAGGTCGGCGCCGGTACCGGCAACAACATGTTCGCATTTCGCGCCGCATATCCCGCCGCCTCATTTTTTGCATGCGATTTATCGCGTGGCATGATTCTGCGGGCACGAGAGAAAGGGGCGCCCGGCGCCTGGCTTCGCGCCGATGCCCGCCACCTGCCTTTTGCCGCGCAGTCGTTCGATCTCTGTTTCGGATGCTACATGCTGCACTACATTGACGACCTGAATGCCCTGGCCAGCGAATGTGCCCGCGTGCTCCGGACCGGTTGCGCAGCTTTCATCACGGCCTCGCACGAGTTCATTGAGCGGCATCCCATGAACCGTTATTTCCCCAGCTTTGCCGCGATCGACAAGGCCCGTTTCCCAGACATCAACGTGGTGAAGGATGGCCTTGCCCGTGCCGGATTCCTCGAGCCGGCCGTGGAGCGCCTGGCCGTCCCTCAACCCCCCATCGATGCGAATTACCTCACGCGCGTCGAGAATCGATTCATCTCGACGTTTGACCTGCTGCCCGAAGAAGAATTTAATGCGGGTCTCACCCGCCTTCGAACGGACATCCAGACCCAGGGCAGTCTTGACATCGAAAACGTGTGGGAAAGCGTCGTGGTGTGGGCGCGGAAGGGCGCTGAATGAAAGATCGCCGGCGAAAGAAACCCCGCGTGCGCAAGCGCGACTGGTCCGAAGCGGACCTCGATGCGGAGACTCGCCAGCCGCGCCGCTTTCGCGGATTGGACGTCGGCCTGGGAGCCGAGGCCCCGGACATCGACGAGCGCTTTGAAGACATTCAGCCCAATGGGGTAGTCATTTCGCCGTACGGCGTCCTGGCGTTTGTGGAGATTGACGGGCAGGAACAGCTCTGCCGGGTCGCGGAGCGCCTGTGCACAGGAAAAACATCCATCCTGGCGCCTGGCGATCTGGTCCTCGTGGATGCCCTCGACGATGACCTGTGCGTTTCTGCCGTCCAACGGCGGCGGAGCAAGCTGAGCCGGCCCGCAAGCAAAGGCCAGCGCGAACAGGTGATCGCCGTGAATGTGGACCATATTGTCTGCGTGGTTGCCGTCGCGCAGCCGCGATTCAAGGCCGGGGTACTGGATCGCCTTCTGATTGCGGCCGACATCGGGGGGATCCATCCCATCGTGGTCGTTAACAAGATGGATCTGACCGGCGAAACGCCGCGAGAGTTCGAGGTCTACCGCGACTTGGAGCTGCCCCTCATCTTTGCCAGTTGCGAAACGGGGGAGGGGATTGACGAATTACGGAGGCTCCTCGAGAATTCCGTATCCGTGCTCGCCGGACAGAGCGGCGTAGGCAAGACATCGCTCATTAACTGCCTGCACCCGGATTTTGAGCTCGAAACCCAGGCTGTCAGCGCATTCAACGAAAAGGGACGCCACACCACCACAACGTCACGCCTGTATCATCTGGGTGGCGGTATCGACATCATAGACACCCCGGGCATACGTCAATTGGGCGTCTGGGCCCTCGCAAAAGAAGAGGCGGCGCTCTATTTCCCCGATATCGCCGTGCTGGGAGAACGGTGCAGGTTCCGCGATTGCAGCCATATCAGCGAGCCCGGGTGCGCGGTCCGGGACGCTGTCGAAACCGGCGCTCTCGCTGCCGTGCGCTACACATCCTACTGCCGGATCCGCGACAGCCTCGATTCGAAGAGTCCGTGGGGCTGAACCTTCAGCGCCGCGTCACCCCGGACCGTTTCTCAAAGCTGTTGACCATTTTTCCTCAGGCGGCATCGAATATCCCCATGCATCGGTGCTTGCGACCCAACAAAGAGAAAAAGAGCCCTGAATATAGCGAAACGGCGGCCTCCGAAGAGAGCCGCCGTCCGCTGTGCTGTCTGTGCTGTTGTCCCGATTAGCCGAGAGGAGTCGAGTTCGCGGTAGCTGCAGCGCCGGTATTCTCGAACCGGATGACCCCCGATTCATCCAGGAAGAAGGTCCGGCGACCCGACTGCGGGCTCTGCGGATCCGCATTGCAGGTGTACGTAGGAGGCGCACCCGCACCACCGGCGACAGCGACCAGATTGAAGCTATAGCCGTGCTTCGAGCCAGCGGCCAGCACTTCATCGATGTAGCCCGGAACCCCCGCCACACCATCCGGATTTTCAAGCTGCGCCAACGTGCCGTAATCCCCCACACCGTCGCCGTCGGCATCCTGATAGCAGGCCGCCTGGAAGCTCACTTCGCCCGCGGAAATCGTGCGAAGCGAACCGATTGCGCCCGCTTCGTTGGCGCTCATGCGCGAACGCAGCAGGCTCGGGATAGCAATCGCCGCAATAATGGCGATAATCGCTACCACGATCATCAGCTCAATCAACGTGAAACCCAGATTCTTCTTCATTTCCATGCCCTCCGTTGAGCGTCCCATCACCAGGCCTGTTTCCAGGCCGCCATTCCTTCAAGTGCCGACAATCCCTTTGGCAATAGGCGTGCCAACTTTGCCGGAGATTCACAACACATTGCGCCACAGACAGATAGGAAATTGGCCTCCAGATTTTTGCCCGTTTACCGGCTGGTTACAGCTACGTTGTACGGCACGGAATGACAATTTTTGTCAATTTAACCCCGCAAACACCGCGTGCAGACCCGCGAAAAGAGCGTCTCTGGCTGGAAGACTCCCAGACCTGCCCCGTTAAGGCGGACGTGCTGCAAAACCGGCTCTTTTCAAAGGAATTATCCGATTGCTGACAGGTTTCAATCTGGCGCGAACTTGCCTCAGATTTACCTGTCTTGTAAGATGTATTCTCCCGGAGATTGCGCCCCGGAATGGCGCAGGGCAAGGAAGCGCTTAAACGTCCGGCGGGACAGCTTTCTCTCTGGTGTCGACAATAATAATACCAAACTGTTACAGTCTCAGGGGTCTGCGGTAATGAATCCACAGTCTTTGGGAATTTGCGTGGGAGCGTCCACCATCGGCACGGTGCGCTTGCGGCGGGGTCCGTGGGGCGCGGAGGTAGTTTCCGCGGAGACCCGCGCCCATGATGGCAACCCGCGGGGTGTTCTTCAGGAGATTTTCTCGCAAATTGGCGACTTGCACAGTCTGCGCGTCGCTGCCACGGGCCGCAAATTCCGGAGATTTCTTGAGCTGTCAACCATATCTGAGCCCGAAGCGGTCGAGAAGGCAGTGGCTCATACCTTCCCGGGCGGCCATCCCTACCGGCTCGTCATCAGCACGGGAGGGGAGACCTTCATGGTGTACCATCTCGATGACGACAGCCGCATTCAGGGAATCTGCACGGGCAACAAATGCGCATCCGGCACGGGCGAGTTTTTTTTGCAGCAGCTCGGGCGCATGGACATCTCCCTCGACGAAGTGGAGCGCATGCCTCAGCCGGATACCTGGCATAAGGTCTCCGGGCGCTGTTCGGTATTCTGCAAGAGCGACTGCACCCACGCCCTGAACAAAGGCATCCCCAAGGCGCAGGTCGTGGCCGGGCTGTCCCGGATGCTGGCCGGAAAAATCGTCGAACTGCTCAAGAAGCTCCCCAAGACGTCCGCGCTGCTTATCGGCGGGTGCAGCCGGAACGCCTCCATGGTGCATTACCTCCGGGAACAAATTGACGACCTGTGCATCCCGGAATCCGCCACCTGGTTTGAGGCCCTGGGCGCGGCCGTGTGGGCGCTGGACCATGACGTCAAGCCCATCACTGATCCCGGGGCCGTCATGACCTTCCGCACGTCCACGCTGTCATTTCTCAAACCGCTGAATGAGTACCGGGACCGGGTGCAGTTCCGCCATCACCCCCCGGGGATGTGCCGAAGCCGGAGACCGGACCATCGTAGGCCTCGATGTCGGCTCCACCACCACAAAGGGTGTGGTGATGCGCTGCAGCGACAAAGCCATTCTGGCTGCCGAGTATCTCCGCACCAACGGCGATCCCGTCGGCGCGTCGCGCAGGGTCTATGCAAGCCTCGCGGATCAAGTCCAGGCGCCCATCGAAATTGTTGGATTGGGTGTAACCGGATCCGGGCGCCAGATCGCGGGTCTCCACGCGCTGACCGAGGGCGTTATCAATGAGATCATCGCCCACGCTACCGGAGCGCTCCATTTTGATCCCGACGTCGACACCATCTTCGAAATCGGCGGCCAGGACGCCAAATACACCTACATTACCAACGGCGTCGCGTGCGATTACGCGATGAACGAAGCGTGCAGCGCAGGCACCGGCTCCTTTCTCGAGGAATCCGCCAAGGAAAGCCTCGGTATCTCTGTGACCGAGATCAGCCGAACGGCGTTCCTGGGTGAAACGCCCCCAAATTTCAATGACCAGTGTGCCGCGTTCATCGGTTCCGATATCAAAGGCGCTGCCCAGGAAGGCATTCCTGTGCCGGATATCGTCGCGGGGCTGGTCTATTCGATCTGCATGAACTACGCCAACCGCGTGAAGGGAAACCGCCCCGTCGGGCGGAAGGTCTTTATGCAGGGCGGGGTCTGCTACAACGAGGCCATCCCCGTCGCCATGGCCGCGCTCACCGGGAAAACGATCATCGTGCCGCCCGAGCCGGGCCTGATGGGCGCCTTTGGCGTGGCGCTCGAGGTCGAACGGCGCATCGAAGACGGCCTGCTGCGGCCTCAACCTTTTGATCTCAACGACCTGGCCGCGCGGGACGTCACGTACCTGAGCCCGTTCATTTGTAACGGCGGCAGCGATGGGTGCGACCTCGCCTGCGAAATCGCCCGCATGGAAATCGACGGCCTGGTTTTCCCTTTCGGCGGGATCTGCAACCGCTATGACAACCAATTGCGCAACCGGCGTATCGACACCGCCGGTCTGAATCTGGTTGTCCAGCGAGAGCGAAGGCTGCACCTGGATTCGGCGGCCGAAAATGAATCAGCATCCCAACCCACCGTCGGCTTGAACCGCTCGTTCATGGTCCACTCGTATCTTCCGTTTTACCGGAAATTTTTCAACAGCCTCGGATTCCGCGTCGTGCTGCCGGAAGAAGCGGACCCCCGAGGCGCGGACCAGCAGGGGGCGGCGTTCTGTTTCCCCGCCGAGCTTGCTCATGGCTACGCGGCGTCGCTGCTCGCCTTGAAACCCGATTATGTGTTTTTGCCCCACATCGGTGGCGTGCAAAGCACCGAAGCCTGCAGTCCAGCCTGCACCTGTGTCTTTGTGCAGGGCGAACCCTATTATCTGAAAGCCGCTTTTCCCGAGCTGGACGCCCCACACGTGCTTCAGCCTTACCTGGACTTTGCTCAGGGGCTTGAGTCCGTGCAGGAATCCCTCAAAGGCCTGGCCGCCTCGCTCAAACGAGAACCAGAGGCGATTGCGGATGCCGCAAAAGCCGCCTGGGAGGCGCAGACGGCGTTTTCTGACGAGCTGCGCCGGATGGGCCGTGAACAGCTGCGCCGCTTGGAGGAAGACCCATCGCTCACCGGTGTGGTGCTCTTTGGGCGGGCCTACAACAGCTTCACACCGGAGGCCAATAAAGGAATCCCGGCCAAGTTTGCGTCGCGGGGAGTGTGCATCATCCCGTATGACATGCTGCCGTGCGACGATCGCCCGCTGCCGGACGAACACAACATGTACTGGGGGACCGGGCAGGCACTCTTGCGCGCCGCGCGGTTCGTCAAGGATCATCCTCAACTTTTCGGCGCCTATATCACGAACTTTTCCTGCGGGCCTGACTCATTTCTCATCACCTACTTCCGTGACATCATGGGACGGAAACCGTCGTTGACCCTCGAACTGGACAACCATACCGCGGATGCCGGCATCGAGACCCGTGTAGAAGCCTTCCTGGATATCGTCCAGCATTTCCGCCACATCGGACAGCCGGCCCGGGCGAAGGCCTCGCTTTTCGGGAGGCCGCTCCAGCCTGCTGCCGTGGAGTATCGCGGGGGCGCCGCAGGTATTCGCCGCTCATCGGGCGAATGGGTTCCCCTGAGCGACCCGAGGGTCAACGTGATCATTCCCGCCATGGGCCGCTATGGCACGGCGCTTGTTGCCAGCGCCTTCGGCCGCCGGGGCGTTCGCGCCACCCCGCTGCCTTCCGCCGACGACGAAATCCTCAAATTGGGGCGCGCACATTCCACCTGCAAGGAATGCCTGCCTCTTCAGACGACGATCGGGTCGATGGTGCAATACTTGGAACGGCGCCCGCCGGACGAGATCACCGCATATTTCATGCTCAGCACCGACGGGCCCTGCCGTTTCGGTCAGTACCATGTCTTTTCAAAGGGGCTGATAGAGAAACTCGGGATTGCCGATGTCGCCGTGCTCTCCCTGACCACGGCCAACGGATATGCGGGCCTCGGCGACCGGTTTGCGCTGACCGCGTGGCTGGGCGTCATTACCGGCGACCTGTTCGATGATATGTATTCGATGATCCTTGCCGCCGCGGTCGATCCTGCCGAAGGATTGCGCATCCTGGACGAAGAACATGCGGCGCTCGTTGCGGCGCTGCGTAAAGGATGGCCCGCAGCCGCACGCCAGCTGTCGCGTTCGGGAAAACGGCTTGGCGCCATCCCTCTGAAGAAACCCAGCCGTGAGGTTCCCGTCGTCTCCCTGATCGGCGAAATCTATGTGCGCCGCGATCCCATCTCGCTCCAGGGGCTGGTGGAACATCTCGCCCGGGAAGGGATCGCCGTGCGCACCGCGCAGACCAGCGAATGGATCAAATACCTGGACTGGCTGGCTCAAGTGGGTATCGACGGCGAACGGTCGCTGGCGTTCTGGCTGCGCTACTGGGTGAAACGCTACCTCGACCGGGGAGTGCGCAAACGGCTCGCGCTCTCCAACCTGTTCTATTGCGACGGATTGGATGTGGAGCCCATTATTCAAGCCGGTTCCCGGTTTATCTCGCCCCGTTTGACCGGCGAGGCCATCTTGACGGTTGGCAATGCCCTGCATGAAATTCTGCACCCTTCATGCGGCATTATCGCCATCGGCCCGTTTGGCTGCATGCCATCGCGCGTTGCCGAATCAATCCTGACCGAAAAGCTGACCACCACGGAAAAACGCGCCGTTGCCCATGGAAACGGACACTCCTCCTGGGATGCACTGCTGGAGACTCACCGCAAATTGCCTTTTCTCGCCATTGAAACCGACGGGAACGCTTTTCCGCAGATCATCGATGCGCGGCTCGAGGCATTTCTCCTTCAGGCCCGCCGCCTCCACGGACGCCTCAATTCAGCCAGCGCCGGTAATTGATACGCCCTGTGCGAAGGCGCTCCTACGCTCCCACCGGCGGGGACGCGGCCGTCGCCGAGGCGCCATTGCTTTCAAAGCGCAGAACGCCGGACTCGTCCACGAAAAAGGTTCGCCGCCCGGTCTGTGGGCTCTGGGGATCCGCGTTGCAGGAAAACGTCGGAGGGTTCCCGCCGCCCCCCGCAACCGGATTCATCACAAAATTGTAGCCTTGCTTATTGCCGCTGGCCAGTGCCTCATCAATGAATCCAGGCACGCCCGCTACTCCGTCAGGATCCCGGAGTTGCAGCAGCGTTCCAAAATCTCCAATGCCATCGGCATTCGCGTCTTGGTAGCAGCCCGCCTGATAACTGATCTGCGCGGAGGACAGTGTACGCAGAGAACTGATGGCGGCTGCCTCGTTTGCGGAAATCCGAGCGCGCAGCAGGCTCGGAATGGCTATCGCTGCGATGATCGCTATGATGGCCACGACAATCATCAATTCGACGAGCGTGAATCCAGCTCTCGTCCTCATGCCTGAAACCTCCAAGTTTAACGCCTGCGATCTCCTCTGTCGGCTATTCAATGAAACGCAAATGCAGTGCCAATTTCATGGTCAAGCGCAATATCTTTCGCCCCAAACCTTTGAAGGTTTCATCCCGCATGTTTCGCCGCGGGCGTCTCCCCGGAAACGATGAATTCCCGGCATATTGACGAACTGTCGGATGGGCAGCTGCTGAATTTTCGGATGCGATCCGGGCCTGTGGCGATGTCTGAGAGACACCAGTTGTGCAGATTTTGACCGGCCTACCACAAGGTCTAGGGGTATCAGGGAATCGCACAAGGTTGAGGCTTGAAGCACGGCGTTCGTGCGTAAAGATTTGCCGTGCAGGAGTTTATGGGGCGATATTCTTCACCGGAGTCCGCACAAAGAGTACTTTCCCTTGTGGTAATCGTTGTGCTATACTTGAAAATACCACAATATATTGGGTGGGTGAGGTCGATTTGAAGCGAATCAAACGAAAAGTGCATTTTGTCGGCGTCGGTGGGATCGGCATGAGCGGTCTGGCTGAAATCTTGTTGAACCTGGGCTACGAAACCTCGGGTTCGGATTTGCAGCCTACGGTCATTACGGACCGCCTGGCTCAATGTGGCCTCCGCTTTCACGAGGGCCACGATGCGTCGCATGTGGGCGACGCCGAGATTGTGGTCGTGTCAGAGGCCGTGCCTCATGACAATGCCGAAGTGCAGGCCGCGCGCGAGCGTGGCACGCCAGTGCTCCATCGCAGCGAGCTTCTGGCCGATTTGATGCGCCTTAAACCAAACGCCATTGCCGTGGGCGGCACCCATGGCAAGACGACGACCACATCGATGATTAGCGCCATGTTTGAGCGGGCCAACTTCGGCGCGACCAGCATTGTGGGCGGCATCCTGCACCGCAGCGGCACCAACGCCCGGTGGGGCACGGGAGAGTATCTCGTCGCGGAAGCGGATGAGCACGATGGCTCGTTTCTTCGTCTGCATCCCACGATCAGTGTTGTGACAAGCATCGACGCGGAACATCTCGAATATTACGGCACGCTGGATCGCATTAAGCGGGCTTTCGTGGATTTCTGCAATGTGGTCCCGTTTTACGGGTATTCGATCCTGTGCTGGGACGATCCCAATGCCCGCGACATCCTGGGTGAGATCGACAGCGTATGCCTCACGTATGGCCTGGAGCGGGGGGCCTCTTTGCGCGGCGCCAATGTGCGCTGGAGTGAAGGGCATTCCCACGCACCCATGTCGCGCCGGCTTGCGGAGCTGCGCACCTCCATCGATGTCATCAGCGAAGACGAGCGGCTCGGGGTGACTGGAGAGCTCGGCGCCCTCGAGGTGAAGTCGCTCGGCGTCCACAATGTGCGCAATGCCCTCGCCGCCTGCTGTGTGGGACTTTGCCTCGGCCTGAAATTCCCGCATATCGCCGACGGTCTGCGCATGTACGACGGGGTCCGGCGGCGCCTGCAGGTCTGTGGGGAAGAGCGCGGTGTTCTGGTCGTGGAAGATTACGCACACCATCCCACCGAAATCGAGAGCACCCTCGAAGCGGCCCGCTGGATACGGCCGAAC
>DAOSJS010000105.1:0-11620 GCA_035367355.1 Candidatus Hydrogenedentota bacterium
ATGTCGGTTTTATCTTTAAGCTGCTGAAGGAGACGGACTTTGACATTGGGGTCGAAGTTGGGAAGCACTCGGGCCGCATGGTAATCAAAGACGAGTTTCCCCCCGAACTCCAGGTAAAGTTTGTTGTCGAACTGGCGCATACGGTTGAGAATCTCGGCCGATTGCTCAGCCAAGTACTTATCCGTATCAAACGCTGGACTTCTGCAGGACATCATGAGTGGCGGAATCTCCTCATCGCCACGGACCCGCCGTATGGTAGCGCCACGGGATCCGCGGATTCAATGCTGGCCATACCGGCACAGTTCACCATTCCGGCCACAAGAAAAGTACTGTTACGCCCGGAAGCGCCACCGGATTCCAAGGGGCAGGGCTCTACATTCTGTGCCTATTCGGCTGCGTAGGGCTGAGTCCACGCGGTCAGTGTATCCGGGTGGAAATGCCGCGTAAATTTTCCGGGGATATTCGACTCGATGCGCGCCCGGACATAGAGGTCACCCTCCTCCAGAGTATATTCGGCCTCGGTGCCATCCACGGTCTTGACAACACGTCCGATATCCTCCGAGTAAACTGGAACGTTGCGGGCAGGACGGCGTTCTTCGGCGGGACTGGCGACCTCGGTCATGGTCGGATCGAAGCCCTGCTTCGTGGTGATGAAATGGATCCGGTACGTGGCGCCTTCTTCCGGCTTGACTTTGACCCGCAGGGTCTTATCCGCGGGTGTAAAGGCCACGTCATCCAGCAGCACGCCCGTGGTGGCATAAAAATCGCCTTGATTCAGCGCGGCGAGCAGGTGTTCCGGGGTCAGGGATTGCGCGCGCACCATGACCCAGGCATCTCCTACTCCGTCATTTTGATCAATGCGCTTCACATCGTAGAAATGCGCATCGTCCGAGCCAACACCGTAGAGGAAGTCCTGTCCCTGAATACGGCGAAACGCATTGACCACATCCCAGAATTTATCGGGCGTATAGGATTCCGCCTGAGGATGCGGGGCAAACTCCGAACCGCCGTTACAGATCTCAAAGAAGCGGATTTCGGGGCAATCGAGCAGGTTCTGCGGGACAACATCGTAATAAACCCAGAACGGATGGTTGACCATGTAGAGATAGGGCACCTGGAGTTCCGCGGCGGTTTGACGGGCTTCGGTAGAATTTTGCTGCAGCAATTCAGCCGGGGTCATTTCGCCTTCCAGTTTTTGCGACAGGGGAGCACCCACAATACTGGGAAGGACAGCGGGGATATTGATGTAGTTTTGATGGATGGCATAACCGTTCAACGTCTGGGTAATCTCGACTCCAGGTATGAGCAAGAATTGACCGGGCTCTTCGTAACGCGGTTTCACTTCGGCATAGGTTTTGATGCGGACAAAAGTGTTGTCTCCTTCGGTTCGCGTCTCCACCCAGTCCTCGCCGCATGACAGCACGTAGGCATCGAACATCTCATGCGTGACCTTCGGCGGCCAGCCGCCTTCTTCAGCTGCCAGCTGGCACCAGTAGTCGGTGTTGCTCTCAAAGCGATTGTGGTCCGAGAGGCACAGGAAATGGTAGCCGCGCTCTTTGTAAGCTTCGATGGCTTGTTCGGGAAAGGCCCGGCCGTCCGACCAGTACGTGTGGGTATGCATCTGGCCCCGGAACCACTGTAAGCCGCTGGCCGCATATGCGGGTGGAGCCAGGAGGGCTGCAACGAGGACAAGGGCAATGCCCGGAATTACTGAGATTCTCATTCTGATCTTCTTTGTCATGGTCTCACTCCTTCTCCTTCGCGGCAGCCCTGGAAACGTCTCCTGCGGAAATACCGCGTATGTCGCGCCACAGCAACTTCAGCACGCTAGATCTTGTTCTGAGCATTTGACCATGCACCATGACTCAAGGTCAACCCGGCGTGGGGGCCGCGTACGCCAACGTCTGTAAATTTGGTGTAGACGGCATTTTTCTGCGAAAAAGGACTCAAGATCGCTTTTCAGGCGTGCGATTTCACTGCGGTGAAGAACTCGAAAGCGTTCCAGAGAAGAAGCAAGGCGAACAAGAACAGCAGGGCGCCCAGAAGGCGCATAATCCACAGATATGTCTTTCCCGTGAAAAGCCGCCGGGACCGGGCCGTACCCACGGCGATAAGGCTCTTGGCCCCAACGAGACAGGTGTAAAAACTCGCTAGAAAAGACACTGCAGCAAATGGATTTTCTCCCCATCCCTTCAGGATCAGGGGCGCACCCACGGTAAGCCAGAAGAGATACGGGTGGGGATTCAGGAAATTTACGACAATACCCTTGCGGAGCGAGTCAGGGGCGGCAGGCTCACTTGCAGTATCGATGCCGGATGCATGAAAGCATTCGTTGGCCAGCCAGGCGACATAGATGCTTCCGGCGAGCGTGATCGTGCCGAGCAGGACCTCGAAATGCGACAGACGCGACACGGCCAGCACGGAGATGAGAACGATAGGCGCATCGGTGAGCAACGGAGCCAAGGCCACTTTTATGCCTTCGCGGGCGCCATGCCGAAGGGATTGGGCCACGACCAGGGCAAAGAACGGGCCCGGCGAAAGGCCCGCCGGCAACCCCAACACGATACCCGTGACAAAAGCCGCTATCATGGTGTGGCATGATACGCAAGAGTTCCGGCAAGAAGTCAACAAACCGCGCGGCAGAGGAAACGGCCGGCATCCAGGCGCTTGTCTTTCGGCCCCGTGTCAGTTCTGCGCGTCAATCGGTCACAGTGCAGCCACGAGCTCTGCAATCGCGGGGTACGCGCCGGCCGCTTCGGCAAGATCCTGTTTGAGCAGGCGCAGGCCTTCCGGGATGTACTTCTGGAAGTAGAGCTTGCCTCGTACGGTGGAAAGAAATCCGTAGGCGCCCAGGGCCTGCATATGGCGCTGGAGGCGGCAGATAAGGAGTGCATTGAAAAAAGCCGGCGTTGAGAAAGCATCCCCTTCCCGGTGCGTGCGCAGCTTGATGTATCGCGCCAGGAGGCGTTCGCGCATCGCCTCGTCAAGGCGGTAATAAGGATCCCAGAGTACAGCGGCGATATCGTATGCGGGTGGGCCCATGCGCGCGCCCTGGTAGTCGATGAAGCGGGGAGCGCCCTGGGTAATCATAATGTTCTGGGACTGGAAATCGCGATGGATAATGGCCTTGGGGAGGGCGTCGGCCTGCCGCGCCAGGCGGTCGAAATCGCTGTTGAGCACGTCGCGTTCCGACGGACTCCGCTGGCACAGGCCTTCTACAAAACGTTCCAGGAAATAGGCCGTTTCCCAGCGGAAATAGCCAAAATCGAAGGGTCGATTGGCGAGCAGCTCGCACTCATCGACCTCGCGCGCCGCATCGATATGCAATGGGATCAGGCAGGCGAGCACTTGCCCGTAAATGGCCTCAATTTCGTCCGCTGTTCGTGGGAACTGGAGATAATTGTAGAGCGACAGATCGCCAAGATCTTCGAATTCCGCGCGCCGGGCTTCCGGTTCATGACGCAGCAGATGCGGCACGGGAACGCCGTGCCGCGCAAAAAACTGTGAGTAGGCCATGTGGCGCTCGTAATCGACCTCATCGTGCGGGCAAACCATGCGCACGGCGGTCTTTCCGTTCTCCCGGAATCGATAGTAGCGGCGTCCGGAGCCGCCCACGCCGATGGGGATGCCGAACTCCGTGGCAGACTGCCCCAGGAATTCCTGCTCGTCAAGGAGCACGTGGCAACTTCTGCCCACAATGGCATTTTCAAACCGCGCGCCTGCGTCTACGTGAGTGCCGGGCAGGACGATACAATTACGCAGCGCCGAACCTTCTCCGAACGTGCAGGCCTCTTCAATGACTATGTAGCCGTCGAGGTCAATCCGGCGCCCCTGAGCGTCCCGGGCCACGTAGACCCACTCGCCCTCGCGGCGAAGCGTGTCGATAACGGCGGCTGCATACGATGCGGGCGACCCGATGTCGTGCCACAGGGCGCCGGTTACGTCGATACAACCGACCGTGCACCCGGCCCGGATGGCATCCAGCCACGAGTCCACCACGCTGGACGCCCCCGGTGGGAGAAAATCGAGAAATTTCGGGTCGTAGACCGCGATGCCGGTAAAAGCCAGGATGCGGGCCGAGCCCGGGCCCATCGTGACATCCCCTACCCCGGCGACCCGGCCGGCATCATCCACGGCGATCTTGTTAAATGCGGGACAATCATGAAGGGCCAGCGTGGCGATGTTGCCTGATGCCCTGTGCGCCTGTACCAGGGCGTCGAGATCGATACCGGACAGGATATCCGAGTTATGCACCAGAAACGTGCGCTCGCGAAGGAACGCTTCGGCATTCTTGAGCGCGCCTCCCGTCCCGAGCAGGGAGTTTTCAATGAAGCAGTGGACGCGCCCCTGGTACGGCGAAGACTCAAGCCAGGCGGTGACGGCCTCGGGTTTGTGAAACAGATTTATGCCGATGCGGTCAACGCCCAGGGCCGAGACGCGATCAAGTGTCCTTGACAACAGGGGCTGTCCCCGGATCGGCAACAGGGGTTTCGGCAGGTGCAATGTGAAGGGGCGCAGGCGTTCCCCCATACCGGCGGCAAGCACGAATGCATTCAATGTGGACGGCACAGAAGATGAACCTCCTCAGATTTCGGCAAATCATGGCACAGTTGCAGGGAGGAATGGAATCCACCCCCAGTCGCCAGGAGGCGGTATCAGGGGCGCGGCGCCTCGGTTTGGCCCGGCTCGGCCGTTTGCCAGAGGCCGGAACGCGTTTCTGCGACAATGAGCCCGCTTAGAAAAATCAGAGAGATCAGGTTGGGGATCGCCATGCAGGCATTTGCGATGTCGGCAAATGTCCAGACGATGTGCAGGGTGGTGACCGAACCAACCATGACAAAGACGACCCAGAGGATTCGATACGGGACGACGGCACGCGGTCCCAGAAGGTATTCGGCGGCTTTCTCGCCATAGTAGGACCATCCGAGGATGGTGGAGAATACGAACGTCAGAAGGCCGCCCGTCAGGACGATGCCGCCGGCGATCCCGAATTTTCCAAACGCAGATTTTGTGAGCGCAGCGCCGTCGAGCGCGCCGGATTGCCACTCGCCCGAATTTACGAGCACCAAGCCGGTCATGGCGCAGACCACGACGGTGTCCCAGAACGTGCCCGAGGAAGAGACCAGGGCCTGGCGCACGGGCGTGTTGGTCTGCGCGGCCGCGGCGACGATCGGGGCGCTGCCCAGGCCGGATTCATTGGAGAAAAGGCCACGGGCGGCTCCGTATCGGATGGCTTCTTTCATGGTGGCGCCGAGAAAGCCGCCGAGCGCGGCCTGGCCCGTGAACGCGCTGGTGAAGATCAGGGCGATGGTCTGAGGTATGGTGGACATTTTCATGGCAAGCAGGATGAAGCACCCGGCCACGTAGACAACGGCCATGAACGGTACCAGCATCTGACAGACACGCGCAATCGAGCGAATGCCCCCCAGGATCACCACCGCGGTCAAAACAGTCATGAGCGAGCCGGTGATCCACGGGGAAATATGGAAGGTGTCACGCACCAGTTCGGCGATGGAGTTGGCCTGGACCATGTTCCCGATGCCGAAAGCGGCAACGGCGGTAAAGAAGGCGAAGAGGACGCCCAGCCATTTGAGGTTCATGCCGCGTTCAAGCACATACATCGGTCCACCGGCCATTTGGCCGTTGGGACACGTCACGCGGAATTTGACCGCCAGCAGGGCTTCGCCGTACTTGGTGGCGATGCCGAAAACGCCCGTCAGCCACATCCAGAACACGGCGCCCGGCCCGCCCGCAGCAATGGCCGTGGCCACACCGACGATGTTCCCGGTGCCGATGGTGGCTGCCAGGGCGGTCGTGAGCGCGCCGAAATGGCTGATATCGCCGTCGCCTTCCGCGCAGCGCATCACCGAGAGGCGAATTGCTTTGGGAAGGTACCGCTGGATGAAGCGGAGGCGGAAGGTAAGGTAGACGTGCGTGCCCAGGAGCAGAATGATCAGCGGCCAGCCCCACATGAACCCGCTGACAGAGTCCAGCACTCGTTCGACGAAATCCATCCGCTTTTCCCCCCTGGCGTCTGTGAGATACGTGCTTGATTCAATCCGTGAGATCGCAATGTTGAGCGCGGAAAAAAGAGTCAGAAAAGGCGATGCTCCGCAAGAGCTTCTATCACAGCCCCCTCTACAGCGTCAAGCGTGCGGAGATCGTACCGGAAAATTGACACTGGTACGCGGGCTTGATACACTCTAGACGGTTGGTTTCACAAATACTTGCCTTCGGGGCTGGGTGAAATTCCCGACCGGCGGTGACAGCCCGCGAGCGCGATATGCGCAGGATCCGGTGAAATTCCGGTGCCGACGGTAGAGTCCGGATAAGAGAAGGTGAGGCTCGCAATAACCGTAACGTCCCGAAGGTGCTGAGCCTTCGGGACGTTTTTGTTCAGGAACGGCGCAACATGAAGACGTCGCTCGATCTCCAGTATATGCAGCGCGCGCTGGAACTTGCAGCGCGAGGCCGGGGCCGCACGTCGCCCAATCCGATGGTGGGCTGTGTCATTGTCCGGGATGGCGCGGTCATCGGTGAAGGCTACCATGCGCGCGCGGGCGAGCCGCATGCGGAGGTCCTGGCCGTCGAGGCGGCGCAGGGCGATCTGACTGGAGCGACGGTGTACGTCAGCCTGGAGCCTTGCTCGCACGTCGGCCGGACGCCTCCCTGTGCAGACCTGCTCCTCGAGAAACGGCCGGCCCGGATCGTGGTGGCCATGAGCGATCCCAACCCCAGGGTATCGGGGGAAGGCATCCGCCGCCTGCGCCAGGCCGGGCTTGAGGTCGACGTCGGTGTGCTGGAGGATGAGGCCCGCGCGCTCAACGAAGCTTTTGTCAAATATATCACCACGGGCATGCCGTTCGTGATCTGCAAAGCCGCGATGACTCTGGACGGCAAGATCGCAACCCACACCGGGCATTCGCGCTGGGTGACCAGTGAAGAATCCAGGCGGCGGGTTCACGAGCTTCGCAGTTGCGTCGATGCCATCCTCGTCGGCAGCCGTACGGTCATGTTGGACGATCCGAGCCTGACCACCCGGCTGGAGAGTGGGGAAGGGCGCGACCCCATCCGGATTATCCTCGATGCCGACGACTATCTGGATGAAAAGCGCCGCGTGTTTGAAGTCGAAAGCCCGGCCCCGACGTGGGTGGTGTTGCCGGAAGATCGGGGCTGCGACCGGGCGGATGAGGTGCTGCATGTGCGGCGCGGCGGCGATGGGTTCGATTTGCGGCATCTCATGGCGCTGCTGGGCGAACGCGAGATCACGTCGGTCTTGATCGAAGGCGGCGGAACAACGCATGCCTCCGCGTTCGAGGCGGGCATTGTGGATAAGGTGATGTTTTTTGTGGCGCCGAAGATCATCGGCGGGCGGGATGCGATCACGGCCGTGGAAGGTGAAGGCGTGGCCACCATGGATGAAGCGGTACTGTTGGAACGTATGACGGCGGAACGCGTGGGCGATGACTTGCTCATTGAAGCCTATGTAAAGGCAAGGTAACCCCATGTTCACGGGAATAGTCGAAGAAGTTGGTGCCATTTCCAGAAAGTCCGGCGCTGAACTGTCGATCCTGGCGGAGCGGGTCCTCGACGGGATGCGCCACGGGGACAGCATCGCGGTGAATGGGGTTTGTCTGACGGTGACGGCATTCAACGAGCGCGGTTTCACGGCCCAGATCTCGCCGGAGACCATTGGGCGTACAACGCTGGGCAGTGCCCGTCCGGGCGATGCGGTCAATCTCGAACGCGCCCTGTCCATGGGCGACCGGTTCGGCGGCCATTTTGTACAGGGGCATGTGGATGGCGTTGGCCGGGTCTATTCGCTAAGCAACCAGGGCGAATTTTCGTTGTGGCGGTTTCGCGCGCCGGACGATGTGGCCCGCTATCTTGTGCCGAAAGGGTCTGTCGCGATCGACGGCATCAGCCTGACCGTTGTGGAACCGGCAGGCGATACCTTTGGTGTGGCGATCATCCCGGAAACGCTCAAACGGACTATCCTGGGCGCGAAGCGGCCGGGCGATCCCGTGAATCTTGAGGCCGATGTTATCGGCAAGCATATTTACCATTATGTAAAGGCCGGCCACAATGGATTGACGCAGGATTTCCTTGCGCGCCATGGATTTGCGTGAAGCCGGCAGGAGTGTCCCATGTTTGCAACCATTCCAGAAATACTCGACGAGCTTCGGGCCGGCAAGATCATCATCCTCGTCGATGACGAGGACCGCGAGAACGAAGGCGACTTCGTTATTGCGGCCGAGAAGGTGACGCCCGAAGCCATCAACTTCATGATCACGCATGGCCGGGGCCTGGTCTGCCTTGCGATGACCGGCCAGCGGCTGGAGGAATTGGAGATTCCTCCCATGACCAGCCGGAACCGCTCGCGATTCGGCACGGCATTCCACGTGTCCATCGAGGCGGCAGAGGGCATCAGCACCGGCATCAGCCCCTACGATCGCGCGCGCACGGTACAAGTGGCCATCGACCCGGAGACCAAACCGGGTGACTTGGTCCAGCCCGGACATATCTTTCCGCTGCGTGCCCGTACGGGCGGCGTCCTGGTGCGGGCCGGCCAGACCGAGGGGTCCGTTGACCTCACCCGTATTGCGGGGATGATGCCGGCCGCGGTCATCTGCGAGGTGATCAACGCGGATGGCACAATGGCCCGGGTCCCGCAGCTTGCCGAGATCGCCCGGGAATTCGATCTCAAGATGTGCTCGGTGGAGAGCATCATTCAGTGGCGCCGGCGCAACGAGCAGCTTGTGCACCGGGCAGCTCAGACGCGGCTTAACACCGAACACGGCGTGTTTGACCTGATTGTCTACGACAACGACGTGGATAAGCGTGAGCATGTGGCGCTGGTCATGGGCGACGTGGCCACCGAAGAGCCCGTGCTCGTGCGCGTGCATTCCGAGTGCCTGACGGGAGACGTGTTCGGCTCGCTCCGCTGCGACTGCGGTGAACAGCTGCACGAGGCCATGCGCATGATCGAGCAGGAAGGCCGCGGCGTCATCGTGTACATGCGCCAGGAAGGCCGCGGGATCGGCCTCATGAACAAAATTCGCGCGTATGAACTGCAGGACAACGGCCTTGATACCGTGGAAGCCAACGTGCACCTGGGTTTTCCCCCGGATCCGCGTGAATACGGTATCGGGGCGCAGATTTTGAGTGATTTGGGTGTGCGCCGTATGCGCCTGCTGACCAACAACCCGGTTAAACGGGCGGGGCTCGAAGGCTATGGCCTGGAGGTGGTACGCCTGCAGCCCATCCAGATCCCTCCGAATGAAATCAATGCACGGTATCTTCAGACGAAAAGAGACAAGCTCGGCCATTTGCTGTCGTGAAAGGAGTGCTTTGATGCCGAAGACTATTGAAGGCAAGCTGGTATCGTCGGGCAAAAAGTACGGGATCATCGTGTCGCGCTTCAACGAGTTCATCTCGGGCAAGCTGCTGGCGGGCGCGCTTGACGCGTTGCAGCGCCATGGCGTGCTGGATGAAGAAATCACGGTGGCCTGGACGCCGGGCTCGTTTGAAATCCCGATGGTGGCCCGGAAGATGGCCCTGTCGGGTCATTACGATGCTGTGATTGCCCTGGGCGCGGTAATCCGCGGCAGCACGCCCCATTTCGACTACGTCGCTGCGGAGGTGTCGAAAGGGGTGGCCCACGTGACGCTCGACACCTTGGTGCCCGTGGCGTTCGGCGTGCTGACGACCGATACCATTGAACAGGCCGTGGAACGCGCCGGTACCAAGTCCGGCAACAAGGGGTTTGACGCCGCGTGCTCCGCCATTGAGATGGCCAACCTGCTGGAGCAACTGTGAAGGGTTTCAACCGCAAGAACCGCCGTTCGGGGCGCGAATGCGCGGTACAGTTCCTGTACGGCCTCGATTTTACCGAATACGACTGGGAATCGGCCCTGGACGATTTCTGGGCCTCGATGACCGGGATACCGGGCGATTGCGCGGCGGTCGGCGAGGAGGCGCGAGCCTATGCGGCCGGACTGATCGAGGGTATCATGTTGCATCGCGACGCGCTGGATGCTGAAATTACGGGAGCGCTGGCCAATTGGGCGCCCGAACGCGTGGGCCGTATCGAGCGCAATATCCTGCGGGTGGCGCTGTTTGAGTTGCGGCACGCGCCGGGCGTCCCCGAAAAGGCTGTCATTAACGAGGCCATTGAGATCGCCAAACGCTTTGGAAATGACGAGGCGCCGCGCTTCATCAATGGCGTGCTGGATCGCCTGAAGGGAGAGTGAGTCTCGGACCGCTTCTTTGCAGATCTTCATCTTCACACCCATTATTCCGACGGAGCAGATTCTCCGGAAGTCGTCGTGCGGCGGGCTGCGGAATTGGGTGTGGGTGCGCTGGCGGTAACGGACCACGACACCGTTGCGGGGCTCGCCGAAGCCGCGGAGACCGCCCGAGGTTGCGCGCTGGCGTTTTTAAACGGCGTCGAAATCACATCGCGCCTGGAACACCTTGAAGTCCATGTCGTGGGCCTGGGCATTGCTCCGGAATCCTCTCATCTCCGCCAGCTGCTGGACGCCCAAGCTCAAGGCCGGATGGCCCGGCTCCATGCCATTGCCGAAAAACTGCACTCGCTGGGCATTACGCTTGCCCCAGAGTCGGTTACCGCCCGGACCGCCGGTGCCGTGGGCCGCATGCACATCGCCCAGGAATTGCGTGATGCCGGCCAGGTGCGTTCGGTCCAGGAGGCATTCGACCGGTATATCGGGCGCGGGAAACCGGCGTTTGTCCCCAGCGCGCGGGTGTCGGTCGAGGAAGCTCTCGACGCCATCCATGCTGCGGGCGGATTGGCCTTTGTCGGGCACCCCGGATTGGGGGGCGTGCGCAGGCAACTCGCCCGCCTCCTCACGCTTCCCTTCGATGGTATCGAAGCCTACCATCCCCGGCACAACGCCGGCCGCGTCGAGGAATTCATCCAATTGGCCGGTGAAAAGGGACTCCTTGTCAGCGGTGGCTCCGATTGTCACGGCCGTGCCAAGGGCCGGCGCCCTCTCATCGGCGCGGTGCGCCTCCCGGGCGAGCATTATGCTGCGATCCACAATGCTCTCAGCGGTCAGAAGGTTTGTCAGCCGTAAGAGGAAGGGCTGACGTGATGCGAGCTGTGCGTTCATCCTCACGGCAATACCTCGCCCTTCGCAACAGGGAACGTCCTTCGACGCGGCGACGCGGGGCGGGAGAGGAAGGCGTACAGGGGAAAGGCGCCGGGATCACGGGAAGAGTGGCGCTTCGGAGAGACTGTCTTCCTCCACATCCTCTATGTTGGAGTCGAGTGTTGGGGCATGGTGAGACGCTGAAGGATCCGATGCCTGCCTGGCCTCGGTTTCGTCTGCCGCCGGCGCAGTCGCGGATCTTTCCGGCACCAGCTCGCCATTGATTATGTCGAAGGTCTGCAACATCCCCGCGATGTCGCAGTACGAGATCTTGACTGCCGGGCCCAGGGGCAGGGTCTGCCAGGTGAACAGAGAGTCGTCGAGCTCCGGGTTAAGCTCGATGTCTGTGATGTCGTAAAAGGTAGTAAGAGCGGGATGTGACGCGCCGGGTTTGTTCAGGAGCGGGTCGTATGTGGTGCGGGTCCATTCTCGGGGGAACCAGAGTC
>DAOSJS010000106.1:0-11601 GCA_035367355.1 Candidatus Hydrogenedentota bacterium
CGCCTGTTGCATAGTCCAGTTGCCGATATTGGCCACGGTATCGCGCTGAAGCACGATTGACTCCGTTTCATGGTCCCGGGCGATCTCCACTGTATAGACGGGAGTCAATTCTTGAGAACGGGGTTGAAAGTCCACGGTGCAGCCGGGCAGGAGGACCGTCTCCCCCTGGCGAAATCGAAGAATGCGGCCTTCCCCTTCGAGTACGGCCTCCTGCAACGGTGAATCTTCGCGGCGTAGATACACCGCCGATTCCAGAACCTGATCCAGCCGCAATTCGTACGTGGTTGAGCCCAGGGTCGCGATATCCCCGAGCTTCAGCGCACCGCTGTCCACGGCCTCGCCATTATGATAAAGTCCAAACCGCATGGCGCCGTCCTCCCAGGCGCATCCCAGCAAGACATATGGCGACAGCGCGGGGTAGGAAAAGCGCACTAATCCATCCTCAGACGTATGGTTTGCTGCAACCCAGACGTCGTGAGTCGTCCCGTTGCGTTCGACCCTGACACAGATGGACGCATCCTCACGGCTTTCGCCGGGAGTGGCGCCACGGGTCTGGGCAAGGGTCACGACGGTCCCGTCATCAAGCTCAAGGCCGCTGCCGATGAGAAACGAATCAAACCAGTGCATCACGCCGTTTTCCTGGATACCCCACCTCGCAGAGGCCAGACCGGGGGCCCTCGATGCGAAGACCTCCAGGGCCGCGTCTTCGGAACTCACCCAGAGAAAATGAAATGCGAGCTCCGGGGTCAATTGCAGCCAGTCGCCGTGCTGCACAACGATGTCCTCGCTCCACGGGCCGCCCTGTTCGCGCAACGCCAGGACCGCCAGCGGCGTGCCTCCCGATTCGGGGGGTTCAGAGAGAATCCCACCCCAGGGGCGGATTTCCCGCATGACGAACGTCTGTCCGGACAGGTCCACGGATTCACCCGATTGGAACGGGAGCATGCGTTCGCCATCACTATCAGAAAGCTTCAGGTGGGCCGGAATAACCTGGCCTGTTTCAAATTCGACCGCTTTCAAGGTCACGGAAAAAGGCAATTGCGCCGTTTCATAGGCCTGCTGGAGATTCGTAAGGCGTGGAGGCGCCTCCGGAAAGAGCGTCATCACCTCCTGCCCGGCCAGCGGCACAATATCGAGCGGGCGCGGCTCCGGGTTTTCGGTTCCCGGAGAGACTGGCCGCAGAACAAGTCGCGATGCAGCATCCAATGGCAACCACATCTCACCAAAAAACTGCGGTGAGCCGGTCTCGCCTGAGTGGATGGAGAGGAAAAACGCCGCGCCCACGAGAAGAAGTATGGCGCCGAGCGCTAACCCTGTGTAGCGGGGCATATCAAGCCTGCTCTTCCTCCAATTTCTCTTTGGCGGCGTCCGGCTCGGGGAATTGCCCCTGAGAGGTTTGGGGCCGCGATTTGACCGTGCCTATGGTTTCGGACAATCCGGCCATGGCACTGTACAGCGTGGGCACCACAATGAGCGTCATCATGGTGGCGAAAGTCAGGCCGAAAATAACTGCTACGGCCATGCCGCCCCACCATTGGCTCATCTCGCCGCCGACAATCAGGCGCATCGCGCGGAAATCAAAGCTGACTCCGATGGCCATCGGCACCAGGCCAAGCACCGTGGTTACCGCGGTCAGCATCACCGGGCGGAACCGTGTCACACCAGCGGTCACGATCGCCTCATTCAGCTCCAGGCCGCGGGCCCGCAGCTGATTTGTGTAATCAATTAAAACGATCGCGTTATTGACCACCACCCCCGCGAGGCTCACGCAACCTACCCCGGACATCAGAATGCCAAAGGGCATGTTAAAAATATACAGCCCCAGAAATACGCCCGCCAGAGACAATACCACGGAGGTCAGAATAATAAAGGGTTGCACCAGAGAATTGAATTCTGTAACCAGCACCAATGCAATAAGAAAAATCGCCACCACAAAAGCCTTGAACAGGAAAAACTGCGTCTCTTCCATGTCTTCGTTTTCGCCCGTATACGCGAACGAGTAATCGGGCGGCAACGGAAAGTCTTCCAGCTTGGCCTGGACCGCCTGCAGTAAACGCTGCTGGTTGAAATCCGGATGCACATCCGCGGACACCGTGACCGTCCGTTTGCGGTCAATCCGCTTGATGCTGCCCAGGCCTGCCCCCTGCTCGATATGCGCCACAGAGGAAAACGGCACTCGCCGCCCGTCGATCGCGATGAGATTCATGGTATTGATGTTTCCCAGATCTTCACGAAATGCCTTGGGAAACCGCACCGTAACATCATATTCTTCGTCGCCTTCGCGGAAATCGGCCGCTTTCCGGCCGTTGATTGCGGCCTGCACGGTCAACCCGATGAGCTGCGTGCTGAGCCCCATGCGCCATGCTTCCTGGCGGTCTACAACCACCTGAACCTCCGGCTTTCCCTTATTGTAATCGTCGCGCAGGTCGACCAGCCCCGGCACATCCTTGATTTCCTGCCGGACCTCTTGCGCCAGACGCGCCAGCGTCTCGAAATTGTCTCCGCTGATTTCCACGTTGATGGGCGGGCCGGTCGGCGGTCCCATCGTCATCTGGTCAATTCGGAGATCCGCGCCGCTCAATCCCGTTAACCGGGCTCGAAGTTCGCGAAGGACTTCTGACGGAAGCTTGGTGCAGTCATCGAGCTTGGGGAAATCCAGCGAGATCCGGCTGATGTGGGTGGCCTTTGAACTTCCCGTGGAATGGCCGGCCTGCGGTGTGACGCCCAGCGAACCCACGCTTGTGACCACACTGTCCACGTAAGGCCTATACGGAGCAATCAGCTCTTCGACCTGCCGCGCATATTGGTCTGACGTAGCGAGATTTGTGCCTTCCGCGCACTCAATGTCAATGTACGCCTGCGGCGGCTCCGTTACCGGCAGAAAAATCGTCTCGGCCGTCGAGAAGAACAAAGTGGTGATCATTATCAGCAGAGCTACAGCCGAGAGCACAGTCACTGCACGCCAGCGTAACGCCGTGCGCAGGGTGGCGGCATACAACCGCATCACGAATCCAGCGCCGGTGATGCGGCGCATCGTTTTCCCGTCGTGCGCCCTCATGAACACGGCGGCGAGGGCCGGATTGACGACCAGCCCCATGAACAACGAGGCCAGCAGCGCTACGATAACCGTATACGGGACGTAATACATGAATTCGCCGAAAATACCCGGCCAGAAGAAAAACGGCACAAACGCGGCCACGGTAGTCAGGGTTGACGTGGTGATGGGCCAGGCCACCTCGGCGGTGCCCGCCTTGGCGGCCTCGACTCTGCTCATCCCCATCGACAGATGGCGGTAGATGTTCTCCACCACCACGATCCCGTTGTCGACCAGCATGCCCAGCGCAAGAATCAGACTGAACAGCACCACCATGTTGAGCGTGACGCCGCTCATCTGAAGGACGACAAATGTGATAAGCATCGATACGGGAATGGCAAGCGCCACGAAAACCGCATTGGAGAAACCCAAAAACACAAAAATGACCAGCAGCACCAGAATCATGCCGCTCAGGATGCCGTTCTCAAGCTCCGATACGATGTCTCGGATGTAGTTTGCCTCGTTCCACGTCACCGTGACGCTCAGCCCTTTGGGGAGCACGGCCAGCATCCGGTCAATCTCTTTCTGCACTTGATCGGCGATTTCAATAATGTTCGCACCTGAACGCTTGATGACCGTCAAGGTCACCGACGGCTCGCCGTTCAGACGCGAAATCGTCTCGATATCTTTGAATCCGTCGAAGACTTTCGCCACGTCCCGCAGGAATACCGTGCCTTCGGGGCTTTGCTTCACCACGAGGTCATTGATGTCGTCCGGGTTTTTGAATTCACCCGGCGTGCGCATCACAAACTTCGCTTCCCCAAGATCCATCGTGCCCCCGGGCGTATTAACGTTCTCCTGGGCCACCACGCTGATCAAATCCCCGAACGAGATCCCATACTGGGCGACGCGCTCCGGATCCACCTCGATCTGGATTTCCCGTTCGACGCCCCCGATGACTTCCACATCAAGAACGCCCTCGATCGTCTCAATCTGATCTTCCAGATCTCCCGCAATCTGGTCCAGCATGGAAAGTGGAAGCTTTCCCGACAGCGACATAATCATGATCGGAAATTCAGCCGTGTTGATCTCACTGATCACGGCGTCATCCGCCTCTTTCGGAATGTCCGGCTCCGCCAGGTCGACCTTATCGCGGACTTTCTGGAGTGCGTCGTCGATATCGACGTCCGGCTCAAATTCGAGAAAGATGTAGGACAGGCCCTCCACGCTCGTGGATCTCATCTTTTTGACGCCGGACAGGCCGGCCAGGCGCCGCTCGATGGGGATCGTAATGAGCGACTCGATATCCTCGGGTGCGACTCCCTCGTACGGCACGCTCACGGTGATGTAGGGGATAACAACTTCAGGATTGGATTCACGGGGCAGGCTCAGGTAACTGTAGACGCCCGCGACCAGAATCAGGACCAGCAAGACGAAAACCGTCGTGCTGCGGTTTATGGCAACATTGCTGATGATCATTCAAGGACTTCCTGAACGTCCACCTTTTCCCCGGGCCGCGCTTCGTACTGCCCCTTCACAATCAGCCGTTCCCCCGGCGCCAGGCCTTCCGTGACCTGCACGGAGCTGCCCTGAACCAGCCCCACCTGAATGGGCCGCAATTCGGCTATGCCGTCTTTTTCCACGAAGGCCACGCGCTGATCGTCAAGCAGTATCGCCGTAAACAGCGGGATCATCAGGGAATCCGGATACGTTTTCCGTACAAACAGGCCGCGGGCGATCATGCCGGGCTTCAAGAGGCCGTCGGCGTTATCCACCTCCACCTCCGCCTTGAATGTGTGTGTGCTCCTGTCAGCGCTCGTCGCAATCCGGTAGATGCTTCCGTTGAACGTGCGGTCGGGTATGGCATCCATGCGCACCCGTACCGGGTCGCCCATCTTGAAGCAGGCGATATCGCGCTCTGGAATGCCGAACATCATTTTGACCTTGTGCACCTGAACCAGCCGCACCAGCGGCGTGCCGACGTCGACGAATT
This sequence comes from Candidatus Hydrogenedentota bacterium, assembly GCA_035367355.1. Taxonomy (GTDB): domain Bacteria; phylum Hydrogenedentota; class Hydrogenedentia; order Hydrogenedentales; family SLHB01; genus UBA2224. The sequence goes on from DAOSJS010000106.1 coordinate 5,028, forward strand.
CGTCCTGTTCCACCAGCACGGCATCCACCACGCCCTGGAACGAGGCTCTGACGACGCTTTTATCCAGTTCGATCTGCAGCATGCGCAGCGACGAATCCATCACGTCGCGATTCGCTACCGCGCTGTCGAGGCTTTGGGCCGTTCCGGCGCCGCTCCGGGCAAGCCGCTCAATCCGTTCGAGTTCCTGCAACGCCAGTTTGTGTTGCGCCTGTGCCTGCCCCAGGCGGGCGCGAATGGACTCCGTATCCACCCGGTACAGCTCCTGTCCACTCGTCACCGTGTCGCCCAGTTCAATGCCCTTCTTTTCGATCTTCCCGCGCACTTCCGAGCTGAGGATCACTTCTTCCCAGGGTTGCACGCTGCCCGTCAGCACCAACTGGTCCTCAACCGTCTGGCTTTTCAGGACGCGCACACTGACCTGCGGCAGGCGCTCGGCCGCGCCCGCATGCCCCGCCTTCGCTTCGGAAGGCGCCACATGCGCCGTGACGGCGACCACAGCCGTTACCATGGCCGTGATTCCCAGGCAAATAAGAATGCTCCACAGCGTCCGCCCCATACTGCTCTTGTCCTGTTTCATAAATCGTCCTCAGCTCCACGCACCGCCCTCGCGGGGTTGAACCTGGAAGGTGTTCAGAAGCGGAAGCCGTTCCACTCCTCCAGGGCCTGCTCCACGCAAAAAAAGGGCTACCAGGCCTTTTCCCAAATCGGGCGTCAGTGTGACGGATGGATAGCGTGATTTCACCATCATATGGAAATCCATCAACGCATTAAATGCGAGCGCCAGAGCTTCGGGCTCGCCCCCAGACAACTCGCCCCGCAGCAGACCATCATCCATAACCTTCACGAGCCGGGTAAACCACTCATCAAGCAGGGGTTCGTCCAAGATGCCCGGCGCTTGTCCCGGCGGAGTGAAAATTACATGCACCAGAAGGCGAACTTCGTCGAGGTTGCGTTCCGCCCGCTCGAACGCCTTGCAGATCAGCATTTCAAGGCAAGATTGGCACGTCTCGCCCTGGTCGAGAGCGGCATCCGCGTCTGCGATCATCTCCGCAAGGCAATTTCGCACCAGCCGCCGGAATAAATCTTCCTTATTCTTGAAATAGTAATAAAGAACAGGCCGGGTGACTCCCGCCTCCTCAATAATCTCCCGCACGCTCGCGCCCTCGTAACCTTTTTTAGAAAATATACTTAGGGCGCCTTCGAGCAAACGAGCCTCCGCTCCGTTTGCCGGATCAGTCGCGCGATTGGCCTGCCCTTTTTCCATCTGCATCTGACCTACCGTTCGTTAGGTAACCGAAGGGATTATACAACCCAAACGAACGAAAGTCCAGCAGGTTGTCTCTTGGAAATCCCGGCACTTTTCTGCCGGCGCAATGCCGCTCACGGCGCCTGGCCTTCGGTGGTGTACAGATCACCGCCCATGATCGGCGCCCGGGCCCGTTTTCCGGGCACGAACCACGAGAAACACGCGAGCAGAAGCGCCAGTACGCCCGCAGAAGCGAAGACGACCTGAAACCCCAGCTCCTTCCACATCAGGCCCGCCCAGAACGGAATCACCATGGAGGCCACATGGTTCATTGTAACGCCCAGCGACAGGGTGCCGGTCAGCTCATCCGGGCTGGATGACAAACGGGAGACATACACCGTGCGTCCCGTGCTCAACGCGAACAGGAGGTTATCGAGAATGAAGCACGAACCGGCAATACACAGGGCCACCTTCGGGCCGCCGGGAAAACTGCCCGCGAACCCGTAGCCCAGGCAGACCAGCGTCAGCACGAGGCCATCACCCACCATCACGAGGCGTTCTCCCCAGGCGTCCATCACCCAACCGGCAAGCGGCTTGAAAACGAGGCCGATGATGGAGGCCAGCATCAGGAGGAACGCAATGTTCCCCGGGGAAAGCCCATAGACGTGAATCAACACCCAGGGGCCAAACGTGATGAAGATCTGTTTTCGTGCCCCAAACAAAAATTCGAGCACGTAATAGAGCCGGAACTTCCGCCGAATCACGAAAAAAGAACGCCGGTAATGCACTCCCGGGACTTTTAATTGAGCGTACAGGATGGCCGCTGCGACGCCCCCGGCAGCAGCGTACAGGAATCCGGACAGATACGGCGGCACGTCCCTGCGGAACGTCATCCAGACAAGTCCGGTGCCCAGAACTGTGCCGAAGGTGCGCAGGCCGCCCAATTGTCCGAGCCGGAACCCGCGTCTGTCGTCCTCGCTCATGGCGATCGTGAGCGAATGCGATATCGGCTGATTCAAGTGCATGCCGACGCTGCTTACCAGCATCGAGGCGACCACCAGCCCGTACGAATTCCCCGCCAATCCCAGGCCGGCCGTGCCCGCCGCAAAGACCAGAGCGGCCAGCGCCCCCATGCGCGGAAGCGAGAGCGCGCCTAAAATCCCGGCGAACAGTACCACGAGAAACCCCGGCAGTTCGCGCGGGAATTCGAGGGCGCCCCGTGCTTCTGCGGTCAATTCGAAGGTGTCGGAGAGGAAATTATTGAAGATTGACTCGTTGATTCCCATGGAGGCCGCGATGACGATCTCGGCGCCAAAAAACAGATAGAGCGAGGAAATTCGTTTCACGAGACCTGATCCACCGCGAATCGCGGGCTACGAGGGGGTGCTGGGCCCCAGGAATTGGCAGGGCCACTCTTGACCGGAATACGCGGTCCCCCGGGTGGCCTCCCACGCGGAAAAAAACGAGATGCCGAACATGAGGCCAACCACAATCCATTCCCACCGGGCGCGTAACTTCTCATAGACGGGCACCCCCATCAGCATCAACACCGGCATGGCGGGAATGTACCACCGGAACCCATAGAGCACGCCGCCGTAGTTGTTCGTTTGCAGACAATAATAGGCGGTGAGAATCAGAAAGCCCAGCGCCCCGAGCAGAATCGGCCGGTGATGCCGCAACGGTTTGCCGAACAGGTACCGCAGCGGGCTCAGCAGCCCTGCGAGCAGCACGGGATACAAGATGAACAGGCCGCAGCGCCCGAAGGTCATATGGAACAAATAGGTGCCTTTCGGCTCATTCAACGCATCAATGCCGGTGGGATGCCGCCAGTACGAGTTTTCGAAAAGGTACATCTCCGGATGCATCTGCACGGGGAGAGGACTGCCCGTTACGTGCAGCATGACGCCCACATGCACCGCCACGGGCACGGCTACCGCCAGCGCCCCCCATACAAGCGTTTTTCGAGGAAAATGATACAGCAGGCACAAGCCCGCGATGGCCGCCCAGATGGCCGCCGGCATTTCCACAGTCAAAACCAGGCCCGCCGACAGTCCAAAGAGCGCAAACCGCCAGCCGGAAGGCGCCCACTTCCCGTAAATCAGTCCCAGGGCCAGGTAAAGGCAGAGCATCAGGAAAAATGTCCCGGGAATGTGGTTGTTGATCGAGAGACTGTAACCCCAGAGCTGCGTCCCAAAGGCCAGGAAAAACGTCACTACCCACCGGATCAGCGGCTCGACGTCAAACAGCGCCACCGTGCGGTCAAACAGCAGGATCGTCAAGAAGAACGGCAGGCTCACAAACGTGAACGTCAGCACGCGTATAATTCGCCCATTGTCCGCCTCATTTTTCAGATCCAACCCGGCTACCCGGCGCAGTGCCATGTACTCTGCCGTCATCAACAGGGGAAGGACCGGAGGTTTGCTGCTGATTTCACGGCCCCGGGCCAGGACCTTGTCGACCGTAGTCGACGCAAAAGGGTTGGGCTCCTTCCCTGCCGGTGCATCGAGATAAAAACTTCCGTACTCAGTCAGGCTGTACAGGCTGGCCAGGCGGCTGAGCGCGAGATCATGACGCGCGGGGGTAATGGCAAGCGACCCGAGCACTCCAAACACGGCCACGAGGGCAAAGACGAGGGCATTCAAAATGAATACGACGTTGGATTCGCGGGACTGGCCCACAATACCTTCTCCCGGTGGTTTATCAGGCCGCGTTGTTCTTCATTCCGAGGGTTCCAGGCGGCGTGCCGAAAGCGTCGGTCTGTTGCCGCTACGGCGCGCGGATCAGCGCCCGAAAATGCCTCCAAACATCCGCCGGATGAAGCCCTCATCTTCATCTTTCAGGAGGAGCTCTTCTTTCGCTTGCGGCTCGACGGCACGCCAACCGTCCCCGTCCCGCTCTTCCTTCACGTCCACAACAAACAGGCTGGCAACCTGCACCCACCGGCCGTTTCGCCACTGGTATGTCAGGATCTCGTTCCCTGTTTCGCGGTAGAAAAAGGAGTCTTCCCGTGCCGCGTCTTTTTTGCGGTGCATCTCGGTCGCAAAGCGCTGTTTGGGTATAACGGCTTCACCCACCAGGGGGGCCACCCGCGATTGCGTCTGATGGATCTGGAGTTTCATGCTCGCCGCACCCGTGGGATACAGCGAATACTCCTTCAGAAAATACGGCTCGCGTTTAATAATGGGCGCGCGTTCTGGCGTGTCAATTCGCGCGGCGTCGGCCACGAGTTCCTCGACCGTGTCGCGCAATCGCTGTTCCTTCGCCGCGGCAGACATCTCGTGGCGCTGCGTGTCGGCGGCCTCCGGCGCAGTCATCGAAAGGTCTTTCTCTGTCCTGCCGCCGAAGCGGCCGCATCCAGGCAATACCAACAGTGCAATCACCACCAGCGCAGTCCAGAGTCTCTTCTGACGCACGATCCGCTTCTCCACCTGACTGCTCCTAGACTTGGCGAATTCCCGCCGCATCCTCTCCCAGAGTTCCGCTGCGCCTCACCGCGTGCAAACGGCAGCTAATATACCACAGACTGCCCGAAAGGCAACACATGATGCTCACATGATGCTCACGCCTGTCACCGTGTTGAGGATGTCCTGCCCCAAACTCGTTGGAATTGCCGCATTGCAGGTTTTTTGACATGAGAGCCTATTCGAAGGACGTTGAGTGAAACGCCACCAGGAATTGTGCCCCGAGCCGGCGCCGGAGGCGATATGGTTGAGCGCGATAAGCCGGCCCTGCCCAGGGCGCCTACTCCGCCGCGGAATAGGACCCCGACACCGAATAAACGAGCCGCCGGTCTCGGAGAATGTCCCGCAGTTCCGCATCGCTGCGGCCCACGCGGAGCAGCTCGAACCTGTTGGCGATAGTCTCGCCGACTTCGACGGTCACCTTGTCATCGCCCACTTGAGCTGCCGCTTCCGATAAGGGGTTCAAACGGAACTGGGCTTTTCCTGTCACGCCCTTGGGCTCCGGCCGGATCAGCATCATGGCGTAGGCATTTTCCTCGTTCCTGGCGTAGCGCTCCAGGCCGTCAAGCTCGCTGTCCGGATCGATGATTGCCGCTTCTGACGCCAGTTCGACCGCATGCTGGAGGTGGTCGGGCGTCCACGGATTGGCCTCGATGAGTGTCTCCACCTCCTGCCGAATGGCGTTGCGGGTCTCGTCCAGGATGTTGCGATTTTCCGGCGTGTCATGGAGGGCGGCGGCGTCGCGGGCTGCGCTCAGTGCCTCCAGGAGCCTGCCTTCGCGCAGGAGCTGCGGTGCTTCGTTTGGAGGGATGGCGATCTCCGGAACAGCGGGCGGGGGTTCCGGGTGGCGGTCCTTGACCAGCGAATACAGGCCGAATGCGCCGACGCCGAACACGATCACCACAATCACGAACGCAAGGTACGTGACCAGACGCTGGCCGAACGACGTCTGTGGAGGGGCATAGATCTGGGCAAACGCCCCTGTCGGCCGCGATTCTTCATGCAGGGATGCCAGTTGCTGGCTGTATTCGTTCAGCGAAGGCAAGCCGTCCCCTGGTGGAGGGGAGGCGCCGGTGCCCTCTGGTGTCATCGATTCTCCGGTGCCGTGCTGAAGCTCGCCGGTCAGCTCGGCGCGGAACGTTTCCAACGCCGCCATGACGCTTTCGGAGGGCGCATAATTCGTCGACTTGCGGCCGCCCAGGTCCTCCATGGAAAAGTGGCGCTGATCCGCCCGGGGCGGGTCCACGCGTTCGCCACAGTGGAAACACTTCGTTGCGAAGATGCTGATTTCCCTGCGGCAAAAGGGGCAAACACGGGTCTTGTCCTCATTGCTCGAAGCTCGTCCAGCCACGCTGTCTCTCCATCGCCAGAAGACGCGTCCACAACACGCTCAGCATAGCCCAAGGGTGCGGGACACACAAGCCGCTTTCTACGGGCCCCAGCTGCCTGCATCTCGCTAATCCGGGCGGAACAGGCGCGTGCCCGGATTATACGTTTCCTGCAGGCGGTACAGTCTCTCGACCTCCGCTTCCGGAAGCGCGGCGGGAGGGCCCAGCAGGCTGGCCCAGAGAATGATCTCCGCCGCATGTTCCAGCTTCTCGAGCTTGTGATACGCCTCGAACACATCCCTGCCCACCGTGAGGGTCCCGTGCCGCGCGATGATCAGCGCGTCGCAGGAGCGGATGATGCCGCGAATCGCCTCTCCCCCGGCTCCGGTTGCGGGGGTGGCGTAGGGCACGGTGGGGATGCCCCCGATGGTGAGGAGCAGTTCCGGGAGCACAGGTTCGGCCAGCGACAGACCCGCGAGCGATGCCGCCACCGCTTTGGGAGGATGGGCGTGCACAACGGCGTGAACATCCGGGCGCTC
>DAOSJS010000107.1:0-11561 GCA_035367355.1 Candidatus Hydrogenedentota bacterium
CGCGGGCGGATTGCTCGTCACTCTGGCCAGCCCGGGCCGCTCCTGGGCGCGCAAAGGCATCGCCACTGCGGCCGCAACCGGACTGCTGGTCTGGGCGCTGGCTCACATGCCCGTCAACGTCGGACTGGCCGTCAACCAGGCCTACCTCCCCGAAAAGAGCGAGATCCTCCATTATGACGAGGGCGTCGAAGGCACCGTCGTCGTTGCCGAGGAAGACGAGGAAGACGAAGAACCGGGCCGCTACCTGTGGATCAACGCCATGCAGGCCACGGCCTCCATCGAGAAAGGCGTGCGCATGAACCGCCTCCAGGGCGCGCTGCCTCTCATGTTCGCGCACAACCCCGAAAATGTGCTGTTCATGTGCTTCGGCTCGGGAATCACCGCGGGGACACTCGGCCTGTCCGACGCCTTCAAGCGCATTGACGCGGTCGAGCTCTCAAAAGACGTGCTCGAAGCGGCCCACTACTTCAACGAGTACAACCTCAACGTCATCGACAACCCAAAAACCAACTTCATCATCGATGACGGACGCAATTTTCTTCTCACCACCCGCAACCAGTACGACCTGATCACGTTTGAACCGATGCCCATGGCCCAGGCCGGCGTGTCGACGTTTTACACCCGTGAATACTACGAGTCCTGCCTGGCCCACCTCGCCCCGGGCGGAGTAGTCTCCCAGTGGGTGCCGCTCCACAGCCTCAACCCCGAGATCGTCCGGTCGCTGGTGTATACCTTCACGACGGTATTTCCGGACTATTGCGCCTGGTTCGTCAATGCCGACCTGTTTCTCACGGGCTCCAACCAGCCCCTGGTGCTCGACATGGCAGCCCTGCGCGAACGACTCGAAAACCCCGACGTGAGCGCCGCGCTGTCGGCCGCGGGCTACCACGACATCCCCGAACTGCTGGCCAGCTATTTTATGGGGAAGGAAGCCCTCGACGCGTACACACAGGGCGGCGCCATCATGACCGACGATCGGCCCTGGGCCGAATTCGTCGCGCCGAAACTCATGTACGAACGGCATGTCGACAAGATCCTCGAAGAGCTCATCCCCTTTTTCGAGAGCCCGGTTCCGCGGCTCTCATTCGACGGAATTTCCAGCGAAGAGGCTCCCGCGCTTCGCGACGCGATCCAGCGTCGCCATGACGCACGGCGCATCGACCTTCAGGGGGTTAAAGCGTATTACGGCGGCATGGTCGGCGGGAATCAGGAAGATCATTTCATCGAGGCGCTCAAACACGACCCGGAAGACGCCTGCGCACGCCATTATCTTCTGCAGATGGTGCCTGCCGTCGGGAAACAGTACATGCGCTGGCAAGAGTACGACAGAGGAATCGAGCTGCTGTCCAAGACCCTGCCAGTTATTCCGGATGACCTGAGACTCGTGCTGATGCTGGCAGATTTCCATTATGCCAAGGGCAACCGGCAGGAGGCGCTGGTCCAATATATCCACTACAAGACGCTCGGAGGCGACAAACAGCGGGCCGTGCTGCGGATTCAGGAACTTGCCCGCGAGGCCGCACCGTCCAACGCAGGCGAAAGCGGGGCCGCCCCCGAATCCGCATCATCGCCCCCCTGACGCGCAAGCGAAACACAGAACGCGCCCGGAGCTGCCATCAAAAAGCCGCGTTGCAGCAGCTCGCCCCGCCGGGTCCGTGTTTCGGCCCGACCCGATGGAGGCCGGAGCACGATTCTTCACGAAACGAGGCTTTGCTTGGGCGCCAGTTTCCCGGTTACTGTTTTACGCTGAACTGGTAGGCGCCCGAAGCGACCTCGAACGCCGGACAGAAGAGATTTCCGGGCACCGGCGCTACCCCTGCGGCCAGGTGCGCGGGCACGCCGCTTTCCAGCACCTCCGCCTGTGCATCCACCGGCAGCAGAACACGCGCACTCACGCCGACCGGAACGCTGACGTCCAGATGCAGCCACCCGCCCTCCACGCGCCACGCAGCACGGATGGTTCCCCGGATCGAGTCGTACGAGGCCTCGGCCCAATCCAGGCCTGGCTGCGGCGGGCCGGGCGCGATAAGCACGCGGTCGCACCCCACGGCATCCGGCGCAGGCCGAATCCCCGCGATGTGCTTATAGAACCATTCGCTCACCGACCCGAACATGGGATGGTTGTTCGAAAAGGTGTTGTCGCTGCCTTCCCAATGCTCCCAGAGGGTTGTGGCGCCGTTATCGAGCATGTATCCCCAGCCGGGAAACGTCCGGGTACCCGTGATGGCGCAGGCCACGTCGTGCCGGTTCATCGTGCTCAAGACGTCGAGCATGTACTTTGTACCGAAGATGCCCGTCGAGAGGTGGCCATCGTGCACCGCGATGTCGTTCACAAGGATCTCGAGCGCGCTCGCCCGCACGGCCTCCGGCACGAGGTCCAGGTAGAGCGCGAACGCCTGCGATGCCTGCGTGCCCGCGCCGTAGCGGCCTGTTTCGGGGTCGAGATAGCGTGTGCTGAACGCCTCGGCGATCAGTTCGCCCAGGGCGGTAAACCGGGCCGCATCATCGTTCTTGCCCAGCAACAGGGCAAATTCCCGGGCAAGCGCGACATTGTACGCGTAGAACGCAGTGCCCGAGAGCTCCGGTTTTTCGGCCAGGCTTTCGTGGTCGCCGATGCCGCCCACGTAGATGTGGTCCGGCGCGCTGGATTCGATGAGGCCGACCCAGGCCTTCACGCGCTCGTACTCGGCTTCGAGCAGTCGACGTTCGCCGTAATATTGATAGAGCTGCTGCAACAGCATCGGATGCGCCGTGCCCCAGCCGATGGGACCCGACCCTTCGCCGAATCCTGCGTCGTCTATGCCCACAAACGGCGCCGTTTCCGTAAATCCACCGTTGGGCCGGACGGCATCAGCCAGATCTTCGACCGCCTTCGTGTAGAACTGCGCCATGTCGAAATTGAGCAGGAACGCCTCGCTCGACGCGACGATGTCGCCGCCGTACCCGAATTTCTCGCGATGCGGGCAATCGGATTGCACACTGAACAAATTGCTTAGAAACGTACGGAGCGTCACCTCCTGGATCTGGTTGTAGAGGGCATTCGCACACTGAAACGTGCCCGCGGGCGCGACAGCCGAATGCATGGCGAGTCCTTCCACGCTGTCACGTGCCGGCGCGGCGGGAAGGCCGGTAATTTCGAGGTAGCGGAACCCGCGGAACGTGAACCGCGGCACATACGTCTCAATGCCCTGGCCTTTCAGGATGTAGACGTCCTCCTGCCATGCCGTGACGGGCCGTTTTGAATCCGCCGGGCGTTCCCGGTTCTTAATCTGCCCGCACACGGCCGTCATGGGATTCAGGGTGCCGTCCTCGTGAAGCAGTTCGCCGTAGCGCAGTACAACGCGCGTTCCAGCGGGCCCTTTGGTGCGAAGTCGCGCCAAACCGCCGAAATTTTCGCCCATATCGAAGATATACGTTCCGGGGACCGGCTCGCTCACGGATACCGGCTGGATCGTCCGCAGCGCCCTGATCGGCGGCGCCATCTGAGTCCGGAGAGGCCCGACCGCCGTGGACGCCGGAATGGCCGCTTCCCACTGCGCATCGTCGAAGCCGGGCGCATCCCAGCCCGGCTGTTCGAGCCGGGCATCGTAGACCTCGCCCAGATAGACGCTGTTTCGTACGATGGGCGCGTCGGCCGCCTTCCAGGTCTCGTCGGTCACAATACGGTCCCGTGTCCCGTCCTCGTAGTCGATATCGAGTTGCAGAATGGCCCGGGGCGGCCCAATGGTGAGATTTTCGCGGATGTTTATGCGGTTCCACATGAGCAGCGGCAGCGGATTGTACCAGCCGTTGCCGACCACCATGCCTACGGCGTTCGAACCGTCCCGCAGCCCGTCCGTCACGTCATAGGTGGAATACAGGACACGTTTGGACACAGTGGTCCAGCCGGGATCAAGCCAGTGGTCGCCGACCTTCTCGCCGTTGAGCCGCAACTCGTAATAACCCAGTCCGGTCACATACGCCCGCGCCCGGCGCACGGGCTTGTCCACGCGGAACTCTCTGCGAAACAGCGGCGCCGGATTGTCGCCAAACAGGGCCTCCTCATCTTCAGATGGCTCTTCTTTGCGCGTGATCCACTGGGCGCTCCAGTCATCTTCGCTCAGCAGGGCCGTCTCAAACCACGTCGGAGCGCTCCAGGGCGACAGGCGGCCCGACTCGTCCCATACGCGCACCTTCCAGTACACGCGCTGGCGGGCTTCGAGCGGCCGACCGCCGTACGGGATCTGGATGGCTTCCGCCCCCGGCACCCGGCCCGAATCCCAGAGATCGCCGGCATCGCGGCTGAGCTGTTCGAGCGAACTGGCCGCAAGAATCCGGTAGGCGGTCTGAGCCTTGGCCCGCGCATTGGGATGAGGCGCTTCGTTGATCCAGGCCAGGCGAGGCATGGCCGTATCGATACCCAGTGGATTCTGCAGGTATTCACAGGTCAGCCGGGTTGGATTCAGAGGACCCGTTGCCAGCCGTCCGGGCAGATGGCGGCATCCGATGGCCACCAGGAGCAGAGCCAGGAGCAAAACGATAGCGATGCGGCGCATATACACCTCCAGCGGTAATGCCGTTTCCGGAAAATCCTGTTTGCGCGGGGGCGCAACAGGCTCTGTTATTGCGTAGGGCGCAGCGAGACGGCCCGCAGGTTCATCACCCCTTCCACAGGCTTGTTCTTAGGCGACACCGTCACCGGAAAGACGCCCGCGGACGGGATCTCGACGGTTCCCGCAGCATGGGTGGTGAAATCGGTCCAGGAGCCGGTTTCCTTGACGCTGGCCGCCACGGCGGAGCCGCCCACCCGGATCTCGACCGGCGTACCACCCGAGCCCTTGTTGCAGGCGTAGGTAAGCGCCACCTCGTATTTTCCGGGCTGCCCGGCGGTGATGTGCCAGGAAACCGAGTCCCCGGGCTCAGTCCAGAACCCGATGGCGTCCCGCTCCGCCTCGTACCGGGCGGTCTTCCCGAGGATCTGGGCGTCTGCCGCAGGCAGCGTGAGGCTGCCGTCTTCGGCGGCATGAATGGTCATATCGACGTCCGGCGCGCCGCTGATCTCGAGCACAACGACCGTCGCGTCCTGATTGGGCATGTGTTCGGGCAGCGCCACGGAGACGGCCCGCTCGCCTGTCCGCGTTACGGTCAAAGGCACGTCCGGGCGGGTCAGGAGGCAGGCCTTTGTGACTTCGTTCTTCAATCCGGGGACCTCGAGGGCATCCTCCGGCCAGTCGAACACGTGCAGATAGAGCTTGCCGGGCGCGGTGGTGCAGCGGCCCCACGGCAGGCTCGGGAACGGGCTTGGCCCCGTGCCGTAAATGGCTTCACCGTTTTCCCGGAGCCAGTCGCCCATGGCCAGAAGCCGCTGCTCCATGATGACCGGGATGCGGCCGTCGGCGGTCGGGCCAATGTCGAGCAGCAGGTTGCCGCCTCCGTTGCAGATCGAGATCAGCATGCGGATCAGCTCGCGCGGGGTCATGTAATCGTCGATCTCCTCGTTGCGGTTGTAGCCGAACGACTTGCCGATCCCGCGGCATTCCTCCCACTTGTGCCGGCTGCCCAGGTCCTGACCCCAGCCCACCTGGCCGTACTCCGTGGTGTAGAATCCGCCATGTTTGCTGCGGCAGCCCTTGCCCCAGCGGTCATTCACGACGACCCGGTCGCGCACGGGCGCTTCGTTATACAGCCACGCGATAAACTCCGCACTGCGCCAGAGGGTGTCCGGGTGGTCCCACTCGCCGTCGGGCCACACAATATCCGGCTCGTAGCGCATGACAAGGTCCTTGAACTGCGGCAGCATGTGCTGCTCCACGTACCGTTCGGGATCGCTGCGGTAAATCGGGTTGAACCACTCGTACAGCGAGAAGTAGAACCCCATTTTCAGTCCGCGCGCCTTCACCGCGTCCGTCAGCTCGCCGCAGAGGTCGCGCCCGGGGCCCGCGTCCACGCTGTTCCAGTTCCAGCTCTCCGCGTTGGGCCACAGACAGAACCCCTCGTGGTGTTTCGAGGTCAGCACAACGTATTTCGCGCCCGATCGCTCGAAGATCTCCGCCCAATGCGCGGGATTGAACATTTCCGCGCGGAATTGCGGCGCAAAATCGGGGTATTTAAAGTCTTCCCCGTAATTTTCCACATGAAATTTCCAAGTCTCGCCGTTTTTGTCCTGCATGTCATGCCAGTACCACTCCGAATACCGGCCTTTCGGGCCCCAGGAGGGCACCGAATACAGCCCCCAGTGGATGAAGATGCCGAATTTGTCGTGGTCGAACCAGCCCGGCAGAGGGCGGCTTTCAACCGATTCCCAGGTGGGCTCGTATTTCGCGTCCTGGGCGAATGCGGCGAACGCCGCCACGGCAAACACTGCCGCCATCACACATCTTGCCGTTCGCATCGTTTGTGTCCCTCCACTCTGCGCGGGCCCACCGCGCTGTCGTTCCCATCCAAATGGCGTTACAGCACCAGACCGGGCCAGATCGTAGGCACGGCGGGCGTATGGCCCAGCCAGCGATCCAGCCACGCGAACGCAAAACGCTTCGCCCCGGGCGAAAAATTGTGCTCGCCCGGAAATGAAATCATCCCCACGCGCTCACCAGCACCGAGGGTATGGTAGGCCGCCTGAGCGCTGATCACCTGCTCGACGGTGCCAAGCCGTTTGAATTCGTCCTCCGTTCCCTGAATGAGAAGCGGACGCGGCGCCACCAGCATCATCAAACCGTCAAAATCACACGGAACCGGCCGCGTGGGTTCTTTAACATACGGCGCGAAATTCGGCAGATAACAGTAATCGCTCACCGGCCCGCGCTTCTTATTCGGGTCCTGGGGCCGCGACCAGTGGTCGGTGCCCCGTTCCCATCCCACTTCGCCGCAGTTGCTCACGGCCGCGGCAATGCGCTCATCGAAGGCCGCCGCGCACAAGGTCGTGTGGCCGCCCAGCGAATGGCCGATGCACCCGATCCGGTCCCGGTCCACAAAGTCCAGCGTCTCCAGCGCATCCACCGCGCGCATACAGTCCCACGCGTTCTTGCCGAACATGGACCACTCGGGGTGGCGTTTGTAGAACGGCTCGGAATCGTAATGCGTATGCCCCGGCGGAATGCGCTCGCCGTCGCAGAACAGGTCGATGCTGAGGGTCACGTAGCCCCAGCGGGCGAGTTCCAGGCCATAGGCGCGGCTCTTTTCGGGCGGCAGCGGCGGCTCTCCGGGCGCACGGCCTGTCATTCCGACGCATTGCGACTTTCCAGCGCCTGAGCTTGTCGGATGAGGGCAGATCAGCGCCGGCGCCGGGCCGGGACGCGCCCCCTTCGGAATCAGCAGGTACGCGGGCACGCGATCATCCGACTCCGACAAAAACGTCAGGTAATGGCACTCGATCCCGTCGATATCGTCTACCTGGCGCATCTGAACGTCGATCGGAAGTTTTTCCGAAGGAAACGGCCCCATCATCTCAAGCCAGGCCGCGCGGATGTCCTCCAGACGGCTCGAGAGCTTTTCTGGCGCAGCAGCACCGGAGGGCGACTGTTCCTGAGCCGGGGTGATCCCGGCAGCGAAGAGCCCTGCACCCGCCATTCCCCCTGCCAACAGGGCCCGCCGGCCAAAATGAAGTCCGCGCTCCTGGTCGTCATGCATGGACGTAATACTCTCCCTGGACTGAGTTGCGACCTGAACCCGTGCACCCGGATTCCACACCATAGCGCCCGTTTCGGTTCGAATCAAGCGAACAGCGCGAAGGTCAGCGCAGCGCTCACTGCCGCCAGCAGCAGCCAATTTCAGGGGCTCCTCTCCTGTCTTAATTTGCGCGCGAAGGTCGTGCTGCACAGGTTTGCATGCAACCCTCCGGATTGCCTACCGTATAGGTGAAACGGGAATTGCGGACTCCCGATCTGGCACACAATAAAAAAGGAGGGACGGAACCATGCCAAGTGTATTGGTGCCGCTTGCGGAAGGGTTCGAAGAAATCGAGGCCATCACGCTGATAGACATCCTGCGCCGTGCGGAGTTTGACGTGGTCACGGCCAGTCTGGGCGACGAAGCCGTCGAGGCGGCGCACGGCGTCTCCATCCTGGCCGACTGCACCCTCGACGAAGCCCTGGAGAAGGAGTACGACATGGTGGTCCTGCCCGGTGGCCTCCCCGGCGCCGACTACCTGGACAACGACGCGCGTATCCATCAGCTCCTCAAAAAGACCGCGGAGAGCGGGCGCTTCGTCGGAGCGATTTGTGCCGCACCCAAGGTGCTCGCCAATGCCCGGCTGCTGGATGGGAAAAAAGCGACCAGCTACCCCGGATTCGTCGACAAAATGGACCTGCCCACGACGACCTATACGGGCAGCGCCGTGGAGACAGACGGCAAAGTCATCACCTCGCGCGGACCGGGAACGGCCATGGACTTCGCCCTGGCCATCATCGAGGCGCTTGACGGACCCGCAAAGCGAAAGGCGGTCGAGGACGGGCTGATGCGGAACTGAGCGCTCGCGAGCCATCCACGGCGGCGTGACACGGCCCGGGGGACGCGGGCTAGCCCTTCAATCCGCCCATGGTAATGCCCTGGATGAACGTGCGCTGCGTGAAAAAGAAGAGCACGATGATCGGCGCTACGACAAGCGTTGACGCCGCCATGAGCAGGTTCCACGGCGTGCCGCCCTGACGGCTCTGGAAAAACTGGAGCCCGAGAGCCAGCGTGAAGCTGTCCTGGTCGATAAGGTAGATCAGCGGCCCCAGGAAATCGTTCCAGCAGTACATGAAATGAAACAGGGCCACCACGGCCAGCGCCGGACGCGACAGGGGCAGCACCACCCGCCGGAAGATGCCGAATTCCGTGCAGCCGTCTATACGCGCCGCATCATCGAAGTCCCGCGGGATCGTCAGAAAGAACTGGCGCAACAGGAAGACGTTGAACGCGCTCGCTCCGAACCAGGCGGGCACCCACAGCGGCCGGAACGTGCCAATCCAGTGCAAAGAACGGAACACCGCATACAACGGCACCATCGTCACCGGAAACGGCACCATCATGGTCGCGAGCAGCACGATAAACACGGTGTCGCGGCCTTTCCACTCGATCCGCGAAAACCCGTACGCGACGAGCGCGCTGCTGACCAGGGTGCCGAGCGTGCCGAGCAGGGCGATGGTCAGCGTGTTGCGCGCATAGGTGAAAAAGGGGATATAACGGACCGCCTCGCGGAAATTCCCCCATTGCACCGGGCCGGGAATCCAGCGCGGCGGCATGAGCATCGTCTGGTCCAGAGGTTTAAGGGCCGTCGACAGCATCCATACCAGCGGGAACAGGAACAGGGCGCTTCCCGCGATCAACAGGGCGTGAAGCACGAAGGCGTGCGGCAGGCTCAGCCGGTTGGCCCGGGAAGCGCCGCGATTCACGCGCCGCGGGCTTTCCGTCAGTGTGTGGGCAGGCCTATCGACCATAATGCACCCGTTTGCGCGACAGGCGATACACAAGCAGCGTCAGGCCGAGGATGATAAGAAACAGGAGCCAGGCCATCGCACACGCATAGCCCATACGAAGGTATCGAAACGCGGAATTGTAGAGGTACATGGTATAGAAAAGGGTCGAGCGCGCCGGCCCGCCCGCGCCGTCGGTCAGCACATACGGAAGCGCAAACACCTGCAACGCCCCGATCAGGCCCATGACCACGTTGAAGAAGATCGCCGGCGATAACAGCGGCAGCGTGATGTGGCGCAGTTTCGCAAACCACCGGGCGCCGTCCAGTTCCGCCGCCTCGTACAACGGCTTCGGGATGTCCTGCAGTCCCGCGAGATAGATCACGACCGCATACCCCACCCCCCAGAGGCTCATGAGGATGATCGCGGGCTTCGACCAGGCCGTCGACTGCAGCCAGATCGGCGCGTGTAGCCCCAGCGGCTGCAACACCAGGTTGAGCACGTAGTTCACGATGCCGTACTCGCCGTTGAGCATCCACATCCACAGAATGCCCAGCGCAACCAGCGGCGTAAGTGACGGCAGAAAGAAGATCGTGCGGTACACGGTCATGCCTTTGACGCCCGTGTTGAGCAGCAAGGCCAGCGCGATCGCCAGAACCGTCGCCAGGGGCAGAAAGAACACCGCGAAATACAGCGTGTTGAAAAGCGATTTCCAGAAGACCGGGTCCAGAAACAGCTCCTGGTAGTTCGCGCCGCCCACAAACACGGGCGGTTTCAGCACGGAGAAATCGCAGAAGCTGTAGTAGAGCGACGCACCGAGTGGATAGGCGGTGAACGCGGCCAGCCCGGCGATCCACGGCGAAATAAACAGCAACCCGTTGCGGAAGTCTCGCCATTCGCGGCTCGTCATGGCGCCGCCTCCTTTTCCGCGCGTTCGCGGCGTTCGATGCCCCTGCGCGCGCGCTCCCATATGCCGGTGACCCGCTCCTGCACCAGCGTCACGGCCGCCCGCGCCGAGCTCTCGCCAAACATGACGCGATCAAAGGCCGGTGTGATCTCATCATTGTATTCGTACCACGTACTCATGACCGGCGCATAGAACGCATTGGGACTCTTCGCCAGTTCGATGAACAGCTCGATATACGGATTGGGATGCCCGGCCAGAAAGGCGGGACTGACCTCTTTGAGCGGCGTAAACTTCTTGTGGCCCATGTTGAGCAATTCCAGCCCTTCCTGCGAACACAGGTACTGCATGAATTCGAAGGCTTCGTCCGGATGGCGGGCGCCCACCGGAATGCAGATCGAGTCGCATTCAACCATGGCCACGTTCTCCAGCCCCGGCACCGCCGCGGGAAAGGGCGCGGCGCCCCATTCCAGATCGGGCGCGAAGGTGTCGATAAAGCTCGCCATCCACACCCCCTGCACGATCATGGCCACCCGCTCGGCAAAAAACGCATTCTGCGGCGATGCAAACTGCCCCGTATTCCCGCTCTGAAACCGGCGCAGCTCCTCCGCGCCGTATTTCTCGGGATAGCTCTGGATCCACTCCCAGGCGGCCAGGTTCTCGGGGGTGTCAAACGTCACGCGCTCGCCGTCCCACAGCGTCCCTCCAAACCAGTACCCCCACGCCCAGGGCCACCATCCCGGTTCCGACGGCGTGAATCCCACCTGCACCAGGTGGCCGTTTTCGTTGTACCGGGTCAGTTTCGCGGCCATTTCATCAAGTTCAGCCAGTGTCCGGGGCGGGCGCTCCGGGTCCAGCCCCGCCTCGCGGAACAGCCGCTTGTTGTAGTGCAGTGCCGTCGTGGCGGGCGTTGTCGGCAGTCCATAGAGTGTGCCCCGGTAGGTGTTCTGCTCCAGGAACACCTCCAGGAACGCATCGCTGGACATCCCCGCCTTCTCCATGAAAGGTTCCAGAGGCATGAGGGCCCGTTTTTCGGCAAACTGCGACAGGCCGGCGCTCCACAGGCCCACCAGATCCGGCGGATCGCCTCCGGCGATCGCCACCAGCGCCTTTCGGTCGATCTGGCTCATCGTGACCAGGTTGACGTAGATGCGGTCCTGCCGCTCGTTAAACCGGTCCACCACCCGTTGGATGGCCTGGCCCTCAAACCCGGGCCATTTCTCCCAGTACGTGATTTGCAGGCGGCCGTCGACATACTTATCCCCGGGCTCAGGGATAATGACGGA
>DAOSJS010000108.1:0-11453 GCA_035367355.1 Candidatus Hydrogenedentota bacterium
CCGACACCGCCGCCGTCGAGGGCGATCAGGGCCACGGGGCGGTAAAAACGGCGCTGAAGCCGCGAAGCGACGATGCCAATGACGCCCTGGTGCCAGTCATAGCGCGCGAGCACGATGCTTCGCTGCTGGTCGGTGAAGGTTTCGCGCAGCTCGGCCTCGGCGTCGTCGAGGAGCGCGGATTCGATGTCGCGGCGCTCGGAATTGGCGCGGTCGAGTTCCCGCGCAATGGTTTCGGCCGTTTGAGGAGAATCCGTCAGGATGAGGTCCATTCCCGCAATGCCGTCGCCGAGCCGGCCGCCGGCATTGATGCGCGGAGCGAGCTGAAACGCGATGTTTCGGGCGGTGAGCGTTTCGAGATTGACGCGCGCCACCTGAGCGAGCTTGAGGAGGCCGGGCCGGCGCCTGGCGGCGATTTCACGCAGGCCGAGGGCGACCAGGGCGCGATTTTCACCATGCAGCGGCACGATATCGGCAACCGTCCCGAGCGCCACCAGGTCGAGGTCGTTGATCCGCCCCGTCAGGGCGGTCGCCAGTTTGAAGGCGACGGCGGCGCCGCAAATGTCGCGGCAGGGGTGCTCCGGGCCGGCGCACTTCGGATCGATGATGGCGTCGGCATGGGGAAGCTGGCTTTCAGGCTCATGGTGGTCGGTAATGATGAACCCAATGCCGGCGGCACGGGCAGCCTCGGCCGCTTCCCGGGCGGTTACGCCATTGTCTACGGTGACAATGAGACCGACCTCCTGGTCTCGGGCCTGATATACCCGTTCGGGACTGATGCCGTAGCCTTCTTCCAGGCGGTTGGGCATGTCGTAGCTGCACGACGAAATGCCATATGCCTTGAGTGCATTGTAGAGGATAGCTGTTCCGGTGATGCCGTCAACGTCGTAGTCGCCGAACACGAGCACGTGTTCGCCAAGGTCCCGTGCGCGACGAATGCGCTCAACAGCCTCGCCGATACCGCTCAGTTCGAAAGGATCGCACAGGTGGTCGGCGGAAGGGTTCAGAAACTGATGGCCGAGCTCAGGTGTCGCGGCGCCGCGGATGATCAGGAGCTGCGCCACGAGCGGCGGGATATCCAGCTCCCGGGCCAGTGAACGCACGGCCGTGCGGTCGCACGAAGCGCAGGACCATGCCAAAGCCGTCTTTCCTGAATTCACAATACCTCCCGGACAAAATCGACGATTGCGTCGACGGATTGGTCAAACGTGAGCTGCGTGGTGTCGAGCACGCGGGCATCAGGGGCTTTTTGCAGTGGCGAGACGGCCCGGGTCATGTCTTTCCGATCACGCTCCTCGATTTCTCTCGTCAGCTCAGCGAGATCGACCTGCAATCCCTTTTCGGCGAATTGGGCGGCACGCCGCCGGGCGCGCTCTTCGAGCGAGGCATCCAGATAGATCTTCCAGCGCGCTTTCGGAAAGACCACGGACCCCATGTCGCGCCCGTCGGCGACGGTGGGCTGCCGGGCGCCGAATTCGCGCTGGAGCCTCACGAGATGTTCGCGAACGCCCGCGGCGTGGTCGAGCTTGTAGATCTGCCGCGTGATTTCAGGGGTGCGGATAACCTCCGTGATGTCCTGCGCCCCCACACGCACGCGGAGCTCACCGTTGCTGTCGCTCAGGTGCAGGGGCATGTTTTGAGTGATGGCTGTCAGCGCCTCGGGATTGTCGAGATCCGTGCCGTTTTCGATGGCCCACCAGGTCGCGGCCCGGTACATGGCCCCCGTGTCGAGGTAGGCAAATCCGAGCCGCTCGGCGACCTGGCGTCCTACGGAGCTTTTGCCTGCGCCTACGGGCCCGTCAATAGCCACGATATCGGTGATCTGATTGCACACCGGGTTCCAAATCCTCTCCAGCGATCCTGCGCGGAGCCGCTCACTTTCCCATCAACGGATTCAGGCAAGCCTAACACGGACTACAAACAGGTCTCAACGATAGACGTAAAACGGCGCTGATAGGTCTTCACGGCCTCGCCCGTGTCGGGCACAACGAAACGGGTGGTATCCGGCGGCTGCTCCTGCCCGGCAGCGAGCGCATCGGCATACAGAACAACACCCCCCTCGAATCTCCCGGACACGCGAGGCCCTTCTCCGTGGTCGATCTCCTCCAATGAGACGACGAGATGATGTTGTGTACGGAGTTGCTTGCTTCTCTCGTCAAATTCCCCGCGTTTTTCGGACAGTTCGCGTCTGAGGGGCTCGGTGGCCTGGCGCTTCTTGTCGATGCTGCGCAGCATGGCGCTGACAAAATTGGAAGCAAGCGTTGCCGCGAGTTCTCCTCCCGCCGGCTGGTTCCGGGCGGTGGCTATCAGGTGCCGCAACAGCTGTTCGGGGGAGCTGCCCTTCGCGGCGGACTGCAGCTCTTCACTGAAATCCAGCCGGGCATGCAGCCCGGCGTCGGCCGCGGCAATCTGTTCGGTGAGCAGTTGTTTTTCGTCGAGCCAGCGGCGCAATTCCTCGCGAATGCGCGTGAGCGAGGCCGTGGCAAGACGGTTTCCCTGCACGCCCCGGCGCAGGTTTTCACGGATATCCGCCATGCTGTTGATGCAGGCATAGACATCGCGTTCTCCCGCGGCGTCGGTACCAAGTTGAGTCAGCAGCGCGTCGGCTACGCTGAACATGACGCCGGCCTCGTCGAGGCAGGCCTCACCGGACTCCTGGAGCGCCAGGGCACGTTCCGCGGCGCGTTCGGCAATGGCATAGGCCATGCCGAGGAGACCTTCGATGATGCGATCGATGAGGTCAAGCCGCCGCTTGTTTTTCCGTATGGAATCGATGTGTTTTTCAGTGGATTCGTTGCTGCAGACGAAAAAAAGGGCATTTTCGGAAAGCCGTTCAATTTCCCGGTCGGTGGCAGCAAGCAGCGCCTCAAGGGTCAGGATGCGCGTCTTCAGGTGCAGTGTCTGAGACCAGAGCCGCGTGGCATAGGCGGTGGGGGTTCCGCCAAAATCGCTGTTTGCCAGCCGTTTCCGGAAGGTAATGTCGAGCGGCAGTTCCGGAGTGGCCCGGAAACAGTCCGCGGTCAGGCTGCGTGAAACCTGCAAATGACCGCCCAGAACCTCGTTTTGGACGGAGATGTCCGGGGCGATGATGTTCCCCCGGCGGACGGAGTCCGCCACCACCAGGCGTTCCCCCGCAAAAAGCAGTCTCGGGTTTTCGACCCGCCGCACCTGCACGTTGCCGGCTTTGGCGATAACGCTGGCCTGGTCAATGATATTGCGCGCACGGATGCTTCCCAGGCTTGAGATGGCGACCCCCGAGATGTTGTGGCGCACATCGCAGTGCTGGGTAGCCGCAAGGCGGCCCAGGACATAGCCCAGCACGCTGCAACAGCCATTCTCGACGACCAGAGTGCAGTCATCCTGGACGCTCCCGAAGAGTTTGACGTGCCCGGACAGCTTGAGGAGGGGTCCGCGTGCGGGCATCTCAATGCCCGCAATGGTGCGAATCGCGGAATATGGAGCTGTTTCGATGTCCGCCGTGTCGATTATGTGAAGGCGCTTCGAAAGCGCAGCAAGTCCGTTGGCGCTCGGGAGTATCTTGCGCCGGATTTCGATCTCGTTCACGTACGGGATAAGAAGGGTCCGCATGCGGGCACTGGCCTCCCGGTCCTCCATGCGGTTTGCAAGATGAAAGGCCGCGGAAAGGAAGTCCAGTTCGTCCCGTTCGAGCGCCGAGACTTCGCCGACGCGCACGCAGTCGATAAGGTCGCGAAGCAGCCATTGAGACCGCCGCCCTTCGGTGCCGCAGGGCGGACGGGTATAGAGTTTCAGCCAGGCATCGATCCGTTTGAGAACCGCCTGCTGCAGCGCGGGCTCGTTGGTGGCGTACCTGCGAACATCGCACCAGGTGCGGCCCAGCGCTGCATCCTCGAGGGAGATGCCGTTTATCCGGTCCTCCGCAGTCTTGGCGATAATATCTACCAGCTTTTCGAACATAGGCCGAGTCTCATGGTGTCTCTGCACGATTCTCGAAGCAGTCACGGATGGCCTCCTCAAAAGGCGGCATGAGGATACCCTGTTCCGTGACGAGCCCCGCGATGTAACGGGCGGGAGTGACGTCAAACGCAGGATTGTAGACCGCGACGCCCTCAGGGGCCGTGGGGCGGCCGAACGTGTGGGTGACCTCTTCCCCGGCTCGCTGCTCAATGGGAATGTGGTCTCCGCCGGGGAGGTCAATATCGAAGGTCGAAAGCGGTGCGGCAACGTAGAAGGGGATGCCGTGGGCATAGGCGAGAACAGCCAGCCCGTAGGTGCCGATCTTGTTGGCGGTGTCGCCGTTGGCGGCGATGCGGTCGGCCCCGGTGATCACGAGCTGCACGCGGCCTTCGCGCATGACTTGGGCAGCTGTGTTGTCACAGATAAGCGTGACCTCGATACCGGCGCGCAGGAGTTCCCACGCGGTGAGGCGGGCGCCCTGCAACAGGGGACGGGTCTCATCGACAAAGACGTGGAAGGTCCGGCCGGCTTCGTGCGCGCGGTACATGGCGGCCAGCGCGGTACCGTAGGCGCTGGTGGCGAGGGCGCCCGCATTGCAATGCGTGAGCACTCCGGCGCCCTCGGGGATCAACGTTGCTCCGTAATCGCCGATCCGCTGGCAACAGGCGGTATCTTCATCGCGAAGCGCGCAGGCTTCGCTTTCAAGCCGCTCACGCCATTCGCGCAGGGAAGCAGTCTGGGCGGCAATCCTCTGCGCCGCGTTCTGCATGCGCCGCAGGGCCCAGAACAGGTTGACGGCCGTCGGGCGGGAAGATCCCAGGCGTTCGGCGGCGGCGTCCAGCACCTGCAGGCCGCCGGCCAGGTTCGCCGGCCCGGCCTCATCCAGCGCGACCAGAAGGCCGAAAGCGGCGCAGACGCCGATCGCGGGGGCGCCACGGACCCGAAGCGTGCAAATGGCCTCGCGGACGGATTCCAGCGATGCCAGGCGAATCTCGCGGCACTCCGCCGGAAGCAGCGTCTGATCGATGATGATCAAGTGCCCGTCGCGCCAAATCACCGGCCTAAGATGCATCAGGACAAGCTCCTATTTTTGACCACACTGTGGGTAGGCTACCTTAGTGCGCAGCCTGAGGCAAGCTCAGGGGCAAGACAATTCATTGTGATGGCGCGGAAAAGGCGGCGGCACAGCACAGGCGTGGATCGTCGCAATTCCAGGGCGCGGCGCCGTGATCCTTTCCACTTTCGCGGCAAGCAGGTGGCAAATTGGCTCCGTTTGATTCATATATTTCTTTTTGTTGTCACGTGATATGTGTTATAAACAAGTGAACGGTAAAGAGGATCCGCAGGAAAAACCAAGTCTTTAAACTAGTAAATTTCCATTATATACATAGATTTTGCGGGTTACGCGGGATTTACTTGGCAAAATCCTTGCTTTTGCGGTATCTTGTAGTAAAATGGGGCTTGTGATAACCATAGACAACACCTGCGACTGAATTGCAGCCACCCTGCCGGAAGGAATACGCCAATGAGGAATCGTGGATTCACGTTGATTGAATTGCTGGTAGTAATCGCCATCATTGGAATTCTCGCAGCCATTCTACTTCCAGCCCTTGCGCGTGCGCGGGAGGCCGCCCGGCGCGCAAGTTGTGCCAATAACCTGAAGCAGCTGGGATTGATTTTGAAGATGTATGCGAATGAATCGCCCGGCGAGAAATTTCCGCCGCTCCGGTTCCGGGACGGGCCGGCATGCGACGAGGTGACCCGCGAAGCGATTTTGATCTGGGCGCCTGATGGAGGAGCGCTCTACCCCGACTACCTGAGCGATCCGCAGGTGTTGCTCTGCCCGTCGGATCCGGATATTACTGAGGTGTTGGAACGCCGGGCCTTCTATTGCAGCAGCGACCCGGGCGCGGGGGTATGTCCGTGCATGATGTATCCCATTTCGTACTTTTACTACGGGTGGGCCTTGACGCCGGCACACTATCTGGCAGCCCCCGACGCACTGCAGAGCACCGATCCGATGCTGAGCTTCCTGAGTTACGATTTCCTCCTGGCCTTCGCCGGCCTGGTTGGGGGCGTGGTTGGGGCGCCGGCGTTACAGGAGGCCCTGGCGGCAGCGGATCGCGACGTGCCCATAGGCGCGATGACCGCGTACCGCTTGCGCGAAGGGGTCGAGCGCTTCCTGGTCACCGACATCAACAACCCGTCAGCCGGAACGCGGGCGCAAAGTGAATTGATGGTGATGCACGACTCAGCGAATGCGGCTGTGACGGTGAGCGGGGTCGACTTGCTTGGAAATCCGTTCACGGTAAGCGAATTCAACCATGTTCCGGGCGGTGGGAACGTGCTTTTTATGGACGGCCACGTCGCGTTTATGCGGTATCCGGGAGAGTTCCCGATCTGTGGGTCCTGGTCGATGCTTTTCGCTCAAGTGCGAAATATTATATAATCACATCAGACAGCTTCGACTGCCGGAATGTTCTGCCGCTCAGCGCCCACCTTCGGGCTGACCGGCCGGTTGCAGGCGTCTGCGAGCCTGGCCGCGCAGAGACCGGCCACTGCATGCATTCCGGTTTCAACCCTTGAGTGTATGGACCGCGATGGGATTTGATGATCTCGGAATAGCTCCCAGTCTGTTGAGCGTGTTAGAGACCCTGGGAATTGAGACACCTACGCCGGTACAACGGGAAGCGATTCCGGTGGCCTTGGCGCACCGGGACCTTGTCGCCGTGGCGCAGACGGGCACGGGCAAGACCCTGGCGTATGCGCTGCCGGCGCTGATGCGCCTCTCGGACGGCCCCGTGGGGCGGAACCTGATGCTGGTGCTGACGCCGACTCGCGAACTGGCGCAGCAGGTGCACGGGGTGTTCGACGTGCTGGGCCGGCCCCTGGGCATTCGCAGCACGGCCATCTACGGCGGGGTCGGTTACGAAGCACAGGCCACCGCATTGAAACGGGGCGTATCCATCGTGGTGGCAACGCCGGGCCGCCTGCTGGACCACATGCGGCAGGGCCGGGCCCACTTCGGCGATCTGATGATCCTTGTTCTGGACGAGGCGGACCGGATGCTCGACATGGGGTTTCTGCCGGACATCCGGAGCATCATCCAGAAACTTCCGCAAGCGCGGCAGACGCTGATGTGTTCGGCGACATTTCCTCCGGAGATCGCGCGCCTGTCCCGGGAATTTTTGAATGATCCGGAACGGATCGAAGTGGGCCTGGTGGCGCAGCCGGTCGATACAGTGCGGCAGGTAGTGTATACGGTCAATCCCGAACGCAAGATCGCACTGCTGGCGAAGGTGCTGCGTGAACAGCAGGTGGACAGCGCGATGATCTTCCTGCGCACGAAGCCGCGCACGGAACGGGTCACCAGAGCCTTGCGCCGGAACGGGTTCAAGGTGCAGGAGATCCATGGAGACCGGTCGCAGCGTCAGCGCGATGAGGCGTTGGCGGGGTTCCGCTCGGGCAAATACCGGTATCTGGTGGCAACGGACGTCGCGGCCCGGGGGCTGGACATCGAAAACGTCAGTCATGTGATCAATTTTGATATTCCGGAGAATCCGGACGATTACATTCACCGGATTGGGCGCACGGCCCGGGCCAACAGCGATGGGGATGCCATCACGTTTGTGTCCCCCACGGACCATATTGCGCTGGAGGCGATCGAACGCGCGCTTGGAAAGAATCTGCCGCGCGCGGATTGGGAGGAAGCCGTGCCGGTCATCTCCCTGTACCAGGCGCCGGGTGAGGCCACGGGCCGCGGGCGTCGCGGGATCTCCTACCGCCGGCGGCGCAGTGGTCTGATGAAATCACCGTGATGAAGCCGGTCTGTGCGGTCATGCTCCCGGTTCGGCGATACCGCTCTTGACGGCCTCGGTTTTCCGGCCAAGCACGGCGGTCAAATCGACGCGGGGAAGCGCCGGCGTGCGCGTGATGATCTCCTTGGTGCCGTCAGGCATGAGGAGGAAGGTGTCCTCAGATTTGACGCCGGGAGCGGAGGGATTCCAGGCGAACGCCTGACCGAATGCGACGTCGATGCCCGTGATGTCGCGCACCTTGTCTTCCCACGATGAGTCGAAGATGAGGAACGGCTCGCTGGGCGAAGCTTTGCACGTGCGGCCTGCATAGCCGGTGGTGCCGCCCTGGTGATGGTTGTGCCATTCGGTGGGCGCGAAGTCCATGGCGTTATAGGCTTGCTGGCAATCCGCAAAGACCTGGCCGAGGGTTTTGCCCGGCTCGGTGGCTTCGTACATCAGCGCATCAACGCCGCAGATGCGGTCGTAGGCCGAGGGGATGCGTTCGGACAGGTCGCCCACGCGTTTAAACCGGGTGGCGGACACCACGAGCCCCTCTTTCAGCAGGGACAGAATGATCATCACGTACCCGCGCACCTGGATCTCGCGCATTCTCTCCGGGAGCAGAGGTGCGACGGTGGGAAGCGGATGGCGGTATTTGGTGGCGCGGCGGTCAGCGGCGATCAGGGCAATGGGGACCTGGCAACGGCGTTTGGCGCCTTCCCCAATGAGGATCGCGGCGATATCGGCTTCGGCCATCCCGGCTTCGGTCTGCTCTACGGCGGTGGTGATGGTTTCCGCGGCCAGTTTGCCGAGATGGCGGTATTTTTCCAGCTCATTGGGCGTCAGCAGCGAGCGAATGTACGCCATTTCGCCGTTGACGTTTTTGCCGAGGCTGCCGTCGTCTGAGACGATGGCGCCGGAGAATTCACGCTGAACGAGGGCCGGTGCAGAGTCTTCGAACCACATGAATTTTCGGATTTCGCATCCGCTGGCACGCAGTTCTTCGGCAACCACACGGGTTTCCTCGATGTTGTTTCCCACGAAGTACGCTTCGCCGGCCTGCGTAACATACAGAGAACTGGCGCCCAGATCGGAGCACAGGGACACATAGTTGCGTTTGCCCGCGGTGGCCATCGCAAAATTGTCAGTGCGCGACAGGAGAACGCCGTCATATTGGCGCTCTTTCAGGAACACCTGCAGGAGCCCGATGCGGACCCGGAAAAGCTCGAGTTCGTTCAACATGGTGCAAAGCCCTTTCTCGGCCGGCGCTCCGGCGAGCTTATTCGCCTGCCAGAGACTTGAGGATCGGTGTGACCGCCTCCGCCATGCGCTGGAATCCCAGATCCGTCGCATGAGTGCCATCGACCGTGGCTTCCGCATCGTCGCCGAGCAGATTGTCGCACGGGATATAGTGCAGATTCGTGACGCCTGCAGCAGTCAGCCGCTCGTACGCCGCCTTCAGTTCGGCATTCTTTGCCTCATACGCCCTGCGCGTGCCCGGCAGAAAATAGCCACTCTGGTAGATGATGTTCTCCATGAGAACGATGGGCGTGTCCGGATGGGCTTCACGAAGCACCTGGACGACCGGTTCCGTGCGCTCGGCAATTTCCTCGGGTTTCAGATTGGGGCAGCAATCGAGAACAAACACCGCCACGTCAAGTTCGGCAATAAAAGCGGCCATCTCGGGCTCCAGCTTTCCATTGCCCGAGAATCCGAGATTGATGGTTGGGCGATCCATCATGCGGCCGACGATGGACGGATAGGCCATGCCGGGACGGGAGGCGCAGCCGCCCTGCGTGATGGAGGTGCCCCAGAACAAAACAGGGCTGCGCGTGGTTTCGGACCGCTCGGGTGGCGCGGCCAGAACTGAATCTGGATTGATGCCGATATGGACGCTGGTCACGCCGTTGTACAGCGGCAGGTACAGGAGGTATTCGCGCATGCCTTCCGGGATGCCCGTGACCAGGCTGGCCTGCATCGTCACCTGCGACGGGCGGCCGTTAGCCACCCACATCCAGCGATCGGCGAGTTTCACGTACAGGTCCAGGCCGCTCACGCCCGTGGCAGGCATATGCGGCATGGCCAGGTTCGAGTCGCGGAGGACCCAGCGCGCGGCGATTGCGGGCGAATCGGTCTGAAACCGGATGGCCAGGCCCGCGGAGTCGCGGCTGAGGTTCCAGACAGGCGGGCGTACCACGCCTTCGGCGCGGGCCGGGAGCCGATCATAGCAGGCGGCGACGTCGTTCCATCCCTTGCCGTCGATGGGAAGGTTTGCCGCGTCGTACCAGAGCAGGCCTTCGCCGAACTCCGTGGTAGCGGTCGCAGGGTCCAGAGGGACGGCCGCCGGGGAATTTTCCTGGGAAACGGCGCTGCCGCCACTCCACGCAGCCAGCAAGAGAACAATCCACAGGGCGGAACGCGTTCGATGTGAAACAGTCATGGCATCACTCCAAGTGAGTCAGATTCCCAAAGAAGCTGAAGGAACTGCATTATAGCTGACCCGGCACACGCTGGGAAATTGAGGGACTCCGCTCCAAATTGCCGGGAGAGTCCCGTCAACGCGCCCGGAAAGCCTGAAGCGTTTTCCAGGCGCACTTGTCCCAGGTATATTCGGCGGCGGCATGGGTCATGTACATGGCGCGGCGCTCTCGTTTGTCGGGGTCGAGCTCGAGGGCGCGCTGCATGGCGGCGGCGATGGTGGACGCGTTCTGGGCATTGCAGTAGATGGGGGCATTTCCGGCGAATTCCGGGATGGCTCCGACGCGCCCCGCGACGATCTGCGCGCCCGCCCGCATGCCTTCCAGGACGGTGACGCCCGCACCCTCATAAAGCGAGGCGCAGACGAGGGCGTCGCAGTGCTGGTAGAGGCCGGCCAGAGCGGACTCGGGGCATTGGTGAATACGCATGATCCGGGGACCCCAATCCGCCTGCTCGCGATCTCCCGGCAGGCCGACCATCACGAGGCTGTGGGGGGTACGATCTTCAAACATCTCGAAGGCACTCAGGAGGCTCTCGATATTTTTCGACGCGCGCGTCGCGCCCACATGCAGGAAAAAGGGTTGCTGCACCCAGCAGGCCTGCGGTTCCGCGAAGACATCGGAGACGCCCAGCGGCGCGACGATCACTTTGTCGAGGGGCACATCGAGGAGTTCGAGGAGCTGCCTGCGAATGAATTCGGAAGACGCGAGGATAGCAGTTGCGGTTTCGCAGCTCTGCATGACGCGTTTGACGGCAGCCTTGTTGCGCCAGCGCGGCCGGGCCAGTGGCTCGACGATAAACTGCAGATCCATGACGTAGAGAACCAGCGGGACACGGCATTTGGCAGGAGCGGTCTGAAGCGGTGAAAAGAGGAAATCCACCCCGGCGGCTTCGAGTGTTCGTGCGAATTCGCGTTCGGCAGCGGGCAACCCGATCTGTGGCGGCGGCACCGCCCCGTTAAAGGGAGCGCGGTCGAACCCTTCAAAAAAGTCGTGGTTTCGCTCGCTGGTGACAAAAATGGCCCGGGTTTCCGGTTGAAGTTCGCGTATTCGCGTAAATACGCTGCGGAGATACACGGTTTCTCCGCAATAGCCCGGTTCCAGGCTGAGTGCGTTAATCCCGATTCGCATGGCGTGCGCTGAGAGCTTCCTGGATTCTTGTAATGCAGTGCGGTTGCATATCGCTAATCAATATACCCCAAGTCGGCCAATCGTTTCCGGATCGCTTCCTCTTCCTCGGGGGTAT
>DAOSJS010000109.1:0-11436 GCA_035367355.1 Candidatus Hydrogenedentota bacterium
CGAGCAGTTTGCGGCGGCTTACCACGACGTTGCGGCGCCGTTTTGTGAGCTTGATGATCTTCACTTCCATGGTGGAACCGATGAACCGGTCGAGGTCGCTCGTGGGCCGCCACGTCAACTGGCTGGCCGGCATGAACGCATCGACTCCAATATCGACCTTCAGGCCGCCTTTCACCCGGCGCACGATCCGGCCTTCAATCACTCCGTCCTTCTCGTACACCTCCTGGATGTGGGCCCAGTTCTTGATCTTGTCGGCTTTGGTCTTCGACAGCACCGGCATCCCGTCCTCGTCCTCAGGATGCTCGATGTACACGTCGAACTCGTCGCCAATCGCGATGGCCGCGGGGTTCGGGAACTCATAGATCGGTATGGCGCCTTCGCTCTTGTAGCCGATGTCTACGAGCACAAAATCGTCCGTCGTCTCGACGATTTTTCCCCGTACAACTTCCCCTTCTTTGAAGCTCGCCATCGACTGATCGTAGAAGGCCTCCATTTGCTCAATGGAAAACGTCTCCTCCTCCGGTGTGTCGGCGGCGCGGGCGTCCATACCCGGCGCTTCCTGCACCTCCTGTGCGTCTGTTGGTTGTTTCTGTTCTTCTGCCATGGTTGCTACAACATCCTTTCGTCGTGAATTTGCCCGCTGCAAACGGACAGATCCACGAGTGTAGCAAGAACAGGCGAGAACGATCAAATACGATCTGCCCGCAGGAGGGCCGGGATAGCCGCTTCCGGCGCGACGCCTCCTCCTCGTTTGAATCTTTGTAACGGGCCGCGGCAGGCCGTCAGACTTCGACCCCTTCGATGCGGAGTAATTCGCGTTTCCAGGCGAGGCCCGCGCCAAATCCGCCGAGGCCCTGGCTGGCCAGTACACGGTGGCACGGGACGACCAGCGGAATGGGATTGCGCCCCATCGCCGTGCCGACAGCGCGGGAGGCCCGGGTGCCGTAGCCGAGCAGTTGCGACAGGCTGCCGTAGGTCTCTGTCTTCCCCCACGGAATATCTCTCAGCGCGTGCCAAACCCGCTCTTGAAACGCGGTACACGGGCCGAAATCCAGCGGGATGTCGTCAAAGGATTCGGGTTCGCCCGCAAAATACCGTTTGAGTGCGGCGAGCAGCACTCGTACGCGTTCGTCATTCACTCTCGGGCGCGGCGCGTCGTGCGGGGGCACCGGGTGCCTTCCACCCGGCAGCACCAGCGAACAGAGCCCGCGTGGAGAAAACTGCCCATAGATGGGCCCAAAAGCGTGGTCAATACGGAATTCTGCGGTTTGATCGGCTGCTGTTTTCATGGTCTCACGTCCTCCGGAGCCGGGGTGCTGTCTTTTTCGGCCTATTATAGAAATCCCTCGCCGCGAATGCCCGCCAATTCAAAGGCCGCTCGGCGTCAGGAGCTGGGCTCGATGCGCATCGACACGCTGCGGGCAGTTGAGGCCACCTCCACCGGCCATTCGGACACAATTCCCGTGAGCATATCGCGCACCACAACCTTGTAAAACCCCGGGATCTCGTCCAGGGCCAGGGGGATGTAGGTGGCGCTTCGGCCTGATTCGCACACGACGGTTTTGTTGTAATACGGCAGGGGCGTCCGGCCCAGCGGCCGTAATTGAACCTGGACGAGGTGGGTCCCGGCCATTCGTTCTTCCGCGCGAACCTCCACCGCCACGTTCAGCCGCGTCCCGGGCCGCACGGTCGCCGGCACCATTGCCTGGACCTCGGTTACACGGTAGGGAAGGGCTGAGAATAAAGCCGCCTCACCCGGGGCCGCCCGCCATGCAATGCGCCCGGGCCGCCGCAGCTCCTGGCCGGTGCGCAGATCGTACACAACGGCACGGTCCGGCAGAGCAATATGGTATTTGGTACGGCCCGGCTGAGCCGGCGACGCCAGCGCAGCGAAAATCTGTGCTTCGCCGAAACGGAACTGGAAACGCTCGCCGTCAAAGGCCTGCTCGGGACTGATTCGGAACGATGGGGCAGATCCCGCCCGTTCCAGCAGCTCTTTTGCCGCCGAATGGATATCTGACGCCGGCTCTGAGTCAAAAGGCCGGTTCAAAAGCAGCGCCTGCGGCCTGTTTTCGAGCTGGGCGCCGTTTTCTGCTTCTTCGCCGGACTCGGGCAGGTCCTCGGGGGCGATCCAGTCCGCAAACAAGTCGCCCAGCGGCGGGTTCGCGCGCGGCCGTCCCCATTCGTCATACAGACCGGGGGGAGTGTCGGCAAGCACCGCGCCGCCGGATACCACAAACGCGCGAATCTGCCGAGCCTCGGCATCGCTTAGAACGGTTACGCCCGGGAGAATGAGGCACTGGACGCCGTCAAAAACACTTGTGCCCGGTTCGGATGGGGAAACAAGCCGGGCTGGAAAGCCCGTGGCATGGAGCAGCTCCAGCGCCGCATCCAGTGACCGGGAGCGCGTCTTCCCTGCAGCGGCAAGATGTTCGCTGGCGCGGCTGTCGTACACGGCAACCGGGCTGTGCAGCGGTTCGGCCCGCAGGAAGAGGTCTGCGAATTCTGCTCTCACGTCGCGGGCATGCGCGGCCATTGCGGCGAACGCGGGCAGAATCTGTGCGGTATCTTCAATCACATGCTCCGGTCCCTGCGCGAGGTTCCACCACAGCCCGCCCTGGCCGTTGAGAAGGGCGTGCCAGGGCCACCAGCGAGCCTCACTCATTGATGCCGCGCCGGGCACGTGGAGTGCGGTTGCCAATTCCGGCGCGCGGTACGCCGCAACCCGCGCCAGGGCCGTCCGCTCCGGTGGAACCGCCAGAAAGCCCATCGCCTGGACGGAATCGAACCAGAGAGGGGATACTCCGCCACCGGGCGTTGAAAGGCTGAATCCTACCGGCGTATCGGGTTCGCTCTCCTCGACCGCCTCGCGGGCTTGGGCAAAAAGCCGCAGAAACACGGTGTCCACATGGCGGCTGAAACGCATCCAGGGCTCGAAAAAGCCCGCATCGGCCGCTTTCTGGATGCTGTCGAGCGTCAGGTCGTCCCATGCGGAAAAACGCGATGCCCACGCCTCTCCCAACGCCGCGGGTTCCTCGAATTCGGCCCAGAGCCGGTCGCGGAATTCCTGTAACACCGGCGGCGCAGTACGAACCGCCTCATAGGTCTCCGTTAACCCATCGGCTCCACCCAGCACAAAGGCATCGGCCACGCCCAGCTCGACCTCGCGAACATCCCGGGCCAGCGCTTCCTGTACGGGAGACAGCGGCGCGCCGGCGGGCATGTCTCCTTCGCCTGCCAGCGCTTCGATGTTGCGCGGGGTCCAGTGGCGTGCCAGCAGAAACACGGGCGTCTGGCCCGTCTCAGGCAGAAACCGCGCGGCGTCTTTGAAAGCTTCAGTTACCACATGCGTGACGCCCGCGCCCGCCAGCTGCTCGTTGAGTATTCGGAGACCATATTCCTGGCGGCCGTGGTTGCTGATGGCCAGGCCAAAGGGGCGTGCCGGCCCTGACAGCCGTACGCCGAATGGAAGCCTGGCCCCGCCCGCACCGGCCAGGCGGAATTCCGGCACGCTCCCCGGTCCTGCCGGCTGGGCAACCACGAGGCATTCTACGGCGAGCCGGGGGCTGATCAGGTCGGCTACTTCCAGACTGGCCGCAAAGGGACGCCGGGCGCCGGGCGCATCCTGGGTTGCATAGGCGACACGCCTGCCGTAACCGTCCGTCCCGCGCAGTACCACGACACAGCGTCTCAGGCCGTCTTCGGTGCGCTGGGATGGCAGCAATTCGAACGAGAGCCGCACCGAGTCATTGGGCAGCACCACTTCATGTTCCGTCCGCAGATTGGCGAAAAAAGGGCGAGCGGCGATCGTTGTCGGAATGGAATACCAGTCGATGACTTTTCCCCGCCGCTTGATCCAGGCATCGAGGTAGAAATCCCCGGGCACGGCTGGAACGCCCAGGGCATAACTCTCGTCGCCTGGTTTCAGGAGCTCCTCCTTTTGCAGAAGCTCGGTGCGCCACTGCCGGCCGGGCTGGCGCAGCTGTGCCATCACCTCACAGGTGTCTTTTGCAGGGCTGTTGACGTACAGGCGGTATGCGCGCAGGAGCCGCGAATCCATGGCCGTCTGATATTCGCGCAGGTCGCCTTCGGTCATTCCCGGAGGCAGCTCCCCAAAACCTGTGCTTCGCGCCGTTTCCTCCTGGATCCGGTCAATCCAGAGTGGCGGTTCACGGTGTGCCGCCCACAAGGCAGCTTTCGCGATCAAGGACCAGTAGGTTTCGTAATGGGCCCATTCCGCGGACTCTGGATGCGCGAGTTCGGGCAGCAATGCATGATACTGAGGGCCGTGGCCAGGATAATCCAGCAGCACCACCCGCCCATTTCCACAGGTCCCCGCCTGTACAAAGTCGAGCCCGCCCTGCCATTCGGGTGTCAGCGGCGCAGCGAGCCCGCGCGTGATCGGCAGCGCCGATTCGACCGGCGCCAGCCCCTCCAGAAATTCCTGAAACCAGGCCGGGATTCCGCGCCCGAAATTCGCGAGAAGCAGCCCAGCCCCCTCGTGGACCTTCTCCTGAATCCCGTTGAAGGTCTCCACTGGAAAATCCGTGAGATCGAGGTTTGCGACTACAATCAGGTCGAGTGGCGCTTCCAGCGCCCGGTGCAGTTTTTCATAGGAGGCCTTGTTTCCGTCCACGCCGGCTCCCGCGGTGATTGGGACCACGTCATAGGTCATATCCACGCGCAGCGCGAGCTCCCCGGCATCCCGCACCCCAAGACGTGGCAGCACCAGAAGCGTGCGCAGCGCTCCGCCATAAAGCGGGCTGCCCCACCGTACCGTTGTGGGCCGTTCCACCCCCGGGACTCCGGCCGGAGCCACGGGCGGCCGGAGCATCGCCAGAGTCCCGCAGCCGGCCGCCAGAACGGCCAGGACCGCCCAGCAGAGCACATACGCGGCTAAGTTTGCTCGCCTTCTCATGGCCGCATAGTGTATCAGACCTTATCGAACGGAGGCATCGGCCGGATGCTGCCTGCAGGGGCGCGTCCCGGAGATGGGAGCATTACAGACCCGGGTCAGGCCCGGGGGGGGTTGTCGCGGGGCCGGGGTTGAGGCGCAGGGGCACGCGTGGCGAATTGCGCCAGCGCACCCGCGAACGCGAGTACGGCCCAGCAGGCAACGGCGACCCATCCTTCGCGGACGGCGAGAAGAGTCTGGCTCGGCTGCTGGAGGGCGCCGGGGCCGGCAAAGAAGAAGAGAATGCCCGAGACGACGAACCAGGAACCGATGGCGGCCGACGCGAAAATGACGATGGTTCGGCGAAGGAACAGGGTAAGGAGGCCGCCGACACCCCCGGCGGCAAACACGGCCCAGGGTATCCAGGGCTGCTCCATGCCGGCGGTGAGGTGCATGGCGGTCACCAGCGCGCCCAGCATGCCCAGGACGAAGATGCCGCTGCGAACGAGAAAGGCCAGAGCAGCGGCGCCGCAGAGGCCGCCAAACAGGGCGGACAGGATGATGGGAAGCATTTCACCTTTGCTGATCCAGGCCGCGAGGGCGCCCGCGACGGCGCTGGCGAGAAGGAAGCCGGTCAGGATGATAATGAGACGGAGGGTCCGGTAGCCGAGGAAGCAGTAGAGGGTGCCTACAGCGATGGCGATGGCCACAACGCCGTTGCTGACGGTGAGCGGGAGGTCTTCGAAGGCGGGCAGCCGCCAGGTTGTGGTCAGGTCATTCATTGCGGCTGGATCTTGAAGGTCCAGAAGCGGGAAAGTCAACGCCGCGGGTGATGGATGCGGCAGGCAACAGTGATGCGGGAAATCAGGGCCGCGTGTGCTAAACTATGCGGCGTGCATGGAATCAACGAAGCCTGAGGAGCGGACCAGGATGAGCGTTTCGGAGCCGGAGGCCGCCCGCGCGTTGGCCGCGGGCCGCTTGCGCAAGGCGCGCCTGAGCGATATGGCCAAGGTGAAGGTGTTGATCGACGGCGGCGTGGGCGATGATGCCCTGCTGCCGCGTACATTGATTGAATTGTGCGAAAATGTACGCGATTTTCACGTATATGAAGAAGACGGAGCCATCCTGGGGTGTTGCGCGCTTCATGTAGACATGCAGAACCTGGCGGAGGTGCGGTCGCTGGTGGTCCATGAGGACCGCCGCGGCACGGGGGTGGGTGTGGCACTGCTTCGAGCCTGTCTCGAGGAGGCCCGCTGCCTGGAAGTGGAAAAAGTGTATGCGCTGACGCGGCTTCCCGGCTTTTTTGAACGGGAAGGGTTTTCGGTGCTCGATAAGCACGAGCTTCCCAGCAAGGTGTTTCGCGATTGCGTGCGGTGTCCGAAGTTTCCGGATTGCGATGAAGTCGCGGTGATTCGTGACGCGCCGGCGGCGCCGGACGGCAAAGGTGCGGACCATGGCCAGTGACCGGCGCGTGGGATTTCTGGGCTTTGGGAATATGGGCCGCGCCATTGCGGGCGGGCTGATCGCCCGGGGAACGATGCGGCCAGAGCAGTTGGCTGCGTTTGATGTGGATGAGGCCCGGCGGGCGGCCGCGGGCGCCCTGGGTATGCAGCAGGCCGACTCGGCGCGAGCGCTCGCGCAGGCGAGCGGCGTGCTGCTGGTGGCCGTAAAACCGCAACATGCAGCAGAGGCGCTGGAACCCGTGGCGGAGGTGCCAGGCGCGGATATCCTGGTCATTTCCATTTGCGCGGGGCTGTCGACGGGATTTTTCGAGGAACGGCTGGGCGGACGGGTGCGTGTCGTTCGTGCCATGCCCAATACGCCGGCGCTGGTGGGTGCGGGAGCGACCGCCCTTGCCCCGGGCCGGCATTGCCGTGAAGAGGACGTCGATTTCGCGAAATCCGTGTTTGAATCGGTTGGACGGGTTGAAGTGGTGCCGGAGAGCGCGATGGATGCGGTGACCGCACTGAGCGGCAGCGGCCCGGCGTATTTCTTTTATCTGGTGGAGTGCCTGGTGCGCGCGGCCCGGGACGAAGGGTTGACGGAAGCGCAGGCCACGGAACTGGCAAAGCAAACGGCGCTGGGAGCGGGGCGCCTTTTGATGGAGTCGGATGAAGGAGCGAGCGTGCTGCGCGAACGGGTGACCTCGAAAGGAGGCACAACGGAGGCGGCATTGCGCGCGTTTCAAGAACACGGGTTTGAAGGAGTTGTCCGGGCGGGTGTCGCGGCAGCGGCAGCCCGTTCGCGGGAGCTGGGGCGTTAAATGAGCGATACAAAAGAAGACACGGGGGCTGTGAAGAAGGACCGGATGCTGGTGGACGCGCTGGGCGAGGACATCGCCATTACGCCCAGCGATATCTACAACCAGGATTTCAGGCGCGCGATGCTGGGCGGATACGACGCGCGCGAGGTAGACGCGTTTCTGGAGCGCGTGGCCGATATCGTGGATCGTCTCCTGGGCCAGATCCGGCATCTCAGAGAGAAGGTGGATGAGCAGCGCGTTTCGATAGACGAGTACCGGGAGATCGAGAAGACCCTGCGCAGCGCGCTGGTCAGTTCGCAGAAATTCAGCGAGGATATCCTGGCGTCCGCAAAACGTGAAGCCGAGTCCCTGATCGAAGAAGCGCGGCTGCAGAAGGCCCAGGCGCAGCTGGCGGCGGCGAAATTGCCCCGGAGACTGGTGCGCGACATCCATGTGCTGGAACAGCAGCGCAGCCGGATGCGGCGGGAGATGCTGGCCATTCTCGAAACGCACAAGAGCCTGCTCGACAGCCTGATCCCAGAAGATGACGGCGTGCCGACGAGCTTTTTCGACGCCGGTGTGGCGAGCGATACGGACCTGGATGATGACGACAAGGATCTGCCGGTCGTCAATATCGCCGATGACAACACTGACTCAGAGGGCGGGATGGGCGGATTCGCGTCGTTTTCGCCCGGTGAACCGGCGGATGCTCCCGCCGGCCCGGCGATGGAACTCGGGCCCCGCGCAGCGGATTCACAGAGAGGCTCGCAGGAACTGAAATCCCCTGCGCCTGAGGAGGATGCTGCATCGTGATCCTGCTGTTGTGGGCCCTGCTCTCGGCGGCTGAGCCGGAGAATGTGGATGCGTTTCTGGAGGAGCTGTCCGCCCGGCGGGCCGCAGTCCGTGTGGTGCAGGCGCGCCTGGATCGCGAAAACGTGACGACGGATGGCGTGTTTGAAGCCAAAGGCACGGTGCTGTTTGTCCATCCCCGGCGTATTGTGTTCCGGTACGACGAGTCGGCCGAAACCGACGTGCTGATCGACGGGCTGCGTTTGTACCGGTACGACAGAGACATGGAGCAGCTCCAGATCGACGATTTGGAGGACGATCCGGCCTCGGAAGCGTTTTTTTTGGGCTTTGCGAAAGATTTCAAACGTCTGCGGAAAGCGTTCGATGTATCGCTGTTCATCCCGGAGATCAAAGAAGGGGAGGTGAAAGGCCTCCTGCTTCGCCCCAAAAAAGTAGAATCGGAGGACGAATCCGGACTCGCGAGCCCTGCAGCGGCCTTTGAAGAGGTTTATTTGTACCTGCGCGAACCTGACTACCTCCCGACGCGGGTGATCGTAGTCAATGACGCGAATTCGCGCGTGGAGATTCGCCTGTCGGACTATCGTGTCAACGAGGCGGTGGAATCGGCCGAAACCCAGTTCTGGATCCCCGAGGGCACCGTCATCATTGAGAATCAGGAGACCTTCGAAGAAGCGCCTGCGGGCGGCCTGTTTCTGCCCCGAGATCCGGCCGTGGTGGATATCCCCCTCTCCGCAGAGGAGACCCCGGCCCCGTGAAACGCCTCGTGCTTGCCTCGGCTTCGCCGCGCCGGCGCGCCCTGCTGGCGGCTTTGGGCCTCGACTTTGACGTGATCACCAGCGGCGCTCCGGAAATCGAAAACGGTTTGCCGCCCGAACAGCTCGTTGTGGCCAATGCGTGTGCGAAACGCGACGAAGTGGCGCGCCGTCTGACGGAGCCCGCGCTCGTGATTGCGGCCGATACGCTGGTCTTTCTCGACGGCGAGGTACTCAATAAGCCGGCCGGCCTCGACGAGGCGCGCGATATGCTGGCGCGGCTTTCCGGCCGCACACATGCGGTGCTCACGGGCCTTGCGCTGGCCGATACCGAAACCGGTGCCGTGGCGCAGGGTTTCGAGCGCACGGAAGTCACATTCCGGGAGTTGTCAGAAGAAGAAATCGCTTATTTTGTGAACACGGTACGCCCCATTGACCGGGCGGGAGCCTATACGGTCGATGGCCCGGGATGCCTTCTGGTGGCGTCGTATTCGGGATGTTATCCCAATGTGCTGGGCTTGCCGCTTGTCCGCCTGGATTTGCTGATGCGGGAATTGGGCTGGAATCTGTTCGAATGGATGGACCCAGCGCGGGCGAATTTCCTGTAAGTGCCCCCGCCTTCGCGCGCTGCCCCGGCCGTCCCCGGCGGAGGAACCCGGCCGGGCGAGTTGACCTCGACCGCGCCGGGGGGTACACTTTCCTTTTGTGAGGATTGCTACGTGAACACTGTTGAATTCACCGTTCTGGGCGGTGGCACAGAAATTGGCGCAAACTGTTACTGCGTGAGTGGAGCCGGCACGGGCATCATTCTGGACTGTGGCCTTCATCCCAAAAAAGAGGGCCGTGAAGCGCTTCCTGATCTGTCCATCCTGACGCGGCCGCCTGATGTCGCGCTGGTCTCCCACGGGCACGTGGATCACTGCGGGGCGATTCCCTACCTGCTCCGCCAGTTTCCGGGGTTGTTTGTATACACGACGCGTCCGACGGTGCCCATCATGGATCGCATGCTGCACAACAGCGTATCGGTCATGGAGATGCTGGAGCGGAACCAGGGCGTGCGGGGATATCCCCTCTATGGCCACGACGACGTCGGCTTTGCCCTTCGGCGGACGGCTGGGCTGGAGATGGAACATGAGTTCGCCCTGACCCACCAGAGCCCCGTCCGGGCGGAATTCCGCTCTGCGGGCCATGTGCTGGGGAGCGCGTGCATTCTATTGCAGTTTCCGGGGCATACGGTCTTCTACACGGGCGATATTTGTCTGACGCACCAGGAATTGATGCGCGGCCACGACCTGCTTGAGGAAGAAATCCAGGTCGACACGCTGATCTGTGAAAGTACGCGCGGCGCCCAGAATTCAGACAGCGAACGAAGCTATGAAGACGAGATCGAGCGATTTGCCGCCGAAAGCACCAAGGTGCTGGAGTCTGGCGGAGCAGTGCTCGTGCCCGCATTTGCGCTGGGCCGCAACCAGGAGATCCTCAACATCATCGCGCGCTTGAAGCGGTCGCGGATGATTCCCCGCGTGCCCGTATATTCATCGGGGCTGGGGCGGGCGATCTATGAGATCTACAGCGACAACCTGGATTATCTGGGCCCGCGCGCCGATCTGCGGCCACTTGATGAATTCCAGCGCGTGGGCAACGTCTGGGAACCCGAGACCGTCGACGAGCTGCTTGAGGAACCATGCATCATCGTGGCGACGTCCGGCATGATGGTGGAGAATACGCCGTCGGCCTTGATCGCGAAGGAGATGGTGCGCTCGACGCGGCACGGCATTTTCTTCGTGGGCTACCTTGATCCGGATACGCTGGGGTACCGCCTGTTGCACGCGAATACGGGCGACAAGATGCCGTTCGAGACGCCGGGACGCTCGGTGACCATCCGGCTGGGCAACCGCCAGCGCTTTCATTTCAGCGCGCATGCGCCGCGGGAAGATCTCCGGCGCCTGATCGAGCACCTCAACCCGAAGAATCTTGTGTTTGTCCACGGCGATGCGCCGGCGGTGCAATGGATGGCCTCGAATACCAACGGCCGGGCGC
This sequence comes from Candidatus Hydrogenedentota bacterium, assembly GCA_035367355.1. GTDB lineage: Bacteria > Hydrogenedentota > Hydrogenedentia > Hydrogenedentales > SLHB01 > UBA2224. The sequence continues at coordinate 10,739 of DAOSJS010000109.1, forward strand.
GTAAATTCTCGCCCATGCTCGGGCAGACCATCACCCTGGAAGCCTAGGCCGTGGCGCGCCGCCGCAATCCGCTGGGTGTATGGCTCCTGACTTCGCTATGCCTGGGATTTGCCTGGTTGACCCGGGTGCTGCCGCTTTCCTGGGCGCGCGCGCTGGGCGCGCTGCTGGCGGCCGTGGCCTATCACGTGCTCCCTCGCATCCAGCGGGTGGGGATGGCCAATCTTGACCTGGCGTACGGCGATTCCCTGTCCGCAGCGGAAAAGATCCGGATCCTGAAAGAATCGGTGAGAAATGTCGGCCTGGTCGCGGCGGAGTTCACCCGCACGCCGCTGTTGGGCGATGATGCGTTCTTTACCCGGTGGGTGCGCATCGAGGGCGCGGAACACCTCGCGCGTGACCGTAGCGCCATCCTGATCGGCCCGCATATTGGAAACTGGGAATGGCTCGCGGGAGCCTTTGCGCGTCTTGGGCGGCCCGCGGCGGAGATCGTGCGGCCACTGCACGATCCGCGCTTGAACAGATTCATTGACCGGATTCGCAGTTCCAACGCCGTCAAGACAATCGAGAAATCGGGGGCCGGTCCCGAAGTGCTGCGGCTGCTTCGGGAAGGCCACTGCGTGGGCCTTCTCATTGATCAAAGCCCTCATCAAAGCGCGGTGCCGGTGCGCTTCTTCGGGGTGGAAACCTGGGGCACGGCG
>DAOSJS010000110.1:0-11341 GCA_035367355.1 Candidatus Hydrogenedentota bacterium
AAACGGATCGTTGACCGCCTCGGGCGCCGGCTCGGCCAGACCCGGGACCGACGCGCAACACAACACAAGCACTCCCCACACCAACGCTCGTAGATTCATCGTGCAAATCCTCTCTGAGTTCTTGCATGCCTTCATGGGTACGTTGAAGAAACCATCTTATCCCCTGGAGGGCGCGGATGCCAATTGCCGGCGGAGGCAGCCCTGTATTTGAGTCAACGCGTACCGATAAGATGGGCGGCCACAGGGGGCCGCCCCTACATTCCGGATGCATGAATAAGTGGGAATCGGCGCACTCATAGAGCTGAGTGGCAAGGTTGGGACTTTCTTCGTCCATCCAAGTTTTCGCAGCGCGTAGGGGCAGACCCCTGTGTCTGCCCTTCTTTAACGCAGCCGCAGGGCTATCCGGATGTGCAGCAGCGTCCGTGTCTACCGGGCTCAGGCCGGGTCGTGCAGCGGCTGGTGGCCAACGCGTGCGATCCACGACCGGGCCGCCTCGACAGCATCGAGGCCCTGGTCGCAGAGATGGGCGCCGCAGAAGATCATGTCGTGGATGCGTTTCTCTCGAAGCCACCGAAGGCCGAGCGCGCATTGGCGTTCGACGCGCTCGAGCGGCATAGGCTGTTGCGGCCCGTAATCCCACATGTAACACCCCATCTGCAGTTTTTTGCCGGGCGCAATCTCTCGCAATCGTGCAAAATGGTCTTCAATCCCGTCCAGTTCGCTCGCAGACCACGACCAGAGCGAGATCGCATCGCACAACTGCAGATAGGGCAACATCCGCTCGTCAAACTGGTCCGCAGTGTACACGACGATACCCAGGTCAAGCCGCCGCCCGTTGACGGTCATCCGCTCACGAATGGCCTCAACCTCTTCCACCGTCATGGACGCTTCCTGGCCTTCGCGGGCGAAGTTGAAGAAATCGTCCATGTACAGACCCGTGATATTGGGCATGGATGCGGCGAGTTGGAGCGCGTACTCGCGTTCCTCATGCGACGTGACGCCGGCGCTGCCCGTGATCGACCACTGGAGCCGCCGGACATCCTTGAACGCGGCTGCGTAGTCCTCGAAGGGATACGGAGGCTGGCCGCTGGCGCGAATAAACATGATGTTGGGCGTGCCCAGATAGCGCGCGGCGTCCACGGGAGTTATCCGCGAGTTTCGCGGCAACCCAAACATGCCGTCATACACGCCGGGATGATGCGACCAGAGCCACAGGCGGTCGCGAACCCGTTCACGCCCTTCGGCCCGTGAATCCCGGCCCGCCATCACGGCCATTCCCGCCGCCGCGCTCAGTTGCACAAACCGCCGTCGAGTTACCATCACGCCCCCTTTCTGCTGCCGCCCGCAGGACCGCCTCCCATGCTACCACGAAAAACGGGAACGAAGAAATCGACCCAACAGAGAATCATGAGGGCGTGGCACGCGCGTCGGCCGCGCAGGCGCTCGCCGCCGCATGTGTGCTCGTGTATACTGCGGCAATGCAACGAAAAACTGACATTATCGCGTATGCGGGTTGCGTGGTAGGCGTGCTGCTCGTGGCGCTGGCGCCCGCCGCAGCGCAGGAAACCAGCGGGCTGGACCGTCTGCTCCGCGCCTACCCCGGGCATCTCATCGCGACGGAAAAGCCGAACGTCCTCTTGTGGAAAGATGGCACGGAAATGATCTTTGACGACGGCATACCGAAAGCCGATTTTGACGATCTGCTCAACCGCGCCAGCCTGAAAGACCAGATGTCTCAGCCGTACCCCCGGTCATGGCCTGCCACCGCGCCGGCGCTCAATGCCGATCCGGGACGTGTCCGCAACGAAGCCTTTTTCCGGAAGTTATACGGCGGTTCCGCGGATGAAGTCCGCGCGAACCTGGTCCCGGTGGACTGGTTGGGCGGCACGAGCGTGCAGTTCACAAAGGTTGGCGGCGCCGCCGAGGCCCTGGGCCGGGTTCGGGAAGATTTGAGAGAATTGCCGGCCGAAACGCAACGGTACGTCTCCCAGCCAATCGGCACCTTCGCCTGGCGCCCGATTGCAGGGACGTCGCGCCCGAGCATGCACAGTTTCGGCGCGGCGATCGATTTCCAGCTTCCTAAGACACTCTACCGCTACTGGAAATGGGATGCCCGGTCTTCAGACAGCCCTCCCGCGTATCCCGTATCCATCCTCGAGGATGAAAGGCTCAAAGCGGTCGTAAGAGTCTTCGAGCGGCACGGTTTCATCTGGGGCGGCAAATGGTCTCATTACGACACCATGCACTTCGAATACCGGCCCGAACTGCTGAATTGAAGCCAGTGCACCGCAGATGCGGCCCGATTCCGGGAAAAGACGGCGAGGGAAACCGGGGTGGCAAAGGTAGGGGCGCCGGCTAATCATAAGGCGGCGCCCGCCGGAAACGCTCAATGATCGCAGAGATTTCCGCCCGTCACAAGACTTCCTTCAAGGTAGGCAGAGACGGTCGCTTCAGGCGTGTCGCTTGCTGCGCCGACCAGCACCTGGATGTTCTGCTCGGCAAACAGCATCTGGGCGCGCTGGCCCATCCCTCCCGCAATAATGACGTTGGCGCCCTGTTCATGCAGCCAGCGCGGCAGCACGCCCGGCTCGTGTGGAGGCGGCGTCAGAAAGGTTGTGCCCACAATGGTCTTCTTCTCCGGGTCGACTTCCACGATGGCAAACTGGTCGCAGTGGCCGAAATGAGCCGCAAGTTGACCGCCCGTGGTTGGGATGGCAATTTTCATGATGTCTGTCCCTCTTTGGTTCGTTCAAACTGAAATGTCCAGCGGCTGCGCCCGGCCGGCCGAAAAAGACTCCCAGCGGTGACCGTCTGCATCAGCTGCGCCTCTGTCCAATGATGATCGCTGACCGAAAGAACCCCGGCAGGTTTAAGCACCCGGCGCAGTTCAGCCAGGGTGGCCTCCGGCGGCTTCAAATGGTGCAGGATGTCGTACAGAAGGACCATATCCACGCTCTCTTCCGGGACGTCCGCCACGCTGCTTTTAAGAAACGTCTGCACGTTGCCCAAGCCCCGCCGAGCGGCCCCTTTCTCGACAAACTTCACTGCAAGCGGGTGGATGTCGAAGGCCAGGACGCGCCCTTCCGGCCCGGCTAATTTGGCGGCTGCCAATGTAAAACCGCCCGGCCCACAGCCGAAATCCAAAACCGTTATGCCGGATTTCACCCCGGCGTTCATCAGAATTTTCCTGGGAGGGTTTGCCCAGTCCCGCATGCGGAATTTCAAAGACATCATGCGGAATGCAGCGTTGCTCTGCGTATGCGGCTTGCTCATGCGTTATCAGCCCCGGTGGTGGATTATCCTGTTCCCATCAATGCCCCGTGAACAGCGGTGCCTGCTCTGGCCGGCTATGCGTTTCACAGCCAGCGCACTTGTTGGGCGGGTGCTTCTTCACGGCAGCGCGTTCATCAGACCCAGTGCCCCTCAACATCCGCACCGTCCTGGCGTTTGAGTGCGCCCGCCTTAAATTGTTCGACGGCCTCCCCCACCGTGCCTGACGCGCCCGTATACACACCAACGCCGCCCGACTGGAGCGTCGTATAGGCCTTGGGCCCCACGTGACCCGTGATCACGGCTTCCACACCCAGTTCGATTACGTTTCTGCCGGCCTGGATGCCCGCGCCCTGGGCCGCATTGAGGTTCATGCTGTTATCGACTGCCTCGAAGCCTTCCGCCTCGGTATCTACAACAACAAAAAACTTCGCCCGGCCAAACCGGGGATCCAGAGCGGCATTCAAATCAGTACCCTGCGCTGTCACTGCAATTTTCATCATTGTTCCTCCATGCCAGCGATAACAGCAAGCTATGTGCCAAGCCGGGCAGCCGGCGCCTTTGCACACCGGCGGTCTCCTCAAAATCCCCTCTATTACGGGCGTATGCACGCGACTGCGAGAAGAACAGCGCCGGGTGTGTGTCTCCAGTTTCCCGGGGATTCCCTTGAACGAAGCCCGGCGCCAACGGCCTCAATCATGCATTGTGCACGATTATCGGCGCTGGCCGCGGCCGTCTCTCTCCGGAACGGCGATTCCAAGGGTGCGGATCTTTCGATAGAGCGTACTGACGTCTACGCCCAACTCGGCGGCCGCTTTCTTACGGTTTCCCGAATGACGGGCGAGTGCCTCTCGAATCAAAAACCGTTCCATGGCGTCAAGGCTCATTGCCCGCGGTTCGTCGCGTTCCACGCCGGTGGCGGAGCGCAGTTCGGGGGGCATGTGTTTGCCCTCGATCAGGCCGCCGCGGCACAGGACAAAGGCCTGCTCGATGATGTTCTCCAGCTCGCGAACGTTGCCCGGAAAGTCGTATTCCATGAGCCGGGCCATCACCTTACCCGATACCCCCGCGATGTCTTTACCCTGCAGCCGGTTGAATTTTGCGATGAGGCTGTTGACCAGCAGCGGGATGTCTTCCCGGCGCTGCTTGAGCTCGGGAAGCTTCAGATACACCACACGAATCCGGTAATAGAGGTCGTCACGGAACTGGCCGGATTGCACCAGTTCCGCAAGATCCTTGTTGGTCGCGGCCACGACCCGAACATCGACTTCCAACGGTTTGAGGCCGCCCAGCGGCTCGATCTGGCGCTCCTGCAGCACCCGCAACAGGCGCACCTGCATCGCGGGAGAGATATCGCCGATCTCGTCCAGAAAGATGGTGCCGCCCTGGGCCAGCTCAAAGCGCCCGGGCTTGTCTCGCTTGGCATCCGTAAACGCGCCGGCCTTATGGCCGAACAGTTCGCTTTCGAGCAGCGTATCCGGCAGAGCGGCGCAGTTGATGGCCACAAAGGGCTTCTTGCGCCTGGGCGAGAGATTATGAATCGCGCGCGCGAACAGTTCTTTCCCGGTGCCACTCGCGCCTTCGATCAAGACCGTGCTCGCGCTGGCAGAAACCTGCGGCAGGATATCAAACAGCCGCTGCATCGCGGGGCTCCGCCCCACAATGTCCTCAAATGTGTAGCGGTTCTCCAGCTCTTTCTGCAGTTGCTCAATCTGCGTCAGATCCTGAAAGGATTCCACGCCCCCGATCACTGCACCGGACTCGTCGCGGAGCAATGCGGTCGAGATGCGAATGGGGATGCGCTGGCCCTCGTGATTCACGATGTGTGCGGTCGCATTCACCACCGGCCTCCCCTCAGACATCGTTTTCCGCAGCGCGCAATCCGTCTCGCAGATGCTGGCGCGAAACACATCGCAACACCGGTTCCCGATGGCCTGGTCCCGTAAAACGCCCGTGATGCGCTCAGCCGCGCTGTTGAAACACGTGATCCGCCAGTCTTGATCGACCGCAAATACGCCCTCATTCACCGAGTCGAGGATAGCGGCTTCCCGCTGCGCGGCCTGCTGTGTTGGGTTCATGATCACTCCTTTACCGACAGCATACCGCATAATCGGGCAAAACGCCAGCTCTAAACTCCATATTTTGTCTATTTTGCACGATTATATGCCTCTTATTTCTGGAAAAAGCGCTGATCCCCCCCATTTTCCGCGAAATTTGGCGTTTGGCACACAACTTGTGTCTTTACCGGTCATGAAAGTAGCAATTCCAGAATGGCAGGGCCGGATTTCCCCGGTATTCGACGTTGCCGCCACCTTGGTGGTGAGCAACTTTGCTGCAGACGGCCAGGCCATTGAACAGCACTCGATTCAGCTGTTTCGAAACGATCTGCACGGCCGCGTGATGGAAATGACGGGGTTAGGCATCGACGTGCTGATCTGCGGCGCCATCTCCTGGCCTCTCGAAATGGCTTTATCAAACGCGGGTATCGAGGTAATCCCTCACACCTGTGGCGAGGTGCAATCCGTTCTGGAATCGTACAAGGCGAACCGACTCCAGCCGAACACGTTTTTGATGCCCGGTTGCTGCGGCAGGCGGCGGCGTTGCCGCGGCCAGGGCCGTCGCGGCAGGGCCACGACCTGAGGTGCTGGGTCTGTCGACGAAGTATGCGTGAGTACGCCGGCGGCCGCAGCCGGCTGGAGAAATCTGCAAGGAGGTGGCTATGCCCAGAGGTGATGGAACAGGCCCGGCCGAAGGTGGCCGTGGTCAGGGTGGCGGCCGGGGCGCAGGACGCGGCCAGGGTGGCGGCAGGGGCCGCGGGAGAATGGGCGGTCCGCTCGCCGCCGGACCCGGCGGTGAATGCGTCTGCCCGAAGTGCGGCACCAAAACCCCTCACACGCCGGGCCAGCCCTGCGTGCAACAGGTCTGCCCGAGCTGCGGCGCAACGATGACACGAGGCTGATAGAACTTGGAGAACCTAATCATACGCAACGAGGCGGCAGTGCCCGCCGGTTAAAAGGAGAATGAAAATGCCAGGTGGAGATGGAATGGGCCCGATGGGTATGGGTCCGATGACAGGACGCGCAGCCGGTTTCTGCGCGGGCTATGCTGTTCCCGGTTACATGAACGTTGCGCCAGGCCGCGGAGGCTGGGGCGGCGGCCGTGGGGCCGGTTGGGGCGGCGGCCGCGGTGGCGGCCGGGGATGGCGGAACCGGTTTTTCGCTACCGGCCAGCCGGGTTGGCAGCGGGCCGCCTGGGGCTACCCCGCATACGGCGGCATGCCGTATGCAGCACCGGGAACGCCTGCCATGCCGCGCGAAAATGAAATCGAAATGCTCAAGAGCCAGGCCGGCTATTTTGAAGAGGCGCTGGCGGGAATTCGTCAGCGGCTTGAAGAACTCCAGAGCAAAGCCAGCGAAGGTTAAGTCAACGAACCCGGAGGACGGGGTGCATCCCGCTCCGCCCTCCGGGACTTCTGAATCCAGGCGCCCCTGCCGGGGTGTGGCCGCGAACAGCAAAACGTGCTATGCGCGTTTGGCAAAACGGGCCGGGACACTCCGCCGGGGCAACGCTGCGTGCGCCGCATGAACAGGAAAGGAACCATGAGAATTGCTATCGCCAGCGGGAAGGGTGGTACGGGCAAGACCACCGTCGCCACCAACCTGGCCTACGCCGCATCACGCACGGGCCGCTCGGTGGCGTACCTGGACTGCGACGTTGAAGAACCGAACGGCGCCTTGTTTCTCAAGCCGGAAATCAGCGAGCGCCAGCCGGTCCAGGTGAGCATTCCCGCGCTTGACCTTTCCGCGTGCACGTTCTGCGGCCTGTGCGGCGCCATCTGCCAGTTCAGCGCGATCGTGCCTCTCAAGAACAACGTGCTGATCTTTCCCGATCTGTGCCACAGCTGCGCCGGCTGCTGGCTGGTATGCGCGCCCGGGGCGCTCTCTGAATCTCAAAGGAGCATCGGCACCCTCGAGAAGGGCAGCGCGGGCGAAATCCAGGTCATCCAGGGCCTTCTGGATATCGGCCGGGCCCTGAGCCCGCCGGTGATCCGGGCGGTAAAAGCAGCCGCGCCCGACGCCGGACTCGTGATCCTCGACGCACCGCCGGGGACCTCGTGCCCGGTTATTGAAAGCGTTCGCGACGCGGATTACGTGTTGCTGGTCACGGAACCGACGCCTTTCGGCCTGAACGACCTGAAGCTGGCCGTGGAAATGGTTCGCGTGCTTGGCCTGCCGTTCGGCGTGGTCATCAACCGCGCCGATCCCTCCGCCCGGGACACGCATGCATGGTGCGAGCAGGAACAGATAGCGATCCTCGCCGAAATACCCGACGACCGGCGCGTGGCTGAAGTGTATTCTCGAGGCGGGATGGCGTCCGAGCACCTTCCCGAGTATTTTTCAGTGTTCTCGAACCTGCTGAACCAAATTGAGAGTCGATCTAAGGCAGTGGCCTCGGAAGCGCCCAGGCAATTGGAGAGCGCCGTGAAGGAGTCGTCATGAACGCATTGCTCATTTTCAATCACCAGCCGTATGACGGGTCGGATGTAGCCTGGAACGCGTTGCGGCTGGCCGAAAAACTCCTGAATGCGGGCCTGGAAGTCCGTATCTTCCTCATGAATGACTCCGTCGATCTGGCCCGCGATGCAGCCAAAGCCCCCGAGGACTATTTTGATTTGGGGCAGATGCTGAAAGACCTCATTGCGAAGGGGGTATCAGTGAAAGTCTGCGGAACCTGCAAAGCCAGGTGCGGACGCTATCGCAATGAACCTTATTTCGACGGGGCTCGCGAAGCAACCATGGATGAACTGGCGGAATGGGTACACCAGGCCGACCGGGTTCTCACTTTCTAACCTGGCGGCCTGCCGAAAATAAATAAGGACATGCCTGATGAAAGAGCTGGTGGTCATCAGCGGCAAAGGCGGCACGGGTAAGACCTCCCTGGTCGCTTCTTTTGCCGCGCTGGCGCACAGCGCCGTGCTGGCCGATTGCGATGTGGATGCCGCAGACCTGCACCTCGTACTGCATCCGGAAACGCGGCACACGGAGCCATTTTCAGGAGGCAAGCGCGCCTGGATTGATCCCAGCCAGTGCTCGACGTGCGGCGAATGCAAATCGGTATGTCGATTCGAAGCCGTTCTGGTGGATCCGCCTGCCACTCCCTCCGGACTGCCGGTGTACCGGATTGATCCCATCGCATGTGAAGGCTGCGGGGTTTGCGCCTGGTTTTGCCCCGAAGGGGCGATCCAGCTTGACGACGCCATCAATGGCGAATGGTTTATCTCCGACACCCGCCACGGCCCCATGGTGCATGCCAAGCTGGGTATAGCGGAAGAGAATTCCGGCAAACTGGTCAGCACGGTGCGCCAGGAAGCACGGAAGCTTGCCGAGGCCCAGCAACGGGACCTCATCCTGATCGACGGGTCGCCGGGCATCGGCTGCCCCGTCATCGCATCCATCACGGGCGCAAATCTCATCCTGATCGTCACCGAGCCCACCGTGAGCGGACTTCACGATCTTAAACGTGTTGCAGAACTCGCCCGGCACTTTGCCGTGCCCGCCATGGTGGCCATCAACAAGTGGGATCTGAACCCTGAAGTCGCCGAGGCGATCGAGGCTCAAGCCACTGAAAGCGGCCTGCGCATCGCCGGGCGAATCCGCTACGATCGCGGCGTCACCCAGGCGCAGATCGCCAGGCTGGCTGTCGTCGAATTTCAGGAAAACGGTTGCGCCGGTGATATCCGCTCAGTATGGCAGGCCGTTCAGGATGAACTGCATCAATTGTCCGGCGCACCCCGCAATGAAGGAAAGGCTACGTGAGCACCCGGGAAGACGTCTCAGGCCACGGGCTCGTTGATTTCGGGCCGATGGCCTGGAAGTATGACCGCTGGTATACGACGCCCGAAGGGATGAAGCACGATGCAGCGCAGAAGGCCGATGTGCTCCGGATGCTCAGATCTGCCGGCGGTCCTTCCCGCCTGTTGGACCTGGGCTGCGGTACGGGCCATTGGAGCCGTTTTTTCGCATCGCAGGGTTACAGCGTAACGGGTGTGGACCTTTCCATGCGGATGCTCCAGGTGGCCCACAAAGAAGGCAGCACCGGCGTGACCTGCTGTGCGGGAGACGCCGCAGCACTCCCGTTTGACGATGCGTCGTTTGATGTCGTCGCGGCCATGGCCACGCTGGAATTTCTGCCGGACCCCGCGGGCGCGCTTCGAGAAATGGCTCGATGCGTTCGACGCGGGGGGCGTATACTGATTGGGACCCTGAACCGGGCCGCCCCGCTCAACCGCCGGCGGCTGGCCGAGAGCAAGCAACCGTACACGTCCGGCCGTCTCCTCACCCCCGGCGCATTGCGTGAGTTGCTCGAGCCGTTCGGGCCCATCCGCATGGCCGCATCCGACCCGGACGGAACGCCCGGACTCGAAGATCGGGAGGGAACGAGCAAAAACCTGACCGATGCGGGCGTTAACGGTCCTTTCATTGTCGCACTGGTGCAGAGATGAACGGCCTGATCAAAAAATGCGGAATCCGCTTTAAAAAAGAAGGTCTGCCATGACTCGCATCACGGTCCTGGTCGAAAACACAGCCTCGAAACCCGGCCTGCTGGCTGAACACGGGCTTGCGTTCTGGGTAGAACACGCCGGACACCGAATTCTCTTCGACACCGGGCAGAGCCATGCACTCATGCACAACGCCCGCCAATTGGGTATCCCGCTGGAGACTGCCGACGCCGTGGTCTTGAGCCACGGTCATTACGACCACAGCGGAGGCCTTGCCGCTCTGTTCAAAAAAAAGTCGCCCCTGCCGCTGTTCCTTCATCCCGCCGCACTGGTGCCCAGGTATTCGCGCCCCTCTGAAGGTTCTCCCCGCGAGATCGGCATGCCTGCACCCGCCGTGGAGGCCATCCGAGAGAACACGGAAAACGTCTGGACGGAGTCGCCCACGGAGATCTTCCCCGGTGTACATGTCTCGGGTTCGATTCCCCGGCGGACGGCGTTTGAAGATACCGGCGGGCCTTTCTTTCTCGATGACGCCGGGCAGGAGCCGGACCTTCTGCCGGACGATCAGGCCCTTTATCTGGAGACCCGCCTCGGGATAGTGGTCGTCCTGGGCTGTGCGCATGCGGGGGTCGTGAATACGGTGGACTATGTGCGCGCACTGACGGGAGCTCGTCCTATTCACACACTCATCGGCGGGATGCACCTGGTTTCGGCGAGCGAGGAGCGCATGGATCAGACGGTCCAGGCATTGCGCCATTACCGCATCGAACGCCTGATGCCCGCCCATTGTACGGGATTCCCAGCGACGGCCCGTCTGTGGCATGAATTTCCGGGCGTATGCGTGCCGTGTACCGTTGGAGCCGTCGTGGAAATTGAAGAATAGCCGGGCAGCAGCGGCGTGAACGCTGAGATAAAAACCCGGGGGCAGCCCGCGGGCAAATAGACAACGCACTGCCCCGTGCCATCGTTCCTGAAGGGCCGCCGGCGGTGGCCGATGTGCAGGCATACCGGCGCGCGGCGGTTCCCGAACGGAGGAGGTAGTCATGGCCACTCAGAGACCCGCCGTGATTCGAATCAGCGGCCTCCACGTGGAGTTCAAAATATCCCGGCGCCGGACCGTGAAGGCGGTGGACGGGCTTGACCTGTCAGTCGCCCAGGGCGAGGTGGTCGGGTTTATCGGGCCAAACGGCGCGGGAAAAACCACCACCATCAAGGCATTGATGGGCTTTCTTCAACCGAACCGGGGCGAGATCCGCGTTTTCGATGAGACGGCGGGCTCCACGGCCGCGCGCAAACGCATCGGTTACCTGCCGGAAGTGGCCGTATACTACCCCTTCCTCACCGCCCGCGAAGCGCTCCGGCTCTACGCAAGGCTCGCAGGCATCCCCCGGCATCGCCGCGAGGAGGACATTACCGAACTGATAGACAAGGTGGGATTGACCGGCCGCGACCGCGAACGTCTCAGCGGCTATTCGAAAGGCATGCTGCAACGGGTCGGCATCGCTCAGGCCATCATGGGCAACCCGGAACTCCTCATATTGGACGAAGTCACCTCCGGGCTGGACCCGGTCG
>DAOSJS010000111.1:0-2555 GCA_035367355.1 Candidatus Hydrogenedentota bacterium
CGATATCGCGGCGCTACTGGTGTATCTTGAGAAGCTCGCCCGTGAAACCCTGGGCGCGGAAGCTTGAGCCCGGAATGCGGGGAGGGACGCGGGGAAATCCGTTCATCCCTTCTGGCGCGCCATACTAAAAATCGCTAATCCGGGTCTCAGACAGCGCGCATCCGGAAAAGGCAGGCTGGGAAGTGTGCTGTCCGTGGCCGCCCGGGAGGGGCAAATGATGGCGAAAATCCTGTTGGGGCAACGGGTTTACGCAGGCCGCGCCCGGGGAAAAGACTTGAATCGTGCCGCGCGCTCGGCTACGTTAGAGCGTCTGCCGTTTTACCCGGGAGGAAATGCGTGAATTACTCAAAAAGCCCCTTTAACGCATGGACGATACCCATGCTGGCATTATGGCTGATCTTTTTTGCGGTGGGGCTCTTCCCGGAAACCGTGTACTGGACCGCCCGATTGGCAGGTGCCGTGGTGACGCAAAATGCCCTAATTAACTCCCCAAGCCTGGTAACGCTGTTTCTGGCATTTTATCTGGCTTTTTTCGCGTATCAATGTTGTCTGGACGCCGGGCTATCACGGGATAGTGCGGTGTTGCGTGCTATTCAGGTGGGCATTCTGGGTTTGATCGCCTTTCTCCCCTATCCGTTTTATCTGCTGCTGGCGCCCGGCAACCTGGAGCAATTGAATGACAGGCTTCAGCGTGCGGACGAAGTGGTGGCCGTCTTTGGTCTTCCTGTTGCTAAGCTATTGGCGTGGCTTTATTTACTCATTACGGTCGTTCGCCATCATTTGACCGGTGGCGGCGATATTTTCGCCCGCATGTACCCCAGGTTTGCGCGCCAGAACAACGGGGGCCGGCTGGAAACAGGACCTGATGACTGAAACCTGGGCGGATGTCGCGTAGATTTCGAACGCGGTCAACGATTCAGGGGTCTAAAGCGTTATGCTGGGTGAGATCGAGAGAATAGCGGCATTTTAGAAAAAGCCGCAACGCGGGCAGATTGGGATTGTGCCATGATGAAGAATTTTCCATTCCTTGCAGTAGCGGTGCTTGTATTAGTATCGGCCGCTTCGTTTGCCGGCACGCTTCGCATCGGCCAGCCTGTGATCCAGGGAAATCAAGTGACGGTCCCTGTCTTGCTGGAAGGGGATGTTGCGGATGGGGTGGCCGCGCTGAGTTTTCAATTGAACTATGATCCCTCCATGCTGGAACCACGCCAAGCTGTCCCCGGAGCTGCCGCGCAATCCGCAGGTAAAGACGTCATGACCAATGTCAAAGAACCCGGCACCTACATGGTCGTTATGGCTGGAATGAACAACGGTACACTGGCGATGGGTGAAGTCACCAACATTGTCCTGGAGCGCCGCGGAGATAACGCTTCGACGAACATCAGCATTACCGGCACCACGTTTGCCTCGTTGCAGGGCGACGAAATTCCATCGCGGGGAAGTACGGGCAGCATCTCCTTCGCAGAAGTCGAAGAGGACGAAACGGAGCCGCCGGCGGCGCCGGACACGCCTGAAGACACGCCAAGCCCCGAGCAGGGCGGCCCGGACTGGGGCAACAGGAGGCCGGACTCGATCCCAACCACGATTCCTGAGAATGAATCTCCGTCGCGACGCACCACCGACCCGACTCCTCGAACTACGCCATCCCTCCGGCGGGAAGCGGGCAGAAAATTAGATGCTTCGCTGACGGAAGGCGCCAGCGACGCGGAAATGAGTAAGGAGCTGGCCGCTGCTCTGACCGCTGCTGCGGAGGGCCGCTTGAACATTGCTTCCCGGCCGTCCGAGACCCGGGATGCCGCACAAGCGGTAAGTACAGTCGCTGGCGGCCCCGGCGCAAACGGACATGCGGGAGAGCTTCAGACTGCCGCTGTCCCTGAAATACCGGATTCCCAGCCCGGCCACGAGACAAATGCCGCCATCCCGGGTCACGCGGCAGCGGAGCCGGGCGCCAGCAGCGTGGCACCTGGGACGGCATCGGCAAGCGAAGAGCCCCGGACTGCCCCATCGGCAGCGTCCGAGGAGCGAACAGCGGCCGAATCGACCGGCAAGGGTTTTGGCCCGGCCTTTATCTTCGCCGGTGCACTTGCGGTAGTCGCGATTGGCATCGTACTCCTTCGGAAACGCCTGTTTCGCTGAGCTGAACGAAGGAGATGCCGCGCATTGCGGCCGATCAATCCACTTCGATGGAATCCCGTTTTTTCCGGGCTTCTAACTCATGGCCCTGAAACTCGAACGAGGAGCGTGGGCCGCTCGATTCGGCAGATTTGCCGCCGGGCGTCAGCACAATTTTGCCGAATTGCCCCCCGGCTTCCATCCGGAGCGTTGCCTCACGGGCTTGCTTGAGCGGATATACGGAATCGACAACCGGCCGCATACGGGACGCAGACACCGCTGCGAGCATCAACCGGAAATCTTCGTTGGAACCCATGGTTGAACCCATCACCACGAGGTGGTTCCAATAGAGCTGGGAGATATTCACGGCCGCCTCTGCCCCACTCGTCACGCCGCAATGGACGATGCGGCCGCCGCGCCGCACGGCTTTGAAATTCTCGGGC
>DAOSJS010000111.1:2565-11315 GCA_035367355.1 Candidatus Hydrogenedentota bacterium
CACCGACCGTGTCAAACGCAATATCAACCCCGCGACCGTCGGTAAGGTCACGAACAGCTTCGCTCAAATCTGGATTGTCGGCGTAATTGATGCACTCATCAGCGCCAAACTCCCTCGCGCGCATCAGCTTGTCATCCGAGGACGACGTAGCAAGAACCCGTGCCCCTGCCAGGTGGGCAAGTTGCAGGCCGGCCAGCGCCACCCCGCCGCCAATGCCGTGAATCAGGACCGTCTCCCCCGGGCGCACCTGTGCCCGCGACATCAGCATGCGCCAGGCCGTGACATAAGCCAGCGGAAGCGCGGCCGCTTCGGTCATGTTTAAATGGGGCGGTTTGGCGAACACATTGCCAGCGGGAACGACTACGCGTTCGGCGAAGGTGCCCGGCCGCGACATTCCGACGATGCCGAAGGAAAGACATTCACTTTGTTCGCCCCGGCAGCAGAACTCACATGCGCCGCAGCTTAACCCGGGATTGATAAGCACCTCGTCGCCCGGAGCAACATGGTCCACGCCCCCGCCCGCCTCGAGCACCGTGCCCGCCGCATCCGATCCCAGAATATGAGGGACGGGCAGTTCCACGCCCGGCCGTCCTCTGCGAACCCAGATATCGAGATGGTTCAGCGCGGCGCCATGGACCTCGATGAGGACTTCACCGGGCCCCGGTACAGGCGCCGGTACTTCTTCATACCGGATGCACTCTGCATCGCCGTTTTCAAATACTACCGCAGCTTTCACGACTGGTCTCCCTGGCACCGCCACAGCTGGCGCGCGTTGATCTCGTTACTCTGACCATGGTCCGTCTTGATGAACCGTCCGATATACCTGCGCCAGGCGCTGGGCGCTGTTCTCCCAGGAAAATCCGCGCGCGCGCTCTCGTGCTTCGCGGGCCATCCGCGCGCAGGCGCCCGGTTGCTGAAGGAGCGTTTCCATGCCGGCTTCGAGCGAGTCCGGCTCCTCTGGATCGATTAACACACCACACGGCCCGATTACTTCAGGGAGGGCGGAGATATTCGAGGTCAAGACGGGCACACCCGCCGCCATGGCTTCCAGCACAGGCAAGCCAAACCCTTCATATAACGACGGATAGAGACACGCTGCTGCATTTCGCAGAAGGAGTATGACCTCGGAGCGGGCCAGATATCCGGCATGGAAGACCCGGTTTTCGAGGCGCAAATCTCCGATCGCCTGAAATATGGGTTCAGCATGCCATCCGCTTCGGCCGACCAGCAGCAGGTCCGGACAGTCTGAAAAGCGGTCCACGATACGCCGGTAGGCGGTAAGAAGGCGTGTCAGATTCTTTCGGGGTTCGATGGTGCCGATGTAAATCCAATAGTCGCTTCGCAAACCGAGCTCTTGCCGGCACCGGGCCAGGGCTGCAGGATCCACCGCTCCTTCAAAATCTTCAATGCACACGCCATTGGGAACGACAAAGACTCTCTCCGGCGGCACGTTGAGGACCTCCAGGATGTCCTGCCGGCAGCTCTCAGACACCGCGATCAGGGCATCGGCATTCCGTGCGGCATGCTGGAGAAGGCGGCGGTGCGTGCAAACCGTGGCCGCAGTGTGGGTCTCAGGATGTCGAAACACAACCAGATCGTGCACGGTGACCAGGCGCCTGGCAGCCGCGGCGGCGGGAAGCAAATGAAACAACCCATGCGCAATATCAGCCGTGCCGCAGAACCACTCTACAGGCGGCCAGTTCCAGCGGGACCAGAGCGCGAGTTTGAGCCGCCGCGTGCCGGGCACGACAAAAGAACGGGTGAAACTCTGGCGCCATTCGGCCGGGAGGGCAACGCCTCGTGCGCGCGTGCCGAAGAGTCGGAGTTCCAACCCGCCATTCAGGGCAGCAAGGGCGGACGTCTGATGCAGCGCGACGTATCCCACGCCCGTCAAGGGATGCTCGAGAGCGCTGCTGGCGTCGAGGATGATGTGGAGCGTTTCGGCCACGACGACCGTTCAGTCAACTGCGCCGCGTATCGGAAGAGGCGGTGTCACCGTCGTCCGTCACGTCATTTTCTGTTATTTCCTGGCGCTTTCTGGCGGAATCCCGGGGAGTAAAGTTGTGCAGTGTGGAAATGGAAAACGGCGTGTCATCGGCTGCAGAGGAATTTTCGCTGCTCTGCCCGGGAGCCTGGTTCGCGGGAGGGGCGGTCTCGCCAGGAGATGCTTCTTCGTGGGATGTCTTATGGGCGCCATTGTACAGGCCGAGGAGCCTGGCGGCGATGTCGGCGGCCTGCAATTGGACTGCCTCCGACTCGCCGGCCAGCAGTTTTTCGAGCACGATGCGTTCGACAGTCTCTCTGTCCAAAGCGGCGCCCTTCATTTGTTCAGATTTGTCTTCCAGCGCGAGGCGTCTCCCTACGCCGGGATTCCGTAACGCCCGTTCACACTGGACGCGCGCGCGCTCGATATCCGGATTGCCGGGAAATTCTCGGGTCAACATGTTCAAGATCGCAAGGGACTCAGCAAAACGGCCCAGGTAGTACAAATCGACCGCTTCAGCAAAACGGCGTTTGGCGTCGTCATTGGCTTTGCCAGCGCCCCGCCACCAGCTGGTCGCTCCCGCAAACACGCCTTTGCGCGTCGGGGTAACCGTGCTGGTGTTGTCGCTGTTGATATGGACGGTTGTACCGCATGCCGGGCAGAGGCCGGTGCGCCCGATGGCCGAGCGCGGCACCAGCATGCGTTGACCGCACGAGCCGCATGTCAAGATGATTTTCTTCATTCAGGCGTCTTCTGCATTCCGCTTGGTTGTTTCTTCGATAGTATATCCAAATCGCCCCAAAAACACACCTGTAACGCCCTATTCTTCCGACTGCAGAAAGCGCATGAGGGTATCCAGCATCTCCTGGTCGTCGAAATCTTCGTCCATGACTTCAGGGATCAGCGCAATGCCCTGCACAGTGGATTTCTGGCTTGAAGGCGCCAAAAAAGGTCCCGCGAATGGACCATCTTTTCCGGACATCTCCGCGCGGGGCGGCTGCGGTTCCTCTTCAATCAGTTCAGTAGGGTCATCGCTGATGTCCGGGGCGGAATGATGCCTCTTTCGCATGCGCTCCAGTTCGGTTTCAAGGGCTCGGATGCGTTCCCGGGCGTTGTGCAATTCTTCTTCCCGCGCATCGGCGGATGCCTGCCTCTCCCCTGCTGTTTCGCTGGTTTCCACCACCCGGGCGGCGCCGGCCTTCGGACTCTGAGGGGCTGAGCCCCCTTCGTAAAGCGCGTCCAGGCGGAGCCTGAGAGATCGCAGTTCTTCCTGTGCCGCTACCAGGGCCCGTTCGGCCAGGAGGTGCGCTTCACGCTCGGCGCGCAGCTCCGCCTGAATCTCGAGGATCTCGGCTTCGGCGCTTTGCGTCACCCCCGACAGTTCCGCGGAGAGGTGCTCAATGTCGTCCAGGCGCTGCCGGACCATGGACTCGGCTTCGCCTTTTTTCTCCAGTGCAAGCCTGAGCTCTTCCGAAAGCCGCTGGATGGCAGCCTCTTTCTCCTGGAGGCGCACGACGATCGTTTCTGACCCAGGCTCCGCGATCCGGTGACTTTCGAGGAGGTGCCGGGCCTCGTCCCGGTCCCGGCGGAGGGCGTGTGCATATTCCTCCAGCTTGCCGCTGCGCACCGCCAGTTCCGTCATGCGTTCCTCGAAATGCGTTTGGCGCGCTCCGAGACGCGAGATCTCTTCCGCGCGCTCTTCGCTCTCTTTCGCCGCTGCGGCCAGGCGGGCTTTAAGTTCATGTACGTGGGCTCTTGCTCCGGCATGCGCTGCACGTTCGCGTTGCAGTTCTTCGTGCAACTCCGCCTCGATCTGATGATGATCTTTCTTGCCACCCGACATCTGTGCGGCAAGCGTACTGACAAGGGCTTCTGCCTTTTCCAACTGCTGTTCCAGGGCCGTCAGGTTTTTCCGCCCGGTACGCATCGCGCGCACGCTGGCTTCCGCGCGCCTCGCCCGTTCCTGGTATTCCTTAATCTGGGCGACCATTCTGCCCAGGAGAGCCAGGATCTCCGGGTCCAGCGTCACATGCACCGCCTCCGGGTTCAGGGCATTGGCGGATTGCGGCACGCGGACAATGCTTCCACAGTCCTGGCACCACCCGTACTGCCCGACTGTTGAGTCAGGTGCACTGAATTGCTTGGTGCATTTCGGGCAGTAGAAAGTTATCATTCCGGATCGTCCTCCGTATCTGGGCTCCGGACACAGCGAAAGCCCCTGCCGGCTTGCTTCCAGTATACCAGAGCGGAACCTCCGCCCGGGCAGGAAAACATGCGGAATATTGAAGCGCAATCATCCTGCAGGTAGACTGTGGGTTCGTTTACAGTAAAGAATCACAGGAATGGCAATCGCATGAAGCGGCCCGTGGCTGCGGAGACACTGTTGAATATCGCCTACCTGGCGCCCGAGCTCGGAGCGCTCACCTCCACCTTTGTCTATCGGGAAGTGGAAGCCCTCCGGCAACGGAACGTTTCTATTGCGCTTTTTTCAACGGTTCAGCCCGATGCGGCGCGGATCTCGGATGAAGCCAAACCCGTGGTGGCGGAGACACAGTACCTCTACAACGGGCCCCAAACGGCCCTCATCGGCGCTGTTTCCGGCTATTTTGTGCGCCATCCTCTCCGTTTCGCCCGCGTGCTGGCCCTGGCCGTGCGGGATGCCCTGATTTCGCGCACGCCGTCGGCACAGGATCGATTGAAAATGCTGTGGCATTTCCTTTTGGGGTGCCGCCTGGCGAATCTGCTCATGTCGCGTGGCTGCCAGCACGTCCATGCCCACTTTGCGCATGTGCCGGCCGCCATCGCCATGTATGGGGGACTTCTGGCCGCTGTACCCTTCAGTTTTACTGCCCACGCCAACGACCTGTATGAGCGCGGCACCGCGTTAAGAGAAAAAGTGCGGCGCGCCGCTTTTACTGCGGTTATTTCAGACTACAACCGGCGTTTTCTGGCGGAAGAAGGCTGCCTCACGCAACGTATTCATATAGTGCATTGCGGCCTGGATGTGACTCGCTACCTGTTCCGCCCGGCTTCGCCGGCTAACACCCCCCCCTTTCTCTTTTCCGTGGGCCGTTTCGTGGAAAAGAAGGGGTTTCATGTGTTGGTGGAGGCATTGGCCCGCCTCAAAGACCGCGGCAAGCAATTTCACTGTGTGATTGCGGGGGATGGCCCGCTATACGAAGAGACTCGCGACCGCGCACAGGCGGCAGGCTTGCTGGACAGCCTGGAACTGCCCGGAGCAATGCCCCAGGAACGCGTGAAAGAGCTTTTGCAGGCAGCGGACGCCTTCGTGCTTCCCTGCGTTGTGGCGAAGAGCGGGGATCGCGACGGCATTCCCGTAGCGCTCATGGAGGCCATGGCGCTTGGCGTCCCTGTTGTCTCTACAGACGTGTCGGGCATCCCCGAGCTGATTCAGGACGGCGAAAACGGGCTGCTGATGTCGGAAGGAGATATCGACGCACTGGCGCAGGCGCTCGAACGCATCCTCGATGAGGCGCCGTTGCGGGAGTCGCTTGCGCGGCGCGCCCGGACAACCATTGAAATGGAATTCAATCTTGAAACCATTGCCGGGAATCTGGAACGCTTGTTCCGGGAATCCGTCTACGGAGAATAAAATACCGGAGGTCAGGAATGACCGCAGTACCAGACGCAGCATCATCCGGGCGGGCGTATGTTGTCATTATTACGGCCCGTGACGAAGCCAGATACCTGCAGGGTACCATCGACAGCGTCGCTGGACAGACGCTTCTGCCGGTTGAAATGGTGATCGTCAATGACGGTTCCCGGGACGAGACCGGAGCCATCGCCGACGCAGCCGCCGCGAAATATTCCTGGGTGCACGTGGTGCATCGTGAGGACCGCGGCGAACGCAAGGTAGGCGGTGGCGTGGTAGAGACGTTTTATGCGGGGTATGAGGCCCTGCGCACGCAGGATTTCGTCTACCAGTGCAAACTGGACGGTGATCTCACCCTCCCGCCGGGCTATTTCGAGGGTATCATCCGGAAGATGGAAGCTGATCCCGCGCTGGGAGGGGCGAGCGGCAAAGTATTCAATCCGGTCGGCGGCGGAGCGGTCAAAGAAGAACGCATTATCGACGATATGGTTTCCGGTGCGGTCAACTTCTGGCGGCGCGCCTGCTGGGATCAAATCGACGGCTATGTGCGCATGGTTATGTGGGACGGAATCGCCATGCACCGGGCCCGGATGTTCGGATGGCGCACGCGAAGCTTCCGCGACAAAGATCTCGAGATCATTCATCATCGCCTCATGGGCTCTTCGCATAAGAATATCCTTCATGGCCGCATGCGCTGGGGACGTGGACAGTGGTTCATGGGCTGCCATCCCCTGTATATCCTCGCCAGCGGCATCAATCGCATGTTTGAACGCCCCTATATGCTTGGCGGGATCTGCATCGTGGCCGGATACTTTTCGAGCATGCTGCAAGGCGCCCCCCGGTATGAAGACCTCGAGTTCCGCAGACACCTGCATGCCTGGCAGCTGAAACGCCTGGGACTGGGCTTTCTGGCGCCCCACGTCACTCCTCACGAGCGAAGTACGGCATGATGACTCCTCCGGAACAGTCTTCATCACCGTCCAGCGGAATCTTCTTGTCTTTCGTAGTCATTGGATACAATGAGGCCGCAACACTGAAAGCCTGCCTGGAGTCGGTCAAAACCGCGAACCTCGACGGATTTTCGTGGGAGTTGATTTATGTCGACGGAGGATCGACGGATGACAGCATGGAGATCGCCCGCGAAACGGGCGTCAATCTCTTGCTTGGCGGGGAGATGCGGCGCCGTGCCGCTGAAAATCGAAATCTCGGGCTCAGCGCTGCCCGTGGGCGGTTGGTTCAATTTATCGACGGAGACATGACGCTCTCGCCCGACTGGCCCCGTACCGCGGCTCAATTTTTGTCTGAGAACGAGGCAGTTGCAGCGGTATGCGGCAATCTGGAGGAATCGGCCCCGGGCGTTTTTTATGCAGCCCTTCAAATCGACTGGGCACAGCGGGAAGGTGAAATCCGGCATTGCGGCGGCGCTGCCATGTATGTTGCTGGACTGCTGCGCGAAGCGGGTGCGTTTCCCACGGAGGTGGCGTATGGTGAAGAACCGCTGTTGTGTTGGCGCCTGCGGAACATCCTTGGGCGGAAGATTTACCAGATAAACCAGACCATGGCCCGGCATAACCTGGATTTCCGGGGTTTGCGTGATTATTGGCGCCGGAATGTGCGTTGCGGACAGACCTATGCCGAGATCGCGGCAATCTGCTGGCGGACGCCCGATCCCTTGTGGCGAAGAGAATGCCTTACAAACGCAGGCTGGGCCCTGCTAATGTTTGGCGCGCTTGCCGGGCTGATTATCGGAACTACGGGCCTTCGCGTGTCGATTTTGGCTGTCGCAGGGTGTGTTCTTGCAAGAAAATTTGCGCAGACCCGAATGAAAGGCCATGCGGCCGGCGTTTCGCTGATGTATGCAGTGCATTCCTATTTCTCGAAACTCAGCATTGCCTGGGGCGAACTGCGCTGGGTCTTGCGACGTGACCGCCGAAAGGTCACTGGACCATGAGTAACGCGTATTTTTGCCAACTGCCCGACCCTGGCGCGATGCGCACACTGGCGCATTCGTTCAGCGCTCTGCTGGCCAGCGGGCATGAGCGCGTCAACCATTATGCCGAATCGAACGGCGCCATTTTCGGCCTGGTGAGTCCGGATAAATTCGGTCAAGGGGCCATGCCGAGCTACCTCGAAGAATCTGGGTTCTGGGGGCTTCTGGTCGGCGAACTTCACCCCTGTGCGGCGCTTGACCGGTGCCGGCACGCGCGGCCGGACGCGGAAACCGACCTGGCTCTGCTCGCGTCGCTCGCCCGGGACAAGCAGCTGCTCGCTACGCTGCCCGCGCTGAACGGCGCCTTTTTCTTCATGCTGTGGGATCCCGAAGCCCGCACGTTAATCGCAGCCAACGATCGGTACGGTCTGTACCCGATGTACTGGGCTCAGAAGGATGGGCGGTATTGCCTGTCCAGCCGCACCCTGGGCCCCGTCCTCGCCGGGGTGGTTCCCGGCGGCATTGACACTCTGGCGGTAGCGCAGATACTCACTGTGGACGATTTTGTGGGCGGGCGCACGCTTGTGAAGGACGTTTCGGCCTTTCCACCGGGCACGATGATGACGAAAACCCCGGACCGCATCGACTGGCAGACGTACTGGGTCTGGGATTACCCCGCGGAACAGGGCCTTTCTGCCGAGGAGTGGGGCCGGCGGGCGGGCGCGGCTTTGGTTGAGGCCGTGCGCCGTCAGGCGGGAGCAGGCCGAAGCATCGGCGTGACGCTCAGCGGGGGTCTGGATTCCCGGTGTGTCGCCGCAGCCGCGGTTCAGACAGGGATATCGCCCCGAACCTTCACCTGGGGTGAAGACGGGTGTTACGATCGCCTCTACGCCTCCGAAATCGCACGCGCCCTGGGGATCGAGCATCAGGACTGCCCCTATGAATATGACTCTCTGGCGGAACGGTTCGAGGAAGGGGTGGCCATAACCGAAGGCATGTGCAACGCATTCGACATGCATTTTCTGGCCCATCTGCACATCATTGCCGGGGTGGATGTGGTTTTAAACGGCTTCGCGGGAGATGCGGTCCTTGGGGAGACCTTTCTGCGTCCGCAATGGGCATCCCCGATGCGTCCCGCCGAATTGGCCGAAAACCTCTTCCATCGGTATAACCGGTTTTTAAAGGAGGCCGAGCTGCCGGAAGCTATGCCGGTCGTGCGCGAT
>DAOSJS010000112.1:0-11308 GCA_035367355.1 Candidatus Hydrogenedentota bacterium
CACGCCATCCGTCTCATAACCGCGAACGATCAGATCGCCGCCTTCGTCGCTGAATTTCAAGACGGTCAGAATAACATTTTCCGCGTCCGTTTCCATAAAGGCCGCGTGAAGCGGAAGGGTGCCGGGGTGCGCCGATTCGATGTGCACGGCCGGCGGTTCGTTCAGCGCCCAGGCTTTCCGCGGCACGCGCGCGTCCTGCCAGGCCCCGGCATGAGGCGCCAGGCGAAAGTGCATGCGGTGCCAGCCCTGATCCATGATCGGCCAGGGATAGGACGCGTCGACACGGCCGTTATCATGGTGAGCATAGGCGGGACTCCTCAGCAGGGTCTGCCGGAGCACCCCGTCGCGCACGTCAAACCCGTACTGGGCGTCGTTCAGCAGGGCCAGCCCGTACGCCTGCCCCTCGATCGTCCCCGTGAGGTCGATCCATTTCTGGCAGGGTTCTTCAGTTCCGCTGGCCGGTCGATCCTGCATGCCGTAGGCCGTGTCGCACCAGACCTCTCCGCCCTCGATCCGGGTTTCGTAGCCGAGTTTCAGCATTGTATAGCGTTCTTGCCAGTTGATGCGGAACCGGCACTCGATCGTGTCGGTTGAGCGGTACAAGGTCACACGAGTCTCGGCCTGCGAGCGGCCATATGACGAAGTGGCGAGCACCGTGGCCTGCACGGGGCCTTTCTCCAGCAGCACGAGAGATGCGTTGCCGAAGCGCCCGGCTTCCACGCGGAATTCGTCGTATCCGTGGCTCCAGGTATCCGACGAATCAACCATCGCCGCGAGGACATTGCCTTTGTTCAACACCTCGATACTATGCGTCTTGTCGAACAGCCGTGAGAGATGCCCGCCATACGGATCGAACTCGAGGCGCCACCTGTCGTTTTCAAGAAAATCGCGCCCGGATTCAAGCATGCCGGAAAGCTCCGGTGTTTTTGCGCCTGACCGGAAATGAAAGCAGCGATAACCAAAGGCCGGCAGCTCGGCCGTGAAGCTGTAATTCACGTGGCCGATGCGCTCACCGGGCACGGCCTGCACGGGCATGGGCTGTCCGTGTTCATCGGCCAGGTGCAGCGGTTCGTCAAGCGTGCGCGCGGCGTTCTGCGGCGCTACGAGGGTTTCTTTCACCGGCCAGGGCAGCGGATTGAACGCAACGACGGTATTGCCCTCCGCGGTTGTGTCGATCCGGCTGGCGATCACCTGAAGCGCTTCGTTGGCGATCTCGATGCCCGCCGTGCGCGCAGCACCCTGCTGATCCCGCGAATCCTCATAGGACGACTCCAGGCTGGTCCCAGCGAGGATGTCGTGGAATTGGTTATACAGCACGTAATGCCACGCCTTCTCGATCCGGTCTTTCGGAAATGGATGTCCCGCGAGCAGAGTCGCCATGGCGGCCAGACGCTCCCCGATCATCAGCGCATGTTCCGCCCGGCGGTTTATCCGTTTAACCTCCGTGTGGACGCTGTAACAACCCCGTGCGTGATGCTGCAGGTCGCGGGTAATCACGGGGATGGAATCGTCCGCGGATGCGGCCAAAAACTCTTGGAAATAATCCATCACCGTGGAGAACAGCGTATGGGGCATATCCGGGCGGCGCTGGGCTTCGAGTATATGCCCGATCGCGCGTTTGGTGGGCCCTCCGCCGTGGTTGCCCACGCCGTAAAACGCGAGCACATGGGTCTGGCCGGGATTCAAATGCGGGGAATCGGCGATCCGGGCGATCCGCTCCAGGGTTTCCTGATCGGCGTTATAGGATTCCTGCAGATTGCACGCCAGGATGCGGGAACCGTCCTTGGCCTCCCACCAGAACGTCGTGCCGTCGGGGTAATCCATTTCGCGCGTTGCGTCGGGACGCATGTAGGCGTAGTACTCGATCCCCATCTTTTTGTAGATCTGGGGCAGAGTGCCTGCATGTCCAAAGCTGTCAGGATTGAATCCCACGCGCGCCCGAATACCGAATTCGCGCTGCAGGAAGCGCTGCGAATACAGGCCGTGACGCACAAACGATTCGCCTTCGGGCAGGTTACAGTCCGGCTCCACCCACCACCCGCCGGCGATTTCCCAGCGCCCTTCGTTGACGCGCCGGCGAATCTCCTCGAACATGGCCGGCTCGCAGTCTCGAATCCATGCATAGAAACAGGCGCTGCTCGCCGTAAACCGGAAATCCGGTGTTTCGTTCATGCGTTCGAGAGCGCTGCGAAAGGTCGCGCGGACCTCTTCGTAGCCTTCGGTCCAGCGCCACAGCCACGTCGGGTCGATGTGCCCGTGGCCAATCATGTGAACGGTCTTTTTGCGTGCGTTGTCCGCCATGAAATCCCCCTGCCTTTACACCTTGCCGGTATGCGTAACCTTCACCGGGAGCGGGCGCCGGGACCCAGAGAGTCAAACGCCCCGCTCCAGGAACTTTTTCCGTTGCTCTTCGACAAATCCGCCGCCGCTGACGTGGACGCTGCGGAAAATGGTCGGATTGATGCCCCGCGCCTGCAATCGTTCGACCGCTTCGGCATGCACAGCCCACAGGCAGTACGCGCCGGCCATCCCGCTCATCGGGCACATCTTTTCGTTGTCTTTCACCTCTACCGCGGCATCGCCGAACGGTGCGCAGTTGTCGAGGGCCACATCCACCACATCGAAGAGTTTTTTACCGGATGGATGGGCGGCGGTACATCCACGCATCTGCTCGGACGACGAGATCCCGATCGTGACAATGCCTCGTTCGCGGCACTGCAGGGCGGTCTCGATCACGTTGGGCGTCCGCCCGGAATTGGAGTTGATGATGAGCACGTCGCCGGAGGCAAGCAGGCTGCGATCCAGTGCAAGGGCAACGAGCCGGGCTTCAAATTCCGCGTTCTCTTCTTCGGAGCGCGCTTCTGTCCGCTGCGTCAGGGGGTTCTCGACGTCCAGCGCATAAGAGAACGGGGCCAGCGCCATCAGCCCGCCAGCGCGGTTGAAGGCTTCGTGTTTCAGCATGTGGCCCGTATCCATGACGCACACGGCCCCGCCATCGGCCAGGCTGGCCGCAATGGCCTCCGCGGCGCTTTCTATGGCGGACCGCTGAGTCGTTCGAATCTTCTCAAACACACTGTTCGCCGCCGCAAAGAAATCGTCGAGATATCCCATTAGAAAACTCCCTGGCGCTGTCGTTCGATTATCTTGAATATGGCCTCCCCGGGCTCCGTCACCACAGGGAATACGCGGAACTCTATACCACTTCGGCGGAGTACCCGTTTGAGCGGGGTCAGGAGCAGCGCGCCTCCGTTGAACACGCCGCCCGTCAACACGACGGGGACGGGCCGTTCCACGATGCCCGCGCGTTTGACCGTCGCAACAACGGTGTGCCCCAGGGCATGGCCCGCGCGCCGGCACACGGCCCGCGCGACCGCATCGCCTGCGCGGGCTGTCTCAAACACGACCGGCACGCAGGACGCCACTTTCGGTCCGGACACGTGGCCGCCCGGGTCCCGGAACGTGTAGATCTCCATGATATGCCCGATCTGGTAAAACGCACACAGCGCGCTGCTGAGCGCGGTTTTCGGGCCCCGGCCGTCTTTTTCGCGCATCGCCGCGGCGATGGCTTCCCGGCCAAGCCAGTAGCCGCTGCCCTCATCGCCGAACTGCGGCCCGAAACCGCCGCAGGCCGCGCCCTCTCCCTGTTCGTTCAGGGCGACGCAGCTCGCGCCGGTGCCGGCCACCAGGCTGACGCCCGCGCGCAGATCATAGCAGGCCAGCGCGACGGCTGCCTCGGACGTGATGACGATGGCCACATCACCCAGGATCTCGCGGACCAGCCTGGCCACCAGTTCCTTCACCATGGGCGCGGCCAGTCCAACAACCGTAACACGGCCTTCGACCGCATCAACGGTAGCCAGGATATTCTGCAGCAGGGCACGCATGCGCGCAGCGTACGCATCGTAATCCGGCGCCTGGACGTACAATCCGGAGGAAGTGCCGCCGACTTCGCGGGCCAGGATCTTGCGCTCCGTATCCGCAAGCAGCAGCCGGGTCTTACTGCCTCCGCCTTCAACGGCAAGCCACAGTTCTTTCCGGGTAGCAGCCATGGTCGTGGTGGTCAATCCTGCGAAAACCCTTCTGCCCGGCGGCCGGAGCGGACCGCGGCGGCATTGTAGGTACGGCAACGCGCGATTTCAACCGCTGCAGCGCCTCGCGCCGGTAACGGCCGTTTAGAGCCTGAGGGAATGCTCTGGCTTACGGGACCGTTCGCCGGCATCGCTTCCCAGGGCGTCCGGAACCGGCATTCCAATAGGAAAAATGACGTGGGCTCCCGGCCGCTTGCCGTGTTTTCACTCAAAGAGCACAATTTTCCTTTTTTTTGAATCCACAGCCTGCATTGGCCTACCATGAGTCGATAGAGCGTGTCCAACGCAGGCCGGTGGGCCGGCCGGCGCAACCTTTGTTGCCTGAAACCAAGGTGGTTGAAACACGATGAACACTGAAGAGATCACACAGGCATTTCAGCAGGCGGCGGCCCTTTTTCAGGCACAACAGTACGAGCAGGCACTCCAGCTCCTGGAACAGCTCGACAACGCGGCGCCCAACACACGCGACATCCTGTATTTCAAGGCACGAGTGCTGGGCGTGCTCAACCGGCCTCAGGAATCCGTGGCGCTCTGCGATCGGCTCACGGCGCTCGGAGACGCCCGGGGCGAGCAATTGAAAGCTGCGCTCGCGGTAGCCCCCGCGGGACCGCCGCCCCTGCCCACAACAGAGGACGACACCGCTGCTGCCCCGACCCCTCTCCTGCCGGATCAGGACATGATCCCTTCCTACGCTACGCCGCCCCAGTACAACCTGGCGCGCAGCAACCGCAGAACCACCAACCTCGTGGGATTCGGCCTGATGGGGGCCTTGCTCCTCGCCGCGGTGATGGTCGTCATCGTACGGAGCGGAAATCGAGACGAAGCCAGCCCTGAGCCTTCCATGCCCCTGAACCAGGCAGAGCAGATGGCATCAGAGACCGGCGAAGAGATGCCAGCACCCGAGTTGCCCCTGCCGCAGGAAGAGGGCTTTCTCGAGCCTCCGGCTGCAGCTGACTCGACCCCGGTGGAGCAGAGTCTGGAGCTCCCGGCCGCCCCCCCTGGCGATGCCCCTCTCTCCGTGGAAGCCCAGGACGAAACCGCAGCCGCGGAACCGCTCCCGCCCATGCCAGTCGAAAGCGACCCGGTCGAATCTCTGGCGTCGCAGATACAGCATATGGATTCGATCGAGCAGCTTAAGACCTTGTCTGAAATGGACGCCGCACAGCTGGCGGAGGTGATGGAAGCCCAGTCCAAAGCCGCCGTAAATACCCTCGCTGAGGAGGCAAGCACCCTCGAAGAACGGGACAAAGTAGCACAGATGCGCGAAAAACTGGAGAACACCAATTTCCAGGAAGCCGCCCGGGCGATGAAGGAAGTCCTGGCGCAGACGGATCCGTACATATTCACGGGTGTCAGCCTCTCCATCTTCGATGAAGGGCTCAAGGCCGGGGCGAGTTACACCGACGAGCTTTTGCGCGGCTTTGATTTCAGCAAAAAGAGCGCTGCGGGACAACGGGAGAGCCAGGACACGGCCGCCGAGGAAGAGGGCGCCGAGACCCTTCCGGTAGAACAACCGGCAGAAAAGCCAGCCCCAAAGGCGGAAAAACCCGCGCCTGAGAAGCCGGTCCGGCCGATTTTCGGCACTACGCTGGCCCGGACGATCGAGTTTCCGGGCGATGAAAGCCTCGGCGAGATCTCCCTGCGCAAAACAGGCGCCCTGGAACGCGAACCCTGGGAACGCGCGGCAGAGGCCCGGGGCAAACTCGGAATCCCCCCCGGCTACGACGTCAAACTTCAGATGCACACGCGCCGGCTCGAACATCTTGAGAAACTCAACGCGGATGATATCCAAGTGCTGAGCCTGTGGAGCCTGAAGATCGACGACAAGAAGCTCGGGCCTGTCAAACGGCTGACGGGACTTAAAGAGCTCGATATTCGCCAGACAAACGTCACGATGGAAGGCCTGGAAGAGCTTCGCAAAGCACTTCCGTCGTGCCGTATTCTGTATTGAGCGCGGCAGGAGCATCTCCCAGCCGCCACCCCCTCACAACCGGCCGCGTGGCCGGAAACGAAAGGTAATTCGAATGCGCGCCTATTACTGTCCGGGAACTCATTGGGATCGCGAGTGGTATGAGCCGTTTCAGGAATTCCGCATGTGGCTCGTTGAACTGGTCGACGATCTGCTCGACCTGCTGGAACGCCAGCCCGAATACAAGTGTTTTCACCTGGACGGCCAGGCGGTTGTCCTCGAAGATTATCTCCGCGTGCGGCCTGAGAATCGCGACCGGCTTGTGGCGCAGATGCGCGCTGGGCGTATCCTCGCGGGGCCCTGGTATGTGCTTCCGGACGAATGGCTCGTCTCCGCGGAAAGCTATATCCGCAACGTCATGAAAGGCCGGGCGGTCTGCCGCCAGCTCGGCGTGCCTGCGATGCGTTTTGCGTATACGCCGGACCAGTTCGGCCATATTGCCGCGCTGCCCATGGTGATGCGCGGTCTCGGCCTGGAGGCCGGCATCTGTTGGCGCGGGGCGCAGGATGAGAACTATCCCGCGCTGTTCATGTGGATCGCTCCTGACGGAAGCCGGATGCCCACCTTCAAACTGCGCGACGACGGCAGTTATGCCCCATTTCTCTTCAAATTCCGTAACCTGCTGGAGAAAAACCAGTTGACCGACGAGCTGGTCCTGGAACATTTTGGGCCATACCTTCAAGAAGAACGCGAGCGGGCCAACGTTCCTCTGGCGCTCCTGCTCGACGCCATTGACCACTACCCCGCAGATGAACAGAGTGTAGCCATCCTGCGCAAGCTGAAGGACCTGTATCCGGATGTCGAGTTCATCTGGACCTCGCTGGAAGAATTTGGGCGGGAGATGGTGGCGTGTGCGGAGCAATTGCCCGAACGGACCGGTGAACTGCGCGAACCCTGCCGCACCAGTGGCCGCGGAGGCCAGTACCTCATCGTCCACACCCTTTCCTCGCGGTACCCGCTCAAAAAAGCGAACGACGAATGCCAGGCCCTGCTTGAACGCTGGGCCGAACCGGCCGCGCTCATGGCCCGGATGAAGGGTGGAGAACCCAACCTCCAGTATATCGACCTGGCCTGGGAGTACCTCATCAAAAACCATGCGCACGATTCCATCTGCGGCTGCAGCCTCGACCAGGTACACCGCGACATGCGGTACCGGTTCGATCAGTGCCGGATGCTGGCAGACGGGCTGGTGCGCCGCATCGTCGCGGACATCGGCGGCGCGAGCGATTCCCCCGAAGCCCTGGCCAACACCGTGCTCCACAATCCACTGCCGCATGAACGCCACGGCGTCTTCGAACTAGCACTGCCGTTCCCCGCGGACTATGCCCCGAAATATGTTGACGGCCTCGTCACCGGCGAGCGGGTCAACCGCTTCCGGCTCCTCACGGCGGACGGCACGCCCATACCGTTCCAGATGGCGCGCATCGAGCACGGCGTGTTGTCCAAGCGGATCCGCAATAACGGGCGCTACACCAATTTCGAGGGCGATGTCTATCACGTGGCCGCGGAGCTGACGCTGCCGGCCTGCGGTTATACGGGCATCAAGATCGAGCCCACCGAAGCAGCCACCACCCGCAATACCGGCACGCTCCTGACCGGAATGCTCACGGCGGATAACGGACACATTGAGCTCTCGTTCCAATCTGACGGCACCGCATCCTTGACGGAAAAGGCCTCGGGGAAGACCTACGGCCCGCTCTTCATGTATGAAGATACCGGCGATTGGGGCGACGGCTGGACCCGCGGCCCGCTCGTCAAGGACATCGTCTTCAAGACCCCGGGGAACAACGTGTCGGTGGCCGTGGATGAAGACGGACCGCTCCGCACGGTATTTCGTATCGAACGCGAGCTGCATCTGCCGCGGATGGTCGATAAAGCCACCCGCTGGCGCGCTGACGACCGCATCGCCTTGCGCATAACCGACCGGGTGTACATCGACAAGGACACTCCATACGTTCGGGTGCGCACGCGCGTCGAGAACACCGTCGAGGACCACCGTTTGCGTGTGCTTTTCCCCACCCCCATCGCGACCGACACGTCATTTGCCGAGACCCCGTTTGCGATCGTGGAACGGGTAATCGATCCGCCGCCGGAGACTGCGGAATGGCACGAACGCGTCAATCCGGAAACGGCGTTCACGGGCCTTTTCGGCATTCAGGATGCCGAAGGCGGGCTCGCCGTGCTGTGCCCGCGCGGCCTTCACGAATACGAGGTCACCCGGACTTCGCAGCGCGTGCTTGCCCTGACGCTGTTCCGGTCAACGTACCAGACCATCGGCACGCCCGGCGAACCCGACGGCCAGCTTCTTGAACCGATGGATTTTGAGTATCTCCTCTATCCGTTTGCTGCGCCGTTCAACCCTGTTGCGGCCCTGCGGACCGTGCAGGAAGCACAAACGCCCATCCGCAGCCATCAGGCGGACGCTCTGCCCGGGACCTTCTCCTTCTGCCGAGTGGAGAGCGCGCGCGCCGTGGTCACCGCACTGAAACCTGCCGCGGATCGCAACGGCGGCATCGTGCGGCTCTGGAACCCGGGCACAACCCCCGCGGAAGCCAGTGTCGTCTTCGCGCAGAGCCTGAAGACTGCCCATACCTGCAACCTAAACGAAGAGGCGCAGGCGGAACTGGCGCTTGGCGATGGTGGCAAGCAATTTGCCGTGGAGATCCCCCCACATGCCCTGAGCACCGTGCGTTTCACCTGTTAATTCCAGGCACCTACGCTGGACAACAGGGACACGATATGGACGCTGCTTCCATCGGAAAATGGCTCGTGATATCTGGCCTCGGGCTTATCGTTGTTGGGGGCGCGATCTGGCTGCTCGCGAAAAGCGGGCTCCCCCTGGGACGCCTGCCGGGCGACATTCACGTCGAGGGCAGGCATTCGTCGTTTCACCTTCCCCTGGTGACCTGCCTCGTCATCAGCGCTGTGCTCACGCTGCTCCTGAACCTCGCGCTCTGGCTGTTTCGCAAATAGAAGCGGGCGCGGCCTTCTTTGAGCGCCGCGCCCGCCTTTTTTTACCCGCGCAGTGAGGGGGTTCAAGCCTCCTCGACAACCTTCCATCCGGCCGCATCGGCAAGCGCAAATACCGGTTCCTTGAGATCGCCGTAAAAGGTGACCCGGTGCCAGCCCCACTGATCCCACATGGAGAACAGTTTTTCGATATCCCCGACAGGTTTCACGCCCAGCTTCGTCCGGCAGGCGCGATCGTTCCGATCGTTTTCGACCGCTTTCCCCTGGTGGAACAGGACTTCCTTGCGATCGGAGGAGAGTTCAAGGGAGGTGGTCATGTAACCCAGCGGGAAAATGGAGCGGACGGACGCGCCCTGGCGATCTTCGGAATGGGTCAGTATCTCGAACGGATTGGCCGGACCCTGCGGGCCAAAAGGCCGGTTCGAGGCGACGCAATGGGCATAAATGATCTCGCCCTTCGCCGTATCGATCACCGGGTCGGAAATATAGCCGGGCCGCCCTTGCGTCAAGGCCGAGAACGTCACCATCGTCGCTGTCGAGGGGATATCGCACTCGCACGCGCCGATCAGGCCTTCGTTGTTCAGCTCATGAAATCCCAGGCACGGATACGCGTGGATGTGGCCGCCATAAAATCCGCCGAGGCAGTTGATGGTGATCGCATTCGCGCCGTATTTTTTGAGCACGGCCTTCTGGCCCAGATACATGGCGGCCGAAGTCTCGAGCGTCTCCCGCGACACGCCCTCGATTACTGCGGCGTCCTTTTCCCATCGATCGGCAATGGCGCGCGCTTCGTCCCTGTCCGCATTGGCCCAGGCCTCGTTGACCTCGGCAAAAGCCACCCGCGTGATCGGTATCCCCATGAACTCCCCGCCGTCTCCCGCTTCCTGATCACGCACGGCGAGGATCCGCGACGCCTTCATGCGGGCCAGACAATCCTCGGGCGACAAAAAGTCAATGGGATCACCTTTGCACGTCAGCCGACCCGGCTTGGGCGTCGACTTGATACGCGCCCGCGCCGTCGCCGCGGCGAAATCCGCCGGGGAACCGCCCTTCCGCACCACGTCGAAGCACCGGACGGCCGCGATCTGATCTTTCATGTCCGAGGAAGCGACAAACCCGACGTTGGGCGTACTGTTGCGCAGAAAAGCCGCGGTATAGACCAGGAATCCGCCGCTGCCCGCATACTGGAAATCGGCGTACAAAACGGGTTTGCCGGAGGTCGCGATGGTCTGCACGACCTGGTTCCAGCAGTTCATCTGATAGACGATGTAGCCATCGATCTTGCCGGAGGCGTCTTCCTCGAGGATTTGCTGCGCCTGTTCCGGGCCCGTGGCCAGGGTGGGCAAAAACTCATATTTGGGAAATGCCGCGGCCAGCTCGCTGTTGATACGCTCCATCTGCGGACGAAAGTCATAACCGACGTTCGGCCAGTCAGGTCCGGGCTGCACCTCCGCATGAAGCGAATAAATGGTCCGAATCCGCATCTTTTCGGCGGTTCTGGCCGCTGCAGCCGCGCTTTTCGCCGGCGTACACATCGTCGCGCCCAGACAAGCCGCGCAGCCCGATGCCAGAAAACCGCGGCGGCTCATGCCCAGACATCCGGAGAGTTTCGGAAACGTTTTCATCGGAAAATTCCCCTATCCGTTGCGCGGAGAATGGGCCCGCAACTCCACCCTGCCCAGCGGCCAGTCCAGTCTACATCCCGCATGCCGCCCAAGGATCATTTTTACTCTATCCCAGGCCCGGGGAGAAGTCCAGATTTTTCGCTGCCGCTTCACCGACAGAAAGTAATCCGCACTCGTTCCCCTGGAAATGGACAAGACATCTTCAAACCCCGGCCCAGGTGCTTAGGGTTTGGAGTCCAGATCTTCGGGGCCGATGATGCCCACGCCGATGTGGATCCGGTCGATGTCGCCTTCAAAGGGGGTTACCAAGGCGATCTCATTGCCCACACGAACCAGCGGGTTGCCTGGCGAGTGCGGATAGCCTTTGAGTTCGAGCTGGTCGGTCAAGGCCCCGTCAATGTAGTAGTCGATCTGGCCGCAATGGTGGAAATTTACCGCGACGTGGTGCCATTCGCCATCAGCCGGGACAATGGATTGGGTTCCGGCCCGTTCGCCAATGCCGTACAAGGTAAACAGGACTTCGCCCAGGTGGTTGATGCCGAGACGCCAACCCCCGCCGATACCGAAACTGAAGATCGTCGCCCCATACTGCTGTTCCTGCTGGCCGCGATGCCGGACCCAGGCCTCCACGACGAACGGCGCCGTGCGAAAATCCA
>DAOSJS010000113.1:0-11154 GCA_035367355.1 Candidatus Hydrogenedentota bacterium
GGCCGGCAGCGCGCTCCGGCTCACGACCGCCCTGTATTACACGCCCGCGGAAGTCACCATTCACAAACAGGGCATCCTTCCGGACGTCGAGCTCGAAATGCCGGAGGCTCACCAGCGGCAGTTGCTCGACCAGATGCGGCAATCCTTCATTGGTGACCCGGGCAAGCGGCGCAACGGCCAGAATCATGGCACCATTACCGGCGACGCCGCTACGGAAAGCAGTGTCGAAGACACGCAGCTCCAGCGCGCGGTCGATATTCTGCGCGAGGACCCGGTCTTCGAAAATCTCATCAACAAATACCATCGCGACACCAAAGAAACCCAGGTGGCGGCGGCGGAAGAGAAGATGCGGGCCACGCCGCCATCTTCGAGTCCGGCCGGGCTTTCTTCTGGAGACGCGTCGCAGGCCGGTGAGCTCGAGAGTCCGAAGGAGCAGGAATAGAGTTGTCCATGCGCCCTGATAACCGGCCGAATGACGCGCTGCGCCCGGTGTTGTTCGAGCGTCAGTTTACGCGTTACGCCGAAGGCGCCGTGCTGGTGTCGTACGGGAACACGAAAGTCCTCTGTACCGCAAGCGTGGAAGACCGGGTGCCCGCGTTTTTACGCGATTCCGGGCATGGCTGGATCACCGCGGAATACGCCATGCTGCCCCGGTCAACCCATACGCGAACGTCCCGGGAGTCTTTCAACGCCGGGCGCGCCAAAGAGATCAGCCGCCTGATCGGCAGGTCGCTGCGCAACGTGGTCGATATGAGCTTTCTCGGAGAACGGCAGATCACCCTGGACTGCGACGTGATTCAGGCGGATGGCGGCACCCGCACCGCGGCGATTACCGGCGCGTATGTTGCGCTGCACGATGCAATCCGCCACCTGTTTGATACGGGCGGGATCGCCAAAATGCCCCTCCTCGGCCAATGCGCGGCCGTGAGCGTGGGCAGGGTTGACGGAGAGACTCGCCTGGATCTCTGTTATGAAGAAGACGTCGCCGCCGATGTGGATATGAACCTTGTCTGCCGGAGTGACGGTTACCTCATTGAAGTGCAGGCGACAGCGGAGGGGGAGGCCTTTCCCCGGGAGCACTTCCAGGAACTGCTTGACTTGGCCAGTGGCGGGTGCGAGCAGCTTTTCGCCCTGCAGCGGGAGGCCCTGGAACTTGCCTGAGATCCTCCTGCTCGGAACCACCAACACACACAAGGCCGCTGAATTGAGAGAGATTCTCGCGGGGCTGCCGTGGGAAGTGCGC
The DNA here is from genome assembly GCA_035367355.1 of Candidatus Hydrogenedentota bacterium. GTDB lineage: Bacteria > Hydrogenedentota > Hydrogenedentia > Hydrogenedentales > SLHB01 > UBA2224. The sequence goes on from DAOSJS010000113.1 coordinate 1,244, forward strand.
TGCCTGGCCGATCACCCCGCGCTGCCCGAGCCGGGAGAGACCGGTCACACCTTTGAGGAAAACGCCCGGCTTAAAGCTTCCTATTACTGCCACGCAACTGGGTGGTGCTGTGCTGCCGACGATTCCGGGCTCGTGGTGGATGCCCTGGATGGCGCACCGGGCATCTATTCGGCGCGATACGCCGGACCGGGGTCTACCGATGACGACAACAACCGGCGGCTCCTGAACGAATTGGCGATGGTTCCCGAGGCCCAGCGGACCGCACGCTTTGTCTGCTGTGCGGCGTTCGTGCATCCCGACGGGGGGTCGCACGTGGAGACGGGCGCTGTGGAAGGCCGCATTGCCCTGGAACCGCGAGGACAAACTGGTTTCGGCTACGATCCGCTGTTTATCCCGGAAGGCTACGACCAGACGTTCGCAGAACTCGGCGCACTCGTGAAACAGCGCATCAGTCACCGTGCCCGCGCTTTTCAAAGGCTGCGGCAGTACCTGGAAGATCTCGATGCACGTGGTTCCTCCAACAGCCGGCGGGATTGATGCCGCGGTAGAGGCCCTGCGGCGGGGAGTCCTCATTGCCTACCCGACGGAGACCGTCTACGGCCTCGGAGTCAACCCGTTCAATGCCTGCGCCCTGGAGCGCCTGTTCCAGGCCAAGGGCAGGGAGCAGGGGAAGGCCGTTCTCCTCATCATCGGCGATACCGCTCAATTGGACAGGCTCACGGGCCCGCTGACCGAACGTGCGCGCCTCTTCGCCGAGCATTTCTGGCCAGGGCCGTTGAGCCTGTTGCTGCCGGCGGTCCCCGGCCTCTCAGGAAATCTCCTGGGACCGGATGGAAAGCTCTGTGTACGGTGTCCTTCCTGCGATACGGCCAGGACGCTTTGCCGCGGGTTTGGGGGCCCGATCACCTCGACATCCGCAAATTTTTCTGGGGGCACGCCCGCCCGTTCCGTGACGGAACTGACTCTGGAAGACATCGCGGTGGCTATCGACGGTGGAACACTTCCGAGTGGCCCGCCCTCCACGGTTTTCGACCCGGAAACCGGCCGGGTGCTCCGCGAAGGCGTCATCCCTGAACACGCACTGCAGGCATTCCTGTAATTCTGTTCTGGAACCTCCGTGTGGTGCACAGCTATACTCGTCATTTCGTGCTTTGCACGACGGTGCGGGAGGGCGTTGGCAGCGAAGGCAAACGCGTGAATTCTGCCGAGTGCTGTGAGAGGCGGCCCCAGGGTGAATGAAGGCCTCTGCACCGGCGCGAAAGTATGGATCTTTGGAAAATGTGGCCCGGGCAGCGGCTATCGGCTGGATAGCCTGTATGCGCTGCGGGCAACTTCAGAGTGGTTTTAGGGGCAGGATCTGCCCGGGGAGACGGAAGTCACGCCATGAGAATCGCTGTTGGCAATGATCACGCTGCGATGGAAGGGCCGCCGCCTTTGTTTAAACCGGAGATCGTGCGGCACCTGCAGGAACTGGGCCACACCGTTGTCGATTGTGGCACAAACAGCGCCGAATCCGTGGACTACCCGGATCAGGCCCAGGCCGTATGTGACGCGATCCTCGCCGGCGAGGCCGATGTGGGTCTGCTCATGTGCGGCACGGGCATCGGCATGTCCATCGCGGCGAACCGCAACCGGGGCATCCGCGCGGCCGTCTGTGCGACCCCGGAAATGGCGCGTCTGTCCCGGGAACACAACGACGCCAACGTCCTCTGTTTTGGCAAACGGATCCTCTCATTGCAGGAGAGCCTGGCAATTATTGACGTCTGGCTGGCGACCCCTTTCTCGGAAGGGGAACGCCATGTCCGCCGCGTCTGCAAAATGGGCTAAATACGTCTGGAGCTGCTTATGATGTCGCTGACACCCAGAGAAATCGTTGCGGAACTCGATAAATACATCATCGGGCAGGATGCCGCTAAACGGAAAGTAGCGATCGCGTTGCGCAATCGCTGGCGCCGGCAGCAGCTTGACGATGCGCTGCGCGAAGAAGTCGCCCCGAAAAACATCATCCTGATCGGGCCCACCGGCGTCGGTAAAACCGAGATCGCGCGGCGTTTGGCGAAACTCGCCGACGCCCCCTTCATTAAGGTGGAAGCTTCGAAATTTACCGAGGTCGGCTATGTCGGCCGGGATTGTGAATCTATGATCCGCGAACTCACCGAAGTCGCGGTACATATGGTGCGGGAGGAAATGGTCGAGGCCATCCGGCCGAAAGCGGCTGCCTCGGCTGAATGGCGGCTGCTGGACATCCTCCTGCCGCCCCGTCCCAGCGCGGCGCGGCAGGTCTATCGCCCCGGGGACCTCGGGGCGGGCGATGAAGCGCCGGCCGCCGCTCCCGCCGAGCCCGATGCCGAGGCGCGCACCCGCGAGATCCTGCTCGCCAAACTACGTGCTGGAGACCTCGACGAACGGGAGATCGACGTGGAGGTCCGGGAGACCGGCAGTCCACAGACAATGCAGGTCTTTTCCAACGCAGGTCTGGAGGAAATGGGCTTCAATATTCAGGAGATGTTCGAGCGCTTCATGCCCCAGCGGACCAAACGGCGCCGGGTCACCGTGGCCGAGGCGCGTGAAATTCTGGAGCAGGAGGAAGCCCAGAACCTTCTGGATATGGACGCGGTGGTGCGCGAAGCCATCCACCGAACGGAGAATGCGGGCATTGTGTTCCTGGACGAGATCGACAAGATCGCGGGCCACGGCGCCCCGCGAAGCGGACCGGATATCTCCCGGGAAGGTGTACAGCGCGATATCCTGCCCATTGTGGAGGGCAGCACCGTCACAACCAAATCTGGACCGGTCAAGACAGACCATATCCTGTTTATCGCGGCAGGCGCCTTCCACATGAGCAAGGTGTCGGACCTGATCCCCGAGCTGCAGGGCCGGTTTCCCATTCGCGTCGAGCTGAACAGCCTGCGACTGGACGATTTCAAACGCATCCTGCGGGAGCCTGAAAACTCGCTGATCCGGCAGTATCAGGCCCTCCTGGCCACCGAAGGCGTCACCGTGGAGTTCGACGATGACTGCATCGATCTTCTGGCCTCGGTGTGCGAAAAAGTGAATGCATCGTCTGAAAATATTGGCGCCCGGCGGCTGCACACCATTCTCGAATATCTCCTGGAAGACCTGCTCTTTGATGCAACTGAGAAAAAAGGTATGCATGTGCGCATGAGCGCGGAGGACGCCCAGAACCGTCTGGCTGAAATCGCAGAAGATCGCGATTTGACGAAGTATATCCTGTGATCCGTTTTCCTGAATTAGAATCCCTGGGATTGCGCGTCGCTGCAATGACAGAGCGTTGCGACGGGGATTGCCGCCTCTCGGGCCCCGGCTCCCCCCGCGAGGTCTGTTGTACTGCTCTCGGCATTGCGCCGGAGCACCTGGTGTGCGGCCAGCAGGTACACGGCCTTGCCATCGCGGTGGCGGGTGAAACAGAGCGGGGCCGCGGCGCCCTGCGGCGCGATGAGGCGCTCCCCGCCACGGACGGGATACTTACGGCGCTCCCTGGGCTTCCTCTGGCCGTGTTCATCGCGGATTGCGTGCCCGTGTTTCTTTTCGCGCCCGATGAGGGGGCTGCGGGACTGGTGCACGCCGGGCGCCAGGGGACTCGCGAAAATATCGCAGGGAGGGCCATTGCCCTGATGGGCGAGCGTTTCGGAGTGCCGCCCCGTGGCGTCCATGCCCTCATCGGCCCTTCCGCGGGCCCTTCGCGTTATGAGGTCTCCGAAGCCCTCGCGGCCGATTGGGCGGGCGCGGGCTGGCCCTGCCGGGGCCGGTTTTTGAATCTCTGGGAAACCAATCGCCTGCAACTACAGGCTGCAGGCGTGCCGGACGGGCAGATTTACCAGGCCGGGCTTTGCACGATCGAGGACGGCCGTTTTTTTTCATACCGCCGCGGCGACCAACTGGCGCGCAATATGGCGCTGGTGATGCTCTAGCCGGAACCTTTCCTCAAATGTCTCCGCGTTGAAGCCGTGAGCGTAACTCATGGATTTTTCATGGCTTGGGAAATTCAACCCGCTCAAACGCGGTTGCATCCAGACAGGCTCCTGTGATACACTTTTCTGGTTTCAGCGCGGGTAACCAAAGAGTGGGTTTGCGCCCACTCTTTTTGGTTGTGCCCGGCTTGGGTTTGGTGTGTCCAGCCGGCCTGGAGCGCCCACGATAAGCTAACTATTTGTGGCAGAAGGGTTTGATTTTGGTTCGCGAAGATGTGATCAAGCGTGCCTGGGAGACGCTTGAAGGCCCCATCGCGCAGCACGGGTATGCATTGATTGAGGTGGAGTTTGGCGGCCCAAGCGGCAGGCAGACGCTGCGCCTCTTCATTGATAGCGAACATGGAATCGGCCTGGATGACTGCCAGACGGTAAGCCGGCTGGTTGATCCCATACTGGATGCGGAGGACTTTATCGACGGCAATTATGTTCTCGAGGTCTCCTCGCCGGGGTTTGACAGGCCGCTACGCAGGCCGCAGGACTTCGTGCGGTTTATTGGAGAACCGGTAATCGTGAAGACGCATATGCCGGTGAACGGGCGTAAGCGGATCAAGGGACTGTTGCAGGCATTTGACAACGGGATGCTCGACGTCGCCAGCGATGGCGCCGTGTACAGCGTCCATCTGGAAAATGTCCGCAAAGCGAATCTTGACCGCTGAACACGCTGGGAAGTGAGGCGATTGTGGCTGATGCAAATTTGCAGGTGATTTTACAGCAGCTCGAAGCGGAAAAGAGCATCGATCGCGACAAGCTGCTGGAAGCCATTCGCACGGCACTCGAAAGTGCCGCGCGAAAGAGCTTCCATCCCAAGGCCGAAATCGTCGTTGAAGTGGATCCCGCCTCGCTCGTCTTCAAGGTATACGAGATTCGAGAAGTCGTGGAAAGCGTGACCGACGACACCCGGGAAATGACCGTCGAAGAGGCCCAGGGCATGAATCCCGAGGCGGGTGTCGGTGACCGCCTCAAAGTACCGGCGGAGCCCAAGGATTTCGGGCGTATCGCAGCCCAGACCGCCAAACAGGTCATCATTCAGAAGCTCAAAGACGCTGAGCGTGAAAATGTGTACGACGAGTTCAAGCAGCGGGAAGGCGAGATGGTCACCGGCGTGGTGAAACGCATCAGCCACGGCAATATTATCGTCTCCATTGGCCGGGCCGACGCCGTTCTGCCGCTCCGGGAACAGTCCCCCCGGGAGAACTTCAAACCCGGAGACCGCATCCGCGCGTTTCTTGTCGAAGTCGAGAAGTCTCCCCGCGGCCCTCAGGTGGTCTTGTCGCGCGCCTGTCCCGACCTGGTGCGCGCGCTTTTTGAGCTGGAAGTCCCCGAAATTTACGATGGTACCGTCGAGATCAAAGGGATCGCCCGGGAAGCCGGCAACCGCACCAAGATCGCCGTCCACTCCAACGATCTTAACGTAGACCCGGTCGGCGCGTGCGTAGGCATGAAAGGGTCGCGGGTTCGCGCGGTTGTTGAGGAGCTGTGCGGCGAGAAGATCGATATTGTCCGCTGGAGCGAAGATCCGGTGGAAATGAGCACCAACGCACTGAATCCGGCGGATATCCTGGACATTTCCGTGGATGAAACCAACCGGGTAATTCTGGTGGTCGTGCCTCATGACCAGTTGTCGCTGGCGATCGGAAAACGGGGGCAGAACGCGCGCCTGGCCTCAAAACTTATGGGCTGGAACATCGATATCAAGAGCGATGTTGAACTGACGGGTGGCGCCGCCCCGGACGCCGGCTCGACGGGCGCCCCGCCGGAAGACGCCCCCCCTCTGAATACAGATGAGACGGCAGATGTGGATGAAGACGAACCGTTGAAGGAGGAGGCGGATGCCGATGGCCCTGCCTCAAACGAACCGACACGGGGAGATCTGTAATGTAATAGGCGTTTCTGATGCAATGCGAAGAGTAAGGTTCTTCAGGAGTTAGACTTAATGCAGACAGTAGCGAGCTTGGCGAAACGGCTGGACATGACAGCGGAGGAAGCCCTTGAAAAACTCCGCTTCATGCTGATGGAGGTCGAGAGCGTTGACAGCGAGTTGACCGACGATCAGTGCGACTTGCTCATCGACGTTGACGACGACCCTTCCGTTGCCGAACGGGTGCGCCAAAAGAAGCTCGATGAAGAAGAGAAGGCCCGGAAACGTACGGAACGCCTGCAAGCCGCCGCGAAGAAGGCGGCGGCCAAACGCAAGCTGGCCGCGAAAAAGAAGCCCGCAGCCAAGAAGACGCCGACCAAAGCGAAAGCCGCTTCCACGAAAGCCGCCGCGAAGAAAAAGAAGAGCGAGGACGAACCCGAAGAATCGCCCCTGGTGGAAATCCTGCGCCCTGAAGCCGAGGAGGAGGCTCCGGCGGCGGCGGCCGAGGCCGCCGGGAAGGCTGAAACGAAAAAAGCTGCCCCCAAGAAAGCGGCAGCTAAAAAGCCCGCGCGAACGACCGAGCCCGACATCCTGATCGGGCGGGCCGTCGACCATGAGGACGTCGTCCAGATTATCCGTGCCGACGGAACGCGTGTGAAAGAGTTGGATGCCGTCCTGGAAGAAACGCCCGTATTTGAAGACGACGAGGCGGAACTTGAGAGCGCCATTCTCGCTGAAGCGGAGCGCCATCAGGAAGAAGAAGAAGCGCGCAAAGCGCGCGAGGCGGCCCGGGCGATGGTCAAGCCCGACCCCGCGGTGGTGGCCGAGGTGAAGCGGCGCGCTGAAGAACGCATGGCGCGCAAGCGGCAACAACGGGCAGAACTGGCCGCAACGGTCACGACGGCCGCCACGGCTGCCCCTGCGACCAAGCGCACCGTCACCGGAAAGACCGCGCGCAAGCGTCAGAAGAGAGTCGAACGCCAGCGTGCGGAAGAAGCCATGCGCCGGGACGCGGCCGCGAAGGTACGCGAGTTCCAGGCCGCCGGACCAACCGGGCAGATTAAAAAGCGCCGTAAAAAGCGCGACAAAGATGACGAACTGGGCAGTGCCGTTGATGAGATCTTTGAAAAGCACATCATCGAAGTCGATGAGACCATGACGGTGGAGCAGTTGGCCGAAGCCCTGGATATGGCCACGAGCGACGTCATTCTGGAGCTCATGGAGCACAACATCCTGGCCAATAAAAACCAGAGCCTCTCGTTCGACCTTATCCGCCAGATCGGGGAAGCCCACGGATACGAAGTCCGCAGTGCCATCCCAGGCGAAGAAGAAATCATGGCCGAAGAGCCCGATGCGCCCGAGGATCTGGTGCTCAGACCGCCCGTCGTCACGGTTATGGGACACGTGGACCACGGCAAAACGACCCTGCTCGACTACCTGCGGCGGGCCCATGTCGCGGAGGGCGAGGTCGGCGGCATTACCCAGCATATCGCGGCCTATGACGTGGAGATTCGAGGCGGGCGGGTTGTCTTCCTGGACACGCCCGGTCACGCCGCCTTTACGCAGATGCGCGCCCGCGGCGCACAGGCCACCGACGTGGTTGTTCTGGTCATCGCCGCGGACGACGGCATCATGCCTCAGACCGTCGAGGCTATTGACCACGCCCGGGCCGCCGAGGTTCCCATTGTGGTCGCCATCAACAAATGCGACAAACCGGAGGCCCAGCCCGACCGCATCCGCCAGGAGCTGGTGAAATACGACCTCGTAGACGAACAATGGGGCGGCAAGACGATCATCCGGAACATCTCCGCGAAAACGGGCGAGGGCGTGGATACCCTGATGGAAATGCTCGTCCTGGAAGCGGAGATGCTCGAGCTCAGGGCCAATCCTCGAAAGAAAGCCCGCGGTGCCGTGGTTGAAAGCGAACTTTCCAAAGGGCAGGGCCCCGTGGCCTGGGTCCTGGTGCAAACCGGCACGCTCCACGTGGGCGATGTGTTTCTCGCGGGCGAGACCTACGGCCGCGTACGCGCGATGATCAATTCGCGAGGAGAGCAAGTGGAGAACGTGCCTCCTGCGACCCCGGTGCTTGTGCTCGGGTTTAATGACGTGGCCACCGCGGGCGACCAGTTTGTCGTTGTAGACGACGAACGCATTGCCCGGGCGATTGCGGAGAAACGGATTGACCGGGCGAAGCTGAAGCAGGGAGCGACCGCGCGCCGCATCACCCTGGAAGACTTCCATAAGCACCTGAAGGAAGGTGAACGCCACGTTTTGAACGTCGTCATCAAGGCCGATGTGCAGGGCTCGGTCGATGTACTGGAAAGCAACCTGCTGAAGCTTGGCAACGAAGACGTCAAAGTGGAGCTGGTTCACAGCGGTGTGGGAGGCATCAATGAGTCCGATGTCATCCTGGCCAGCGCAAGCGACGCCGTCATTATCGGCTTCCATGTGACCGCCAACCCGCGGGTGCGAAAGCTCGCGGAACAGGAAGGCGTCGATATCCGAACCTACCGCATCATTTATGAAGTGATCGACGAGGTGAAGAAGGCGCTGGAAGGCCTGTTGACTCCCGAAACGAAGGAAGTCGTTACCGGCCATGTGGAGATTCGCGAGATCTTTCGATCGTCCGCCATCGGGAACATTGCCGGTTGCTATGTGCAGGACGGTGAGATCAGCCGCGCCTCACTTATCCGTGTCGTCCGGAATGATGTGGTTCTGTACGAAGGCAGGATTGCCTCGCTGCGCCGGGAAAAGGACGATGTGCGCAGCGTTGCTACAGGGTTCGAGTGTGGCATCGTGCTGGAGAGCTTCCAGGACGTCAAGGTGGGCGACATCATCGAAGCGTACCGCCTCGAGCAGGTAGCGCAGAAGCTGGAGTAGCCCGACGGCCTGCGCCTCATAGAACAAAGGCATTCCATTGACCATCGGGTTGCTGACATTGGATCTGCTTATTCACGGCGCGCGTTCTCTCAAAGACAAACGCCGGGTGGTAAAAAGCCTGAAGGACCGCATCCGAAACCGGTACAATGCGTCGGTCGCGGAGGTAGACTTCCTGGATGAATGGCGGCGGGCCCGGCTGGCCGTCTGTGTGGTTGCCCGCGAAAGCCGCTTTGCGAATACCCAGCTTAACGAGATCGGACGCTACGCCGCGACATGCAGCGAAGCTGAAGTCACAAACATCGCTATCGAAATGCTTTAGACTATGAGCCACGGCAGAGAAAAGCGCGTCGGAGAACTGGTTCGGCAGGAAATCGCCCACCTGCTCACGCATGGACTGAAAGATCCCCGCATCGGTTTTGTATCGGTGATGCATGTGCGCATGTCGCCCGACCTGCGTTATGCCAATGCGTATGTCAGCCTTATGGGCGAATCCAAACAGCGCAAAGCCTCCCTGGCCGCCCTGCGGCGCTCCGCAACCTGGCTGCGCGGCGAGGTCGGCCGCCGTCTGCGCATGCGCCATGCGCCCGAAATCCGCTTTTTTGAAGATACCTCCGTGGACGATGCGTTCCGTCTGGAGGAGATCTTCAAGGAAATCCATGCGGAAGAACAGGACGACAGGGATGCCGCAGAGTAAGCTGGCGGAAATTCTGCAGAGAATTCGCCAGGCGAAACGCATTCTCGTGACCAGCCATGTCTCACCGGACGGCGACGCCGTTGGAGCAGTGCTGGCCGTGTACCACATCATCCGCACCCTGCATGACCCCGAGGTCGTCTGCTCTCTAGCCCATCCCGTTCCCAAGCGCTACGCCTGGCTGCCGGGAGCGGAGCGTATCTGCCCGCCCGAAGTCTGCGCTCCGCCTTTTGACCTGGCCGTAATTGTCGACGTGGCTCAGCTGGATCGCATCGGCGAGGTGAGTGATTTGATCGATGAGAACACCGAAGTCATCGTGCTCGACCACCACCTCGAAGATGATCCCATCGGCGACCTGGCCGTGGTTGATCCCCGATACGCCGCCACCGGCGAATTGATCATCGACCTCATGGATTGTGCCGGAGTCAGCCTGACGCGCGAGATCGCCGAATGCGCCTACGTCGCGCTGGCAACCGATACCGGAAGCTTC
>DAOSJS010000114.1:0-11027 GCA_035367355.1 Candidatus Hydrogenedentota bacterium
ACGCCCCTGATTACCGGCTGCGTTGCCTGAACCAGCTGATCGAAACACTCGACGCGGGCCAGCCTCTCCCCTCGTCCTATCCCTATCCGATCCAGTTGTGGCGCCTGGGCGATCAGACCCTGGTCGCGCTTGCAGGCGAGGTGGTGGTCGATTACTCCGTCTTCCTGAAGCGCATGCTGGGCAACGACACGTTCGTCATGGCCTATGCCCACCACATCCCCAGTTACATCCCGTCGGAGCGGGTACTTGAGGAAGGCGGTTATGAAGGCGCGGACGCCCAGCTTTACTATGGCTTCGCTGCGCCGTGGGCAAGCGGTATCGAAGAACGCATCATGCTGGGCGCCACAGAAGGTGCCGCGGCGCTGGGCCTGCCCGTAGCGCCCTGGAAAGACTGAATCCGGCTGTCAATGAGTTGCGAGCCGTCAACCCGCCTGCCTGCAGCCGGCTACGCAAGCAGCTGCCGGATGGACTCACGGAACGGACCTTCCGACTCCGGACGGAGCAGCGACGCCGTGGGCTCGTAGCCGCCTTCGCCGTATCCCGAAGCCAGGCAGATGTAGCCGGGCGCGCAGTCGCCGTAACCGGACACCGCCACGAATTCCCCGGCACGCAGCTCTTTGGCGAAAAGCTGGTATTCGATCATCGGTTCACCCGGAAGGTGCGCGATGTGGAGGTTGCCCATGTGCAGCGCGTTCAATTCAATGGGCCGATTGCTCCGGAGCCGGTATGCCAGGCCCATCGCGCCGCCCGTGCGCACGCTGTCCGGCCTGCTCACATCAGCCAATTGTGCCCGGCAGTCTTCTTCCGTGTAGCCGGGGTCATCGCGCTCCGTCAACGGAAATTCCGCGGTGGTCCAGGTGATGGGCGTGATCGGCACGAACGTGGGCGCGGCGCAGGAGGCTTTCATCGCGGCATAGAGGCGTTCGTAAAGGCCCTGACGCGCCTCGGGTGAGCCGTCGTTGTATTTCCCCGCGGCGACGTTTCCCGCGCATCCGGTGAAGTACACCTGGAAAATGCCCTCTTCCTGCTCAAGGTGTTCGCGGGCCATCCCGACAAAATCGTAGCTGGCACGGGGATCACCGTAAAAGCTCTGCGGGTGCGTGGCATAGTAATGGAGCCGCGCCACGGGGCGGCCATTCTGCGCAAACGTGATGGTCTGCAGCATCGGATCGATCAGCCCTTCGGGCATGTCCCGTATCTTTTCGTCGCGGCACGAACTGGCCCGAAAACCGACTTTGCCATCCCCCAGGGGGACCCGGCGGTTTGAGGCCACCCGGTCTACTCGCGCCTGGCTCATGCCGACGGCATCAACCGGCGTAAAGTTGCCCATGGCCTCTCGGACCGCCCCGCCCAGTGTTGCGGCCAGGGTATCCCACACCTCGTTGGCTGGAAATGCCGGCGGCGGATTCACGGCATCAATAAACGGGCGCGCATCTGCATCGCCCATGGGCGCGGTGTGCTGGTGAACGGTTTGTACGGCCACATGCGAGATGCTCGTCTGTGCGCTTTCGGCCACGGCCTCGCGGAAGAGATCGTAGGTTGAATTGCGCAGCTCGCAATAATCCACGGCGCACAACACATACCGGTCATTGCCCTGTTCAATGACCACACCCTTTGCCATAAGCGGGTGCTCGATTGTCTCCAGTGGTTTATAGCTCGAGTAAATGGGCGTTCCCAGAGGCAGAGTGACATCGCACGCGAAGGTGGCCAAACGGGTTTGTCTTCCCAAGGCTCGCGGCGTGCCGGTTGTGGAACGGCAGTTTGAAACCAAAGCCCCCGCAGCCAGTGCGGATGCCCCGCGCAGGAATCCGCGCCGCCCAATTCGTTTCGACTGTGCTTCCTTCATCGTGTGCGTATCCTTTCCCTTTGCTCTAGCCACCAATGCACAGGGCATTTACGAAAATCAGTGCCGCAATCCCGAGATTTCCGGGGTAAGCTGCGGCATCCTCCATCCTTCGAGGAACCCGGAAAAAGTCCCGGCCATTCCCTGCAGGAATTATGTTACTCCCCTGCCGTTTCTTGCAACAAGGCGTGCATCCCCTGCATCAAGACACCCTCGACCTCAGGGGATACCCGCGATGCCGATGGTTCATACCCGCCCTGGGGGTATGCCTCACTCAGGCAGATGTATCCGGGCGCGTAATCGCCGTATGCAGCAAGGCAGACAAAGCGCCCGGGGCCCATTTCCTGTGCGGCAAGCTGGTAACCAATACACAATTCCCCCGGCATATGAAGCACGGTGGCCGGGCCAACATCCAGCGCGGCCAAATCAATCCGATGCCCCGAACTCATGCGATAAAACCAGGCCAATGCCCGTGCTGCACGAACACGGCGCGGCGTGTTCTCAGCCTCGTCAGCCAGGATTTTTCCTTCCTCCAACATGTCGTATGCTTCGGATACCGGCAAGGAGACCGGGAACGTGCGCCAGTGCACGTCTGATGCTGTTATGGGTGTCTTTTCAGTGGACTCCCACGCGAGGCGCATGCCCTCCGCGAGCCGGGCCGCCAGAACCGGCCGGTTCTCCGGCGATCCATCGTTGTATTTGCCCGCGGCGATATCGCCACCCGCTCCGTTGAAATGCACATGAAGCGTTCCCGGCAGCGCCGCATCACGCAACGCACGGGCTATCCCCACAAAATCCCAGGAGACGCCCCCTTTTCCATAATGGCTTTGCGGGTGCGTGGCGTAATAACTCAGGCAGACCAGTGGTTTGTCTTCGTTCCAGAACGAAAGCATCCGAACATTCGGATCAATCAGACCTTCAGGGGCATTCCGAAGTTCTTCACTGCGGCAACTGCTGAAGCGCGCCGGCCCACACTGTCCGTCCGGGCCAAGGATTCGCCGGTTGGAGGCCACTTTTTCAACGCGCCCCATGCCAATGCCCAGATGGGTTACTCGCTCAGGACGGCTTGCTGCTTCTGCGACCGCCGCAGCAACGTGGTTCAGCGCCTGGACTGCCGCCTCAACATCGAACATCGCCCCGCCGATGCCGTTTCCCGCGAGAAAACGTTCCGCTGTATAATCCGCACCCGGGGTATCGTGCTGATGCAATGTGTGTACCGCTACACGTTCGCGCGTGGTGCCCGCTGCTTTGGCCAGGGCATCGCGCCACGCGTCGTGCGCCTCATTTCCAATCCCTACCCAGTCGACCGCACACAGGACGATCGGTCCATCCGCCGCCCACAGCACAACGCCTCGCGCAGTCAGAGGATCCACAATCTCCTGAGCCGGTTCGACGCCGCCATTGCACAAGACGGCTCCGATCGGCGGCGTTACGTCCGCGCGGAACGTGGCAATCTGCAATACATTGTCGTCTTGTGCAAAAGACAGCCCAGGCGCCAGCAGGACCACAAGGGCCATCACAATTTGGCCGGAAATCCGATAGAAAAGACGCATTGCACCTGCTCCTTCGATTCAATTTCCAGGATTCGAACCATTGTCAGCGCTCGCGGCGTCACAAGCCCGGATATCCGTTCAGGCTTCGTTCTTTCCGCCGTAAACGCCGGCTGTTTTTCATCTAAACGGATGGTAACGGGTTGACCGGCGAGATTCAAAAGAGAAAACAGCCTGTTTTTCGCCCGATTTCAATTCAGGAACGCACGCCCTTGCTTCTCGGGACGAATCAAGCTTTTCCCCAGAATTTCGTTTGCTTTGCGTAAGTTGGTGTTTTATCAGGGTGTGCAGCGCGTAGCGCAGGCATCTTGCCTGCGTTCCTCTCTTGTGTAGCTCAGGCCCCTGCGCCTGCCCTTCTTCAGGCGGATGCGCAGGCCTGGGCGGCCAAATGGCTCTTTCACCTGGATCTGCAAAACAGGAAATCTTCTTGGAGAGTCCTGTGGACAAACGCATTGACCTCTGGTGCGGCATCACGCTAAGGTGGAGTACGTACGAAACGACCCATAGAAACAAACAAAGGGAGCGGTGTCCATTATGTTCAAGAGCCTCTTTATCGGAGTGAGCGTCCTCTGTATGGTCCTGGGTTGGCCGCGCGTCGCGAAGTCACAGACGATCGACCTGGCCCAGCTGTATCAACTCAAGAATGCGGAGACGCGCTCCATCAGCCCCGAAAATTTCACGGGTGAAAAAGGAAAGGGCGGCATGGCCACCCTGGAAGAAGGCAGCGCCAGCAGGGCCGCCCGGGAGCTGGGTCAGGGATGGAAGGTCAACCCGTATGTCAGAATTGAGCCGGGCGCGACATTCACTCTGGGCGAGATTAACGGCTCCGGAGTCATCAACCACATCTGGATGACGCCCGTGGGCAATTACCGGCTCATGATCCTGCGGTTCTACTGGGACGGTGAGACCGAGCCGTCGGTGGAGGTCCCGGTAGGCGATTTCTTCGCGGCGGGCTGGGGCATGGGAAAAGAGCCCCGGATCACCTCGCTTGCGATCTGCATCAATCCCCGAAGCGGTTTTAATTCATATTGGCAGATGCCGTTCCGGAAGAGCTGCCGGGTCACCATGGAAAATCTGAGCGAGAAAAACGCGACCGTCTATTACCAGATCGATTACTCACTGGAAGATGTTTCGGCCGACACACCGTATTTTCACGCCCAGTTCCGCCGGGTAAATCCACTCCCGGATAAAGAGGTGTACACCATTGTCGACGGCATCCGCGGCCATGGCCACTATGTCGGAACCTACCTGGCCCACGGCGCCAACAGCCCGGGATGGTGGGGCGAAGGCGAGATCAAATTCTTCATCGACGGCGACGGCGAATTCCCGACCATCTGCGGCACCGGCGAGGAAGATTATTTCTGCGGCTCCTACGGCTACAACGAGCGTGACGCGGATGGCGTCTACTCCTACGAGAGCTTTACCAGTCCCTATACCGGTTTCCACCACATCCCTAACGATGGTCCGCAGCGCCGCTTTGGCCAGTATCGCTGGCACATCACCGACCCCGTCCGGTTCAAACAGGATCTGCGCGTGACCATTCAGAGTCTGGGCTGGCAAAGCGAAGGGCGTTATCTGCCGCTCCAGGACGACCTTGCCTCCGTCGCGTACTGGTACCAGCTGGAACCGCATAACCCATTTCCGAAATTGCCCGCGAATGAGCAGCTCGTGATCGAAGAATAAGGGTCATTTACGGAGATCGTTGTCCCGCCCCGGCGGCGTGCAGTGAACTTCAAGGTCCTGGTGAAGCACATCGGACCCATTGAACCTCCGGGCCGCAGGGGCTATGATTTTTCGACCTCGGATCGCAACATCGATGAACCAGGAGACGCATTTCATGGACGCTCGTTTTGCAGCGATTGTGCTCGTAGCCCTGATGATTCTGGCGGCAGGAATTCAACGCAGCGCGTTTGCCGAACCCCGGGAGGTCATTCCGATCTGGGATGGCGCCCCGCCGGGATCCACGGGCTCGGGCGAGGCCGATATCCCGACGCTGGGCCTGTATCCGCTGGACACTGACCGTGCCGCGCCTGCGGTGCTGGTCTGCCCCGGCGGCGGCTATGGCGGCCATGCGATGGACCACGAGGGTGAGCAGATCGCGCAATGGTTCAACGCAAACGGGCTGGGGGCTTTCGTGCTGAAGTACCGCCTCTCCCCTTATCGCCACCCCGTGCCGCTTGAAGACGCGAAACGCGCCATGCGGCTCGTCCGCGCGAACGCTGCGGCCTGGAATGTCGACCTCGCGCGCTTGGGCGTCATGGGCTTTTCTGCGGGCGGGCATCTGGCCTCGACCCTGTCCACCCACTACGAGCCGGGCAATGCCACGGCGGCCGATGCCATTGACCGGCAGAGCTCGCGTCCTGATTTTTCGATCCTGTGCTACCCGGTTATTACGTTCGAACCGCCGTATACGCATTTGGGATCTCGCAAGAACCTGCTCGGCGAAGACCCACCCGAGGAATTGATCAAAAACCTGTCCAACCACACCCAGGTGACAGCCCAGACCCCTCCCGCGTTCTTGTTTCACACCGCCGACGATCCGGTGGTGCCGGTTCAGAACAGTCTCCTCTATTTTGGCGCCCTGTGCGAGCATGAGGTTCCCGCCGAGCTGCATGTCTACGAACACGGCGCGCACGGCGTGGGCCTGGCGCCCGACCTGCCGGACCTCAATACGTGGCCCGGCCTCTGCATCTCGTGGTTGCGCGTACGGGGAATTTTGCAGAAATAGGCTGCCGGTTGGACGTCTCGGCGATGGTCTCAGCGTGAATGTTCGCTGCGCAGCAGCAGTGCCACCGCATGGACACTGACCGCTTCCTCACGGCCTTCTGCGCCCAGGCTTTCGTTGGTCTTGGCTTTGACGGAAATGTTCTCGACGGGAACTCGCAGACAGCTGGCTAACGCGTTGCGCATCGCAGGGATATGTGGATTCAGCTTCGGCTTCTGGGCGATGATCGTGGCATCGATATTACCCAGGCAGTAGCCAAGTTCCTTCACCATAAAATACGCTTTTGCAAGGAGTTGCAGGCTGTCAGCGCCTTTATATCGCGGGTCGGTGTCCGGGAAGTGTTCCCCGATATTGCCGAGCGAAACGGCCCCAAGCAGCGCATCGGTGATGGCATGTGCCAGCGCATCGGCATCGGAATGTCCCGTAAGTCCTTTATCGTGCGGCACGTGCACCCCGCCAAGAATCAAGGGACGGCCCGGTTCGAGGCGGTGCAGATCGTAGCCTTGGCCGATTCGCATTATGCAAGTCCTTTCGTTACAACCGCTTCCGCGAGCGCCAGATCATCCGGAGTCGTGACTTTGAAGTTCAGAGGCGTGCCTCGCACCAGTTTCACCGCCGCACCCATTCTCCGCACCAGCGTCGCATCGTCCGTCCCGGCGAAGCCTTGAGAGCGAGCATACCGATGGGCCTGCTTAATCACTTCCACTCGAAAGGTTTGTGGAGTCTGGCAGGCCCAGAGACGGCGCCGATCGGGCGTGTCTTCGAGCATATCGTCTGCCCCGCCCGCCAGGATGGTGTCAGCGCAAGGGATCGCCACGGTCGCCGCACCGTATTCCGCGGCTGCTTCTATCGAATCCGTTATGGATTCATGGCTTACAAAGGGCCGGGCCGCATCGTGAATAACGACGATCTCGTCGCTTTGATCCAGCTGGTCCAGGGCCCGTTCGACGGACTCCTGCCGTTCTTTTCCTCCGGTGACAAGGACAAAATCATTGCCAGCAAATGAGTTGTGCAAAATGGCCTCAAAGGCCGACTCAGCCCCCGGGGGAACCGTAATTACAGCGCGAGAGAGCAGTCCCGCCGCGTCAAATCTAGCTAACGTACGTATTAATAAAGGTTTGCCGCCGCACAACGCGAGCGCCTTCGGCTGCTCGAGGCCCAGCCGAAGGCCCATGCCCGCGGCAGCAACAACGAGACGTACATTCACGACAAGACGCTTTGGAGCTTGGTGAAGATCATGCGCCCGGCGGTGGTCTGGAGAACGCTCGTGACAACGACTGACACGTCTTTCCCGACGTGCTCTTTCCCACCGTCAACAACGATCATGGTGCCGTCGTCAAGGTAGCCGACCCCCTGGAAGGCCTCCTTGCCCTCTTTGACAATACGCACCTGCATTTGTTCATCGGGGAGGACGGCCGGTTTCAGGGCGTTCGCCAGGTCATTGATATTCAGAACCTGCACGCCTTCGATCTGGGCGACCTTGTTGAGATTGAGGTCGTTGGTGAGGATTTTGCTGCCGTAATCGCGGGCCACTCGCACCAGCTTGCTGTCAACTTCGGTTATCTCGACCGGATCGTCCTCAAGTACCTGGATCTCGACCAGATGGTTGTTTTCCTGCATGTCTTTGATGATGTCGAGACCACGCCGTCCGCGCGCGCGGCGCAAGACATCCGGCGAGTCGGCGATGTTTTGGAGTTCCTTAAGGACGAAACGGGGAATCAGCAGCGGCCCCTCGATGAACCCCGTCTTGCAGATATCCGCGATGCGCCCGTCGATAATGACGCTGGTATCCACGACTTTGGCCTGCCCCACGCCGAACTGACGGCGGTGCATGGCTTTTTTGAGGGATTCCCAGTTCGATGCCATGGTCAGCCCGAGGGAGATGCCCACAAAACCGAAAATGAGGATCACCGACGTATACATGAATAACGTGACGTTGGGATCCGTCGGTTTGGCAAAGTGGGTAATGTATTTCACGAGCCCGTACCCAACCACCATGCCGAGCACGATGCACAGGGCGGCCGGGGCGATTTTTTCAAAGACTTCCTGCGTGACAAACCGCAATGCCAGGATCACGCCCACCGAGATCACCCCGCCCATCAGCCCGCCGAAGATGCCCCACGGCACCTCGTCCTGTAACTGAATGACATCTTGTGCGAGGCGCGTATTCTGCTCCATGGCGTAGTCGTTCCAGTTATCAACAAGCAGAACCGCCCACAAGGTCCCCATGATAATACAAGCTATTACAAAGATGATACGAACCGCTTTGATCATAATCTAACTACCTTCAGCTCTTTGCCGCACGATGGCCCGAGGGGCGCGCGCGAAAACCAGCCGCCGCACCCTTCAACGACCCGCAGCTGCCCTCCACTAAAAATCTCTATATCTCCCGCTTCACACTGACATGCGCTCAATACACCCGCTAACCAGTTCCGTCAACCTGGGCTCCGCGCCCGACGCAGTCGCAATAATTTTCTCGATCTGCAGGGCTTTCAATGCGTCGGGAAAACACTCATCGGTGATCACGGAAAACGCCAGCACGTCCATACCTGCGTGTACCGCCACAATCACCTCGGGCACCGTGCTCATACCCACTACATCGGCCCCCATGCCGCGCATCATGCGGTATTCGGCCCGTGTCTCGAGACAGGGCCCCGAGCAGGCCAAGTATACTCCTTTCTGGAGCTTAATACCCTTTTCCAGGGCTACGGTTTCCGCCAAACTGACCAGGTCGCGGGAATAGGGCTCCGACATATCGGGAAAGCGTGGCCCCAGCGAATCATCGTTCGCCCCAATCAACGGATTGTCGCCCATCAGGTTGATGTGATCGTCGATAACCATCAGGTCGCCGGCGCGGAACAGTGGATTCAAGCCGCCCGCTGCGTTAAATGCAACGAGAACACGCGCGCCCAGCGCGCGCATAACGCGCACCGGAAACGTCACCTGGTTCAGGGAATATCCCTCGTAACGATGGAACCTGCCCGACATCGCGACTACGGATTTGCCGCTGAGACGCCCGAACAGCAGTTCTCCGTCATGCGATTCCACGGTGGACACGGCAAAGTGCGGAATGCGGTCGTAACTCAAGCGAGCATCAATCTTTATGCGTTCCACGAGCTTGCTCAGCCCCGTCCCGAGGATTATTCCTATCCCAGGTTCCAGAGCGCACTCTGCCCGAATGCTGGAGACGGCTTCATCAATCCGTTGGCGTAATTCAGACACGGCATGCTCCCACGAACTCAGCCCGGGCTCTTTCACGTCTTAGACGTGCCCCGCAGGCATGCTTCGACTGCTTTCCGAGTGATTCCTTCGAGTACGATCCGTTTCTCACGCGATTTTTCCCCGCTGGCGATCTCGATCGCGCGTCTGGGGATCCCCAGTCTTTTCGATAGAAAGGTTTTCAGAGCGTCGTTGGCTTCGCCATCAACGGGTGGCGCTGTCAACACAATGCGGATGCGGCCATCGGCTTCGAACCGAACTCCTTCCCTGGAAGCTTTGGGCTGAACCCGCACCGCCAGGTAGACTCTTCCATCCTTTTCCGTTATGGCATCCGCCGCCACTGTCACCCTTCCAGCCATTGCCCCAGCGCCCGGAACTTCTCCTGCCGTTTCCGTGGCGACCACCGGTTTGCATCGCACCCTTCGAGAAAGGCCCGGATATGCGTGCGCAGGGTATTGGCCGCTCCATCGGGGTCGCGGTGCGCCCCTCCCGGAGGTTCCGGCAAGATCTCGTCAATGACGCCCAGGTTGCGAAGCGAATCCGCAGTGATCCGAAGAGCCGACGCCGCCAGTTCTTTTCGTCCGGCGTCGCGCCAGAGTATCTCGGCGCATCGTTCCGGCGGACAAATCACGTAGATCGACCATTCAAACATGGCCACGACATCGCCCAGCGCGATGCCCAGCGCACCGCCACTGCCGCCTTCCGCCAGCACCACAGAGAAGACCGGCGTTTTCAATGCCAGCATGGCGCGGAGATTTTCCGCAATCGCAGGGCCCTGGCCGCGCTGTTCCGCCTCGATGCCGGGATGAGCCGCCGGTGTGTCCACGAAGGTGATGACCGGATACTGCAGCCGTTCGGCCAGATGGAACAGGCGCAATGCCTTGCGATAGCCTTCCGGATGGGCCATGCCGAAATTCCGCCGGAGGCGCTCATCGGTCGACACCCCTTTTTGATTGCCGACCACGACCACCGTGCGCCCTTCGAAACGGCCGAGCCCGCCCACGAGCGCCGGGTCATCCCCCACCGCCCGGTCGCCATGCAGCTCGATGAAATCGTCAAACACGCGCGAGGTATAGTCAAGCATGCGGGGCCGCAGCGGATGCCGGGCCACCTGCACTCGCTGCCATGGCGTCAACTCCGAAAACACGCGTTTCAGCTCGGCGTCCAGTTCGCGCTGGAGCGCCGCGCGCTCTTCTTCGGTGGCGGCTGCACGCAACCGGGTTTCCAGCTCGACGCTGTGCGCCTCAAAGGGAAGCCACGGATCCACGGTGGATCGCGCATTATCAACCAGTTCGATGAAACCTCGTTTCATATCCTGCCTCGGAAGTTACTATCTGGTATTGCGTATTCAATGGGCGACATTCTAGCACGACAACCCAAGATGGCGCATGCATTTTGTGCCGGGCATCTCGATTGCCTGTACCCGTGGCGTTCCTGTGAGAAGGAACAGGCTCTGCGCGGCACAGAACGGAATTGAGCGAACAGGTGCTGCACCGTCGCTGCATTTTCGGTTCCCTTGATTGGTCGCGGATTTTTTCATAGGGTATGCGTACACATTCAACTTCAAAATCATGGCAGGCGCGTCGCAGATTTCATAAATGGCAATGAAGGAATCATCCACAGATCCCAAGGCACGGTGCCCTCACTTCGGTTCCTGTGGCGGCTGTGAATTTCAGGATATCGCCTATCC